>NZ_JAFMOS010000532.1 GCF_019049755.1 Rahnella perminowiae
TCTCTGTTGTGGGGCTGGCTTATTCTATTATTCTCACTAACAGAACTTTGCCGCCAGCTGACCAGGAAATTATCCTTTCTGCCAGAAGTGATGCCCAGCTTTCTAACGTCGTTAACAGTTTTTACCGGCCGGAAATTCGCGTTCCGAAAATGGTGGGTATCCAATCTGAGCAATACACGATAAACGATGAGTATTACAAGCCACAAGTCAGGAGCTTAAGTTCAAGCGGGATTGATGAAGACTCTGATCTCGATTATTTAAGTTCCGGATCCGACGACTCAGGGGCTGAAGACTGATCGTCTGCTGCCGGCTGAGGCGGGGGGAATAAAGTACATTCTTATTGGGCAACATAAGGTTATCTGTAAATTTCTCCCCCTTAATTTTGCCCAATCCCCTGCCTGTTACTATGCTCAAAGACTTAAAGGAACTCAGGTAAAGGAAAATCCCCTATGCGTCTTTCTCCTCTTTTTCTGGCTATTACTCTGGCATACGGCCAATACGCGTCCGCTGAACAATCCCCATCTGCACCGGCATCAACGCAGGAGCACGTCATGAAAAACACCATCAGTGCCGATAATCCGTTTCTGAAGCCCAGCCCGCTGGAATATCAGGCGCCACAATTTAATCTCTATAAAGACAGCGATTACGAACCGGCGATCCTCGAAGGTATCCGGCAGAAACTCGCTGAAGTCGATAAAATCGCCAGTGATACTGCCCCACCAACCTTTGAAAATACCTACGTAGCGCTGGAAAAATCCGGCGTTATGCTCGGGCGCGTGCTGAATGTTTTTGGTGCGATGACCGGTGCGAACACCAACGACACGCTGCAAAAAATTGATGAAGAGACTTCGCCAAAACTGGCGGCAATGGATGACAGCATCCATCTTAACAGCAAGCTTTTTGCCCGGTTGAAAGCTGTCTATGACCAGCGCAGCAGTCTGAAAATTTCTCCTGAATCACAGCGCCTGATTGAGGTGACCTTTAAGGATTTCGAACTGGCAGGCGCTAATCTTTCTGATGCGGATAAAGATAAACTTAAGGCGCTGAACCAGCAGGCCGCGACACTCAGCACGCAGTTCACCAACAAATTGCTGGCCGCGACCAAAGCAGGCGGGCTGACGGTCAAAGACAAAGCGCAGCTGGCCGGGCTGAGCGATGCCGAATTATCGGCTGCCGCGCAGGCCGCCAAAGACCGCAAGCTGGATAACGCCTGGCTTCTGGTGCTGCAAAATACCACCCAGCAGCCGTTATTGCAGTCGCTGGATAATCGTGAAACGCGTAAAGCGTTGTATGAAGCCTCCGTCAATCGTGCTGAAAAAGGCGATGCGAATGACACCCGTGAACTGATTGCGAAGCTGGCAAAAGTGCGTGCGGAGCAGGCCCGGGTGCTGGGCTTCCCGAGCTATGCGGCGTGGAAGCTGGAAGACCAGATGGCGAAAACGCCTCAGGCTGCACTGGATTTTATGCATAAGATTGTGCCCGCAGCGACCGCCCGTGCGCAGCGTGAGGCCGCCGATATTCAGGCGGAAATCGATAAACAGAACGGCGGCTTCAAAATGGCTGCCTGGGACTGGCAGCATTACGCTCAGCAGGTTCGTAAGGAAAAATATGATCTGGACGACGCGCAGATCAAACCGTATTTCGAGCTGAATAATGTACTGGAAAACGGTGTGTTTTATGCCGCTAACCTGCTGTATGGCATTAGCTTTAAAGAACGCAAAGACCTGCCAGTATATAACCCTGACGTGCGGGTTTTTGAGGTATTCGATAAGGATGGCAAATCGATGGCGTTGTTCTACGCCGATTACTATCAGCGCGATAATAAAGGTGGCGGCGCGTGGATGAGTAATTACGTCGATCAGTCGAAACTGCTGGGTAACAAGCCCGTGATATATAACGTGGCGAATTTCCAGAAACCGGCTGCGGGACAACCGGCATTGCTGTCATGGGATGACGTGATCACGATGTTCCACGAGTTTGGCCACACGCTGCATGGCCTGTTTGCCGATCAGGAATATCCGGGCCTTTCCGGCACGGCGACGCCGCGTGATTTTGTCGAATTCCCGTCGCAGTTTAACGAGCACTGGGCGAGTGATCCGAAAGTATTTACTCACTTCGCCAAACATTATCAGACCGGTCAGGTGATGCCGCAGGCCTTGCAGGACAAAATCGAGAAAGCCAGCAAGTTCAACAAAGGTTATGACATGACCGAGCTTCTGGCGGCCGCGCTGCTGGATATGCACTGGCACAGCCTGAGCGCGGACGCACCGCAGCAGGATGTTGATAAGTTTGAAGCGGATTCGCTGGCGAAAGACAAGGTGAATCTGGCGTATGTGCCACCGCGCTACCGTTCCAGCTATTTCCAGCATATCTGGGGTAACGGTTATGCGGCGGGATATTACGCCTATCTGTGGACCGAAATGCTGGCCGATGATGCTTTTGCGGGTATCACCGAACAGGGGGGACTGACGCGGGAGAATGGTCAGAAATTCCGTGATCAGATCCTCTCACGCGGCAACAGCGAAGACCTGGAAAAACTCTACGAAACCTGGCGTGGCAAAGCGCCGTCGATTGAACCGATGCTGAAAAATCGCGGGCTGGAGGAGTAAACATGGCCATGCCCGGTATCAGGCCGGGCATGGTTTATCTTGTCATAAATATTTAAATCAACGCCCGAAAAACGTCGCTTCCTCTGCTGAAATTCCCCTATGCTTTTCCTCACGTATCCCGCCTGTGAGTGAAATCATGCTTTTCGATTTGCCTGACGATAATGTGCTTTATGCTGCGCTGATTGCCCGTGATCCGGCCTATGACGGCTTTGCTTTTGTCGGCGTTAAAAGCACCGGTATTTTCTGCCGTCTGACTTGTCCGGCACGAAAGCCTAAACGTGAGAACTCGGTATTTTACCCGTCGATGGTCAGCGCGATGGAAGCAGGATTTCGTCCCTGTAAACGCTGCAGGCCGCTCATGCAGGGCGGAGAAAAAGACCCGCTGGTGCTGAAATTGCTTGCTGCACTCGAGAAAGAACCGGAAAGAAAGTGGAGTGAAGGGGATGTTCAGGCAATGAACGTTGATCCTTCCACTGTCCGCCGGGCCTTTAAACGACAGTTTGGCATCACTTTTCTGGAAATGGCGCGCTTGCGCAGGATCGGCAAAGGTGTCGATGCGCTGGCCGGCGGTGAGCCGGTCATTGACGCCCAGCTGGATGCCAGTTTTGAATCCGGGAGCGGATTCCGTGCGGCGATAAGCCGGCAAATCGGGCTGAATCCCAGCCAGGCCAGAAAGCATCAGTTTCTGAAAGCTGACTGGCTGGATACGCCGATCGGCTCCATGCTGGCGATTGCCAGCGGGGATGCGCTGTATCTGCTGGAGTTTATTGATCGTCCGGCATTGCCCAATGAAATCGAGCGGCTGAAACAGCTGACGTCATCTGAAATCATTTTTGGCCGTAATCCGCTAATTGATCAGGTTGAAGACGAACTGAAGGCGTATTTCGCAGGCGAAAAATACACATTCGTCACGCCGCTGGCGGAGTTCGGCTCGTTGTTTACCCGCAAAGTCTGGGATGCGCTCAAAGCCATTCCGGCAGGTGAGTTACGCAGTTATTCCGCGCTGGCTGCCGATATCGGGCAGGCAACGGCTTGCCGCGCAGTCGCCCGGGCTAACGGCGCTAACCAAATTTCAATTCTGATCCCTTGTCATCGCGTGATGGGTGCCGACGGTTCGCTGACCGGTTATGGCGGCGGACTATGGCGAAAGCGGTGGCTGATTGAACACGAAAGAAGAATGGCGCTGAGCCGCTAAATGAGGAGCAGAGTATGAGTCAGCAACGTCAGGCATTGGCATTTTCACAGCTTCACCGCAAAAACAATCCGGTCATTTTATACAACATCTGGGATGCGGGAAGTGCGCTGGCTGTGGAACAGGCGGGGGCAAAAGCCATCGCGACCGGAAGCTGGTCGTGTGCGGCAGCGCAGGGCTATCAGGATGGCGAAGCCATGCCTTTCGCCCGTTTGTTGCAGACGGTGCAACGTATTGCCTGTGTTGTCAGTCTGCCGCTCACGGTGGATTTCGAGACGGGTTATGGTGCTGACCGTCGCGATAATCTGAGCGCACTTTTGCAGGCCGGTGTGGTGGGCATTGGTTTGAGCGACCTGACACTGATTGCCGAACTCTGTGAGGTATCAGCGCTGCCGGTGAATATTATGACCAGCAACCTGACCCCGCCGCTGGCTGATCTCACGGCGGCGGGTGTCAGCCGGATAAGCTATGGCCCGCACCCTTATATCGGGCTGATGGAGAACCTCAAACAGCAGGCGCGCGCGTTGTATTAGCCGCCAGCCTGTGCCCCATCCAGAAGAATATCAGCCCGCCAGCGGAGGCGGCGATCAGCGCGATAAACATCACCGGCGGGGCGGCGTAACTGAGCAGCAAACCGCACATGACCGGATTTATCGCGCCACCCAGATTGCTCAGGTTCTGCATGCCGTAATAGCTGCCTTTCATGTTTTCCGGCGCGATAAAGTCGATAAACATGTATTCCACCGGGATAACAATCAGTTCGCCAAAACTGAAAATCGCCATTGCGACCACCCAGAACAACACCGATTGTCCGGCAGTCATAAAGCCGGTCAGACCGATGATGAAGAACAGAGTACCGAGAAGCAGCCATTTCAGCAGACTGTTTTGTTTCATCCTGCTGCTTAATACGTACTGGAAGACGATAACAATCACGGCGTTGGTGATCATCACCGCGCCGATAATTTTATAGGCGAAGGCCGCACTGGTCACCAGAATCAGATACTGCGAGAGGTAACCGGCGAATTGCCCGAACACCACCGAACCCAGTGTGCTGCCCAGTGTGAAGTAAATCAGGCGACGGTCATGAGCCAGAATGCTCAGTGTCTGGCGAAGGTTGGGTTTCGGCAGGGGTTGCTGTTCCTGTTCTGCTTGTGGCGGTTTATGGGGAATATTACGTAGCCCCCACGTCAGGGACAACACAGTACCCAGTGCCAGCATGCCGGAAATCACAAACGGCAGCATCGGGCTGAAACCCGCCAGCCAGACACCCAGCGATGAGCCCACAGCCCAGCCGACGTTCACCAGCGTATAGTTCATTGAGAAGGCCTTCACCCGCTTTTCCACCGGTAGCCAGCTGGCGATACAGGCTTTGAGCGTAATGCTGAGCAGGGCGTAAGAGGCATTCAGCAATGCCAGAACCAGCAGTACGCCGGTCACATCCGGCAGAAACGGCAACAGCAAAAAACTCAGCCCGAACAGGCTGACTGAGGCGGTAATCAGCGTCCGGTGATTGAACTTATCCACCAGATAGCCACCGTAAAGACTGCTGAGAATACCGATCGCCAGACTGGCACCGAGAATAATTCCGACGCTTTTGGGCAGCAGATGATAGTGCTCGGTCAGATAAATAGTAATAAACGGCAGCGTGACACCACGCCCGATAGTGAGTACTAACGAACTGGCGAGCAAAGCAAGAATTAACGGTGGCATTCCCTTCATGTTGAACGGTATTCCCTGATTAACAGCAACATTTTATTTACATCATAAAACAGTCTGCACAGTTTTTTTCATTACAAAAAAGAGGGAATTAAGAGAGTTGCGCGGCTTGACCCGCGCTTATCGTGATCCGGCTTACGGCTTCTGCGGTGCAACGCCGTGGAACAGCAAAAGGGTGACGTGTTTACGCAACATGTCGGGGGAAATGGGCGATACGCCTCCCTGTCTCATTTTCATTGAGGCCATTGGGAACAGCGTCAGGCCGAACAGGGAAATGAACAACAATGCCGGATTAAGATCCGGGTTTAGCCGTCCTTCTGCCTGCCAGCGGATAATGCACTCCTGTACGATTTTCCGGTTTTTATCGCCGTTACGTTCTTCCATGCGTTTTTTCAGCATACCGCTTTCGCTGATGACTTCGCGTACCCACAGCGGTGCTACCCACGGGTATTTTTCTGCCGCATCAATCATGCATTGCGCCATGTTGGTGATCGCCATCAGCGGGTCATCGGCATGCGTTTCGAAAATGTCCGTAAATCCGGCACGCACCGGCTGAAAACGTTCGTCGATCATCACGTCCAGCAACTGTTCACGGGTCTTGAAATAATAATGCAGCATGGCGGTAGTGACGCCAGCTTCTTTGGCGATCATGCTCAGCGGTGTTTCGGCGATGCCGTATTGGGCAAACAGTTTCAGGGCGGCGTCCAGCAGCAGTTCACGCTTGTCTGCGCCTTTTTTGCCACTGCGGGGACGACCCGGACGACGCGCGGCTGCCGTGGGATCTTTTTTTGCAGATCCTGGCGTTTCTGAGATTTTTCTGTCTGCCATAAGAAAGATGATCCATTGACCAGATGAGTTTGATGCTTCAATATTAATTATATCGTTAATTAATTACAAGTCAGGATCTCATTCATGACGACAATAAATTCGGCACCAGGCGAGGTAGTGCAACAGAAGCCTTCGATAAAGCTGCTGTTCTCTGCGCTGATGCTGGTGATGTTGCTGGCCGCACTTGACCAGACGATAGTCTCCACCGCGCTGCCGACCATCGTCAGTGAACTCGGCGGGATGGAACAGCTCTCGTGGGTGGTGACCGCGTATCTGCTGGCCTCCACGATTGTGGTGCCGCTGTACGGTAAGTTTGGTGATCTGCTCGGCCGCAAAGTTGTGCTGCAAACGGCGATTATCGTGTTTTTGCTCGGTTCCGTATTGTGCGGACTGGCGCAGAACATGACTCAGCTGATCCTGATGCGTGCTTTACAGGGGCTGGGCGGCGGCGGGCTGATGGTGGTCAGTATGGCTGCGGTCGGTGATGTGATTCCGCCTGCAGAGCGCGGTAAATATCAGGGGTTATTCGGCGGCGTATTTGGCCTTGCGACAGTTATCGGGCCGCTGATTGGCGGTTTTCTGGTTGAGCATATTTCATGGCGCTGGATTTTCTATATCAATCTGCCGCTGGGGATCTTCGCCCTGCTGGTGATTGGTGTGGCCCTGAAATCGCAGACCGCGCGTATCCGCCATGAAATTGATTTTCTCGGTGCGGGTTATCTCGCGGCGGCGCTGACCTGCATTATTTTGTTCACCAGCGAAGGGGGCACGGTGTATCAGTGGTCAGATCCGCAGCTGTGGTGCATTCTGGCGTTCGGTATTGTGACCCTCGGTGGCTTCATTTATGAAGAGACGCTGGCGGCAGAGCCGATTATTCCGTTGGGCCTGTTCCGTGACCGTACGTTCCTGCTGAGTTGTGCAATAAGCTTTATTATCGGTATGTCTCTGATGGGGTCGATGACCTTTCTGCCGCTGTATTTGCAGGTGGTGAAAGGCTCGTCGCCGTCACAAGCCGGGATGCAACTGTTGCCGCTGATGGCCGCGCTGCTGGTCAGCTCGGTTATCAGCGGACGTCTGATTAGCCGCATCGGGCGCTACCGCATCTTCCCGATTATCGGGACGTTGCTGAGTTTTGCTGGCATGGTGTTGCTGGGCTTTCTGAAAGTCAGCACACCGGTGCATATGTTGTATCTCTATATCGGTGTGCTCGGCCTCGGGCTGGGCATGGTGATGCAGGTGCTGGTGCTGGCGGTGCAAAATGCGGTGTCGATGAAGCAGATGGGGGTGGCAACATCCGGGGTGACGCTGTTCCGTTCTATCGGTGGTTCCATCGGCGTGGCAATGTTTGGTGCGATTTTTACCCATGTGCTGCGTGATCAGCTGGGGGCATTGATCCCCGAAGGCACGGTGCTTCCGCGCTCGCTGGGTGCGCAGGCGGTGCAGGAATTACCGGCCGCCATCCGTGCTGATTATTTGCAGGCCTTTGGCTCGGCGCTGCACTCGGTGTATCTGATTGCCGCGTGCGTGATGGTGCTGGCGTTTGTCCTGTCGCTGTTACAAAAAGATGCTGTGCTGAAGAAATAACCGGCCATACTCCCCGTGATTTGCACTAAGCTTTGCCCTTTACGGCGTTGAAATGGCATGGAAACCAGCAACGCCGACAGGGATATCATAAAGGGGATCCGCTATGCTGTTTCGCCGTTTCGAGCGAATGATCGACATCTTCCGTGAGGCACCGGCCGTTGAGCCGCCGGATCAGGTACTGCCTTTCTATGTTTATTATCTGCGCCAGGTCTGGCCGAGTTTCGCTATTTTACTGGTGGTGGGGCTGATCGGTGCGCTGATCGAAGTCTCGCTGTTCAGCTATCTCAGCCAGATTATCGACCTGACCAAGGACACCCCGCCGGGCAGTTTTTTCACCGACCATAGGGGCGAGCTTCTCTGGATGGCGGCGGTCGCGATGATCCTGCGGCCGGTATTTATCGGGCTGCATGATTTGCTGGTTCACCAGACCATCAGTCCGGGCATGACCAGCATGATCCGCTGGCAGAACCACAAGTATGTCCTCAAACAGAGCCTGAACTTTTTCCAGAGCGATTTCGCCGGACGCATTGCCCAGCGCATTATGCAGACCGGTAACTCGCTGCGCGATTCGGCGGTGCAGGCGGTGGACGCCATCTGGCATGTGGTCATTTATGCCGCCAGTGCGTTATTCCTGTTTGCCGAGGCGGACTGGCGGCTGATGATCCCGCTGATTATCTGGATTTTTGGCTACGGTATCTGTCTGCGTTATTTCGTGCCGCGCGTGAAACAACGCTCGGTGCAATCATCGGAAGCGCGTTCAAAGCTGATGGGTTGTATCGTTGACGGTTACACCAATATCACAACGCTGAAACTGTTCGCCCATACGGATCTTGAACAGAAATACGCGCGCGAAGCGATCACTGAACAGACCGAGAAAACCCAGCTGGCAGGGCGCCTGGTCACGGGGATGGATGTGTCGATCACCACGCTGAACGGGTTGCTGATTGTCAGCACCACCGGTCTGGCTCTGTGGTTGTGGACGCAGTCGCTGATAAGCGTCGGGGCTATCGCGCTGGCGACGGGTCTGGTTATTCGTATCGTGAATATGTCCGGTTGGATCATGTGGGTGGTGAACGGTATTTTTGAAAATATCGGCATGGTACAGGATGGGCTGCACACCATTGCGCGGCCGCTGACGGTAACGGATATTCCGCAGGCGAAAGCGCTGAAAGTGGATCAGGGTGCGATCCATTTCGATCATATTGAATTTAACTATGGAAAAGAGAATGACGGCAAAGGTGGCCGGGTGATCCCGAATCTGGATCTGGCGATTCGCCCCGGCGAGAAGATCGGTCTGATCGGACCGTCCGGCGCGGGGAAATCCACACTGGTCAATCTGCTGTTGCGTCTTTATGACATCGACGGTGGCCGTATTTTGATTGATCAGCAGAATATTGCGGATGTCACTCAGGAAAGCCTGCGCGCCCAAATCGGTATGATCACGCAGGACACCTCACTGTTGCACCGTTCAATCCGCGATAATCTGCTTTATGGCAGACCGGGCGCGACGGAAGAAGAGTTGCAGCGGGCAATCCGTCAGGCGCGTGCCGATGAATTTATCCCGCAGCTTTATGATTCACTGGGCAGAACCGGGCTGGATGCGCATGTCGGCGAACGCGGCGTTAAACTTTCCGGCGGGCAGCGTCAGCGTATTGCGATTGCCCGTGTATTACTGAAAAACGCCCCGATCCTGATCATGGATGAAGCCACGTCGGCGCTGGATTCCGAAGTGGAAGCGGCAATCCAGGAAAGTCTGGAGACGCTGATGGGCGGCAAAACGGTGATTGCGATTGCACACCGCTTATCGACCATCGCCAAAATGGATCGTCTGGTGGTGCTGGAAAAAGGACAGATTGTCGAGACGGGTAATCACGCCGAGCTGCTGGCGCACGGTGGTCTTTATGCGCGCTTATGGCAACACCAGACCGGCGGTTTTGTCGGTATGGATTAAGGCCCCACTTAACAGACGTCGTGCCGGTAGGGCAGCACTTCACGGGCTTCATCGGCCCAGCGCTGCACGGCGGCACGTTCTTCCACCAGAAAATCCTCCACGGCATCGCGCAAACCCGGATGCCGTAAATAGTGCCAGGAGTCGGTGATCACCGGTTCAAAACCGCGCAGCAGCTTGTGTTCCCCTTGTGCCCCCGCGTCGAAACGCGCCAGTCCGCTGGCAATCGCATATTCCATTCCCTGATAAAAACAGGTCTCGAAATGGAGCCGGTCAAATTCCGCTACACATCCCCAGTAGCGGCCATAAAACGTATCGCCGCTGATTAAGCTGAAGGCCATCGCCACGTCGCGGCCGTTTTGCTGAGCAAACACCACGCGGATAGCCTGCGGCATTCTTTCCGCCAGCAGGCTGAAAAAAGTGCGGGTCAGATACGGCGACTGGCCGCGAACTGCATAGGTATTGCTGTAACAGGCATAGACGAAATCCCATTGCGCTTCTGTGACCTGCGCACCTTCCCGCCAGACAAAATCGATTCCTTGTGACGCCACCTGTTCCCGCTCTTTGCGAAACTGTTTGCGCTTGCGCGACGTCAGCGCGTCGAGGTAATCCTGAAAATCCCGGTAGCCACGGTTTTGCCAGTGATACTGCAGGCCCTGACGGTGCTGCCAGACCGCCTGATCGCCCATCAGCCGGTTGGCGCGTTCGTCAGTAAAATTAATATGCGCACCGGTCAGGCCATTCTCTTCCAGATAATCAGGCAATGTCTGTAACAGATTGATCACCGCCGATTCCTCACCCAGCAACCTTGCGCCGGTCACCGGGCTGAAGGGTACGGCGCCCAGCCATTTCGGGTAATAAGCGATGCCTGAACGCTGGCAGGCATCTGCCCAGCCCTGATCAAACACATATTCGCCATAAGAATGGTGCTTGCGGTAGCCGGGAATGGCGGCGCAGATTTCGCCGTTTTCCTGCCAGAGAAGGTGCTGCGGACGCCAGCCGGAATGTGGCCCCAGGCTGCCGCTGTCTTCCAGCGCGGATAAAAATGCATGGCTCAGGAAAGGCTGCTGCGCAGGCACCAGCGCATCCCACTGTGCGGCAGGACAATCGGCCAGACGGTTTAACGTAATAACAGACATCAATTATTCTCGCTGTGGCGTAAAAGAGAAATCGGTTAACTGTCGTTCAGGCAGGGGGATATTACGGCAGAGGTGAAGACAACACTATAATAAGACTTAAGTCGATGATTTATCATCCGGAACATTATTTACAAATGTTCCGGATGTTTTAATTAACTGGCTCTGACTTCAGGGTTATCAGACAGCGAAATAAAAGCGCCGCTTTTCGCATCGAAAGCTTCGATAGAACCCGATTCAATATCATAAACCCAGCCGTGCAGGGTAATTTCCCCTTTCGCCAGCGCGACGGCAACGCAAGGGTGTGTGCGCAGGTTACTGAGCTGGGCAACGACGTTCTGGTGCACCATACCGTTGACGCGGGCCTCAGGGTTTTCGTGTTCGACGGATTCATTGATGGCTTTCGCGGCATCGGAATAACGCAGCCAGTGGGCGACTGCCGGCATGTGATCCAGACAGGTGCAGTTCGCAATGGCGCTCATTGCGCCGCAGTTGGAGTGCCCGCAGATCACGATATCTTTCACGCCCAGCGCCATGACGGCATATTCTACCGTGGCGGAAACGCCGCCCGGTTCCGGCCCGAATGGCGGCACAATATTACCGGCATTACGGATAACAAACAGTTCGCCCGGTTCACGCTGCGTGACCAATTCCGGCACTAGCCGGCTGTCAGAACAGGAGATAAACAAGGTTTTAGGATTTTGGTTTAACGCGAGTTTTTTGAATAAGTTAGAGCGTTGCGGAAACGCTTCTTTCTGGAATCTGAGGAAACCTTCAATGACGTCTTTCATAGGGGAATTCCATGTATTTCAATGCCAGTGAGTCTGCCACGAAAAAAAAGCCAGATCAATCAGACGAAATATCAACACTATTTACAGGGAAATAAGCGGGTGCAAAATAATATCATTTACCGGGGATAAAATTTCACATTCTGTTTTTTTAATGCCATACCTTTATCTCAATGCTATTCGTCCCCATATTTCTTCTACCCCCTCAGTGAAGGAGTCTGTATGACAATCGAATACGCTATTTTCGGTGGCGGCTGTTTCTGGTGTACGGAAGCGGTGTTCAAAGACGTCATCGGCGTGGAGTCGGTGGAAAGTGTGTACACCGGCGGGCGTCGTCCGAATCCGAATTATGAACAGGTTTGCACCGGCACGACCGGCCATGCGGAAGCCATCCGTGTAGGGTTTGACCCGGAAAAACTGACCTACGGCGATTTACTGGATATCCATTTTGCGACGCACGATCCGACCCAGCTTAACCGCCAGGGGAATGATGTCGGTACGCAATACCGTTCAGCGATTTTCCCGGCTAACGACCAGCAAAAAGCAGAGGCGGAAGCGGCAATACTGCGTGCGCAACATGATCACAGTGATCCGATTGTCACCAGCATTGAACCGCTCGGTGAAGTCTACGTGGCCGAGGGTTATCACCAGAATTACTGGGATGGCGCAGGACAGCAGAACCGTTACTGCATGGCGGTGATCCCGCCGAAACTGCAAAAATTGCGCAAGAGCTTTGCGCAGCGGACGAAATCTTTGCAAAAGTAATCACGTTTCTGGCCGTTTGATCGGCTCAGCCAGCACATTCTCTGTGCTGGCTGACGGCGTTTAATCCCGCCTATTATTCTTCCGGTAATACGCCCCCTTTTGCCCAATGTGATTTTGGTATTTCAGTGATTATCACATCCACACTTTCAGGCTTACAGTTAAGCGTTTCTACCGCCAGGCGGGTCACTTCACGGGCAAAATCGCGTTTTTGTTCAGCAGTGCGGCCCGGCAACATTTCCAAACGGATCATCGGCATAGTAAATCCTTCGTTATTAGGCCCTCACGACGGGGGCAAAATCTATTCTACGGAAGGATTGAGAAGAATAAAGACGTGAAAAACAAAAGCCGGAACCTCTGTTCTGGCTTTTGGCTCCCTCAGAATCCGTAGCGGATTGCATCCTTACTTTGCTGCATCAGCGCATCGATTTTCTCAGAATATTGCTCCAGCCCTTTGCCGTCACCGGCTTCAGAGCACTGACGTCGCCGGGCATTGTAGGCTTTCATCAGCTGAGCCTGGGCAAACCCGGGTTTGCCATAACAGGCCATGCTTTGCTCCCAGCAGGCAATGGCCGCGTCCAGATCCTGCTGTTCCTGATACTGTTTTCCCAGTTCATTAAGTGCTTTCGCCGACGCCTGCGGCGGCATCTGTTGCGCTAAAATTTGTCCGATGCGTGTGTCCAAACTTTTATCCATAAGAAGGCTCTCCGGTTCGCTTAGTGGAAGAAGTTAAGAATGTGGCCGAATACCAGCCCGACGCTGATGACGTCTGAGTCACTGAACGTCACGTTCGAGAAGCCGAACTTACCGAGCAGCGGCAGCAGCAACGCAGGCAGCAGGGTGATAAACAGGCCGTGGAAGATGCCGCCGATAATTGCGCCGCGCCGCCCGCCGACAGCATTGCCGAAGATGCCCGCTGTGCCACCCGCGAAGAAGTTGGTCAGCATGCCCGGTAAAATCATCGCCAGCCCGAGGCTCGGAAACAGGAACATGCCGATGACGGAGCCAATGGTGGTGGAAATGAAGCCGATAATGACGGCGTTCGGTGCATATGGAAACAGCACCGGGCAATCGAGTGCCGGAATGGCGTTCGGGACAATGCGCAGGGCGATGCCGCGAAATGCCGGTACGATTTCCGCCAGCAACAGGCGGACACCCGACAGCAGAACATAAACGCCGACCACAAACTGAATGGATTGCAGGAACGAATAGACCAGATAGTTGACGTTATTGGCGTAAGGCGCGACGACTTCCGGCCCTGCGGCAATCGCCGGGATCAGGTAAATCGGGATCATCACCACCATCATCGACAGATAGGTGTCCTGCAGAAAAGAGAAAGATTGCGGCAGCTCGAAATCTTCGGTGCTTTTACTGACATCGCCGGTGATTTTCGCCACACCCGCCTGCACGATATAACCGATGGTGCAAAAATGGCCGAGTGCAATGTCATCGGAACCGGTGATTTTACGCACGATCGGCTGAGCCAGCACCGGCATCCCGACGGCCATAATGCCCGCAATAATGCCACCGGTCAGGATCAGTTCCGTACCGCGCAAACCGCCCATATACCCGATAACGGAACATACCGTGGCCATCCACAGGGAGGCCTGTCCGGTGAGAAAGATATATTTGAAACGGGTCAGGCGGGCAATCAGGATATTGACGATAAACGCCAGAACCATAATTAATGCGGTTTCACGCCCGAGGGTTTGCTGTGCGATACCGGCAATAGAACCGACGTCGGTAACAATCCCGCGCATATGAAACCCTTTCTGGAATATTTCACCCAGAAAGGTCAGGGCATTAACAATAATACTGGCACCGGAAAGCAGAACCAAAAAACCCAGAAGCGTTTTTAATGTGCCGGTAATAACTTGCCCGGTGCTTTTCTTTAATGCTATCAGACCAATCATGGCGATCAGTGATATTAATATTGATGCCTGGCCTAATACATCATTGACAATAAAGTGAAGGAAAGACATAAGCGTCCCCTGTAGAGTTCACGGTAATTGTTCTGTTGATTTAATTTATACGTATTGTGAATTAAGACGGCATGTTATTACGTGGCCAGATGCCCCATCTCCTGAAGAATAGGCGTCAGCTTGGTCTTTATTTCATTTTTATCCACCAGTCGTTTCAGATAAATAATATTGGCATTAATGGTGTAATGCTGAAATTGCGATCTGAAATTCTCGCCGGTCATAATAATGTCAGCTCTTGAAGACGTGGCGCTGGAAATATCACAATGTGATAAATCGGCTTCCACACCCAGATCCTTCAGTGCCGCTTCGATACTCATTTCACAGGCAAAACTGCTGCCCAGACCCGCACCGCATACCGCCAGGATTGATAGCTTTTTCATCATTTTTCCTTACGTTCTTTGTAGGTGTACATAAAGGGTTATGTTTATCTTTTTTCACTTCACGTCTAAAACTGCCGGATAATCTCTAATGCTTCCTGCTTGTTTTTACTGCGTTTTAAGCGTTCCGCTGCCTCGTCATCGCAGAACAGATGGGAAAGACTGGCAATCATTTCGATGTGCGAATGGCTGTCCACCGCGGCCAGCGCGAAGATAACATAAACCGGATCATTACCTTCACTGCCAAACTCAACGCCTTCTGAAACAATGACCAGAGACAATGCCGTCCGGTTAACCCCTTCTTCCGGCCGGGCGTGCGGCATCGCAATACCTTCGCCCAAAACATAATAAGGTCCGATTTCGCGGTGCATATCATATATAGCCTGAAGATAGCGATTTTCCGCTGCGCCCGAATCAATTAACGGTTGTACGGCAATTGCTACTGCACTTTTCCAGTCATCTGTTTTGCTAATGATTTGCGTGTTGTTTTCATTAATCCAGTCGCTTAACATAATACCTCTTCATATGAATAGGGTCTTTTCTCAGTATGATATTTAATTAAAATAAAAACTGTGATCTGTCCAATCCTATTAGCCATCAATGAACGATAATAATTTCAAACAACCTGAAAGAATGAATGATAGTAGAG
>NZ_JAFMOS010000531.1 GCF_019049755.1 Rahnella perminowiae
GGCATACGATACTGGCGGTTTTAAGCCGGCTTCCGAAAGGGGAATTACGCTTTCTGCATCTCCTGATGCACCGCAATATAACGCTCAAACTTCGCCGGTTTCGCAAAGCTCGGAGTCTTGTTTATACAGCGCCGGAATGCCGCCCCCGACTATTTAATGACTTCATTTTTTATTTTCTGAGCACTTTCCTGATCTCTGCGCCTCTGTGATCATAATATCGGCTCGGCCAGATTTGCGCAGGCACCAGGCCAAGTGCTTCTGCAATCAATAATTCGCCTTTCGGCCATGGGCGGGAAAGTGCGTTGGACAGTGTAGAGGAAGATAAACCTGCGGCGCGTGAAACGGCGGCAAGTGTGGTGCCTTTTTTACGTAGCCCGGCGATGATATCGGCGGAATGCCAATCTTCATATTGGTAGGTTTTCATTGCACACCTCCCCAAATGTGCGGGCTCGTTGAGCAATCGGGGAACGGTAGAAAGGTAGGATTATGAGAAACATGTTTCATGTTGCTTGTCCAAGTTAAGCAGTGATTACTACCCCTAAGAAGAGCTGCAATACTCTTTTGGGTGGTAGCCCAGACGGAGATTGCAGTACCGGCTTGGACCCCGGTCTGACCGAAGTCAGCCCCGCCTGAGCCACCATAGAACATCAGATAATTTCCGACGGATGTGACAAGGCTGCAACAGAGGATAGCTATATATTATCGCACTGTTGTTTTCCAAGCCGGGCTGCAATTCCCGGACTGCGGATGTGCCGCAGCCCGGGAATAATACAGTAACGACTGATCGCCTGCCAAACATCAAATCAAGAAGTTGCGTGATGCCTTCCTATAAATTTTCATGCATTGCATGCGTTTCATTTATCTGATGCACCGCAATATAACGCTCAAACTTCGCCGGTTTTAGCTGGCTGAGATCCACCAGCACTAACCCGTCGATACAGTTATTGAATTCAGGATCGCTGCCGAAATCAATGAACTGCACGCCGCCGGTTTCGCAAAGTTCGGAATATTGTTTATACAACGCCGGAATGCTGCAGCCGAGATTTGCCAGCAGGCGTTTCAGGCGTTGCAAATCTTCCTGATAATCATCGCCGCAAAACTGGGCTAACACGTCGGGCAACGACGCCGGATAGGGGCGCCGGGATGTCGCCAGCGGTAAGGCCGGAGAGAAATACAGGCGGTAAAACGCGACCAGTAAATCACGGGCGGGCAGCGGCATCCCGCCGGAAATCGATACCGGTCCGAACAGGTAGCGTGTCTGCGGATATTTCGCCAGATACGCCCCGATACCGAGCCACAGATAATCCAGCCCGCGTTTACCCCAGTAGGCGGGCTGAATAAAGCTGCGCCCGAGTTCGATACCCTGCGCCAGAATCGGGTCCATCTGATGGCCGTACTGAAACAGGCTCTGGCTGTAGATCCCGTTCAGTCCTTTGCTGGCGACTTGTTCTGCGGTCGGGATAAACCGGTATGCGCCGACAATTTCCAGCGCCTGCGGATCCCATAAAACCAGATGATAGTAATCGTCATCGTAGCCGTCGAGATCACGACGGCGTCCGCTGCCTTCCCCAACGGCGCGGAACGCAATTTCGCGTAGGCGCCCCAGCTCGCGCAAAATCGGCACAGTGTCTTCACCGTGGCGGCGATACAGGTAAATCATTTTGCCATCCGGCGTTTTGCCCAGCACTTCGCTGGCTTCCAGGGCGTGTTTCAAGACTGCACGGTCTTCCGCGCGGGCAATCGACGTCTCGGTATGGAACAAACCCGGTTTGCCGGCGCCGAGGCGGTAAAGATGTTTACGAAAACGCGCCGCCAGATCGCCCGCCTGCATTTGTCCGTCGTGCCAGCTGGTATAAGGAATGCGCGCCCCGATTTTAAGCGTCAGGCTATTGCCACGCTGACCAAACATTTCATGCACCAGTAAAAGCGTACTGAACGGGCGGTAAATCATGGAGCTGATATAAAACAGCATGCTGTTACTGCCGCTGATATGCACCGGTACGACCGGCGCACGGGCTTTGGCGGCGAGGCGGATAAAACCGGTGTGCCATTTTCCGTCGCGCACACCTTTCGAACTCATGCGCGAGACTTCGCCCGCCGGGAAGACAATCAGCACGCCCTGATTTTCCAGATGTTCCTGCATCTGAGTGACCTGATTGCGTCGTGTGCGATTGCCCATATTATCCACCGGGATCATCAGGCTGCCGAGTGAGGACACCAGTGACAGCAACTGATTTGCCACCACTTTGACATCCGGACGCACCGACGCCACCGCATGCAATATCGCCAGTCCATCCAGCGTGCCAATCGGATGATTCGCCACGATAACCACCGGGCCGTAGCTCGGGATCTGCTCCCGGTCGCGCTCTGTCAGTTCACAGCGGATATTAAAATGCTCAAGCACCTGCTCGGCCATATCAATGCCTTTCAGGTGCGGATACTGATCGGCAAAACGGTGGAATTCTTTTTCGCGGAACAGGATTTTTAACAGACGGCGTTGCCAGGAAGGGGTTTTATGCTGCGGGTCGAGATCCTGAAACAGGGTATCCATGCTGAACATAGGATGTCCTCCGGTTGAAGTCTACCGACCATAATCAGCGCGCATGACAGTGATGTGTCACTTTGATGGCAGTACCGGGAAGCCTGAGTAAAACAGCGGTTCAATTTGTTGCGAAAGGACGCTATTACTAATAAAGTCAAATATTCCTTTACGGCTTCGTAACATGCCTGAACCCTCTTTTCGTGAGATGCAAATTTCCATGCCTGACGCTGCTTCGCCTGATTTAACGGCCACCCATCCGGCAAAGACCACGCTGCGAATTCTCTCCATTCTGGTATTTAATTTTGCCAATTATCTGACCATCGGCCTGCCGCTGGCGATCCTGCCGGGTTATGTGCACGAGCATCTCGGTTACAGCGCCTTCTGGGCGGGACTGGTGATCAGCCTGCAATATTTCGCGACGTTGCTGAGCCGTCCGTATGCCGGGCGTTATGCGGATAAAGTCGGGCCAAAAAGGGTGGTGATGTTCGGGCTGAGCGGCTGTCTGCTCAGCGGCGTGTGCTATCTGCTGGCGCTGGGATTTGACGCCGCGCCGGCGGTCAGTCTGGCGTTATTATGTCTCGGCCGCGTGATGTTGGGTGTCGGACAAAGTTTTGCCGGAACCGGTTCAACACTGTGGGGGATCAGCGTGGTCGGCTCCCTGCATATCGGCAAAGTGATTTCATGGAGCGGAGTGGTGACGTACGGCGCGATGGCGATTGGCGCCCCGCTTGGCGTACTGATTTTCAGTTTCGGCGGCCTGACGCTGTTGTCGGTGTGCATCATGCTGGTGGCGCTGACGGCACTGGTCACCGCGTGGCGCAAGCCGCCGGTGGTCGCGAAAGCCTCAACGCAAATCCCGTTCCGGCAGGTGCTGGGGAAAATATTGCCTTATGGCATGATGCTGGCGCTGGCCTCGACCGGGTTTGGCGTGATTGCCACCTTTATCACCCTGTTTTACGCCGCGAAAGGTTGGCCGGGCGCAGCGTTTTCCCTGACATTTTTCAGTGTGGCGTTTGTCGGTATGCGGCTGTTATTACCCAACAGTATCAACCGTTTTGGCGGATTACGCGTAGCGCTGGTGTGTTTTGTGGTGGAAATTATCGGGCTGATGATGGTGTTTCTCGCCCCGACAGCGTGGGCAGCGATGGCCGGTGCTTTCATTACCGGCGTAGGCTTTTCGCTGGTGTATCCGGCGCTGGGCGTGGTGGCAGTCAAAAAGTTGCCGCCGGAAAATCAGGGCAGCGCACTGGCGACTTATTCGGCATTTCTTGATTTATCACTGGGGATTACCGGCCCGCTGGCCGGAATGCTGATGGCACAGGCCGGGATTGATGCGATTTATCCTGGCTCGGCGTTACTGGTGCTGATGGCAATGGCGCTGGTAGTGCGGTTGCTGTTACGTCAGCCCGCACATGAAACCAGCGCCTCTGCCGGTTAAGCCGGCTGCGGGATGCGGCGGATGCGGCCCATGTGCAGCGTATCCACCAGCTCGCCGTCGCGCATTGCGTAGCTCGGGCTAAGGCCTTCAACGCTGAAACCGAACTTTTTATACAGCCCGATTGCGGCATCATTATCGGCATAAACCGTCAGCTCGACGCGGATCACGTGCAGCCATTTGTCACACAACTCAAGGGCGGCGGCAATCAGCTTGCTGCCGACGCCTCTTCCCTGAAATTGTGTATCCACACCAATGCCGAAAGTTGCCACATGGCGGCGTCGCCAGGGCTGCTCGACCATCAGGGTGAGGTTGCCCACCAGTTTGCCGTCGATGCACGCCACCAGCGCAAACCGACCCGGTGTGGCATTAGCAAGCCTGTCTGCCCATAGCGTGGCAGATGGATAAGGGAGTTGTAGCGTGTCGCTGTAAACAGGAACCTGAGCGTATAGGTGATGAAGCGCCTCTGCATCTGCGGCTTCAGCGTGACGAATGACTATTTCGCTCATGGCGACACTCCTCTTATGGTGGTTACCGTTTGAATATCCACCAGATTTATCAGGATTAGGAAAAGTGTCAATCGAATGTTGGATAAAAATAAAGCTTTACAAGTGCGAATGATAATGATTATTATTGCCATGCGTTCCGGGGATGGCCTCACACCAAGGTCAAACGGGTCCCCATGAATGCACGACATTGCTCACATTGCTTCCAGTATTACTTAGCCAGCCGGGTGCTGGCTTTTTTTTCTTCATATTTTGAGCTGTGGATGCGTTGGCTGCGTTCGCTCACCCCGGTCACATACTTGTGTATGCTCCCGGGGATTTGCTCGCTGGCCGCCTTTCCACAACTCAAACTATTTCGAAAAACCTTTCATATTTCTGGCGAGCCTGTTTCAGGCAAAAATCATATTCTGCTGCCATATTACCCGTTCTCCGGCGGGAGGCTGTGCAATGACAGCGCTGCCGGACAGGCGGTTGTTAAGAAACATCAATGAACCGGCGGGCTGTGAGGTGAAAGCAGTGAAATCCAATGTAGCCTGCACCATCGTCGAGGAAAGAATATCAATTTGCTTCGCCCCAGTGCCGGAAAGGACGAAACCGGCCTGATTAAACTGTGATGCCTGAACCGACAGCGTGCAGGATTTCAGGGTGAGCGGTGCAAATTCTGTGGTGGCATTAAACGTACAGCGGACAAAATTCAGCGGCGCGGTGCTGTCAAAAGCCTGCCCGTTGATGTCGTTAAATACTGTATCGGTAAAGGTGAGGGCGGCGGTGACGTTGCTTTGTACTACCGGTGCGCCGTCCTCCGGCAGGGAAAACTGGCACTGACGGATGACATTCGGGCGCGCAGCGCGTTGCGATGCCTGACTGATAATCAGCGTGCGGTCAGCGGTACAGCCGGTCATCTGCAAACCGTCGGCATTCACCCACAACATCCCGGACTGCGGGATAGTGTCGTTAGCCATCACCACAACATCTTCCAGCGTGAGTTCACTCACGCCGGTGCGTGCGACAAACCACGGGCAGACGTGTTTACGTACATTGATACGTTTGGCGCTGCCTCCCCAGGTCGCACCGGAATTGGCAAAAGTCATCAGGCCTGAGTTGCCGGTATAGGTGAGATCATGTTCGTACTGACCGTGGGTCACAAACGGCCCTTTTTCCGCGCTTTGTCCGCTTGCATGACAATTTTCGACCAGACAATACGCCGACGCCGTGAAATCATTTAAATGCCGCGCGTTGGCGACGCTGCAATCACTGACCTGGCCGTAAAGACAATAGATTTGCTGGGTCAGGTATCCGGCACCGCCAAAAGCTGTGTTCGGCGGATTGATGAGAGAACATTGCTTCGTAAGATAATGGGTATTCCAGCGGCGCATTACCACCGGCCAGAAGGAGCCCGTCGAATGGATACCTTCGACGTTGGCATACACCGCGTATTCAAACGCCACCGGATGGCTACCGGTGATCTGATCAGCACCCGCCCCAAAGAACTGTATATTTTTGACGGTGACGAATTTGACCGGTTCGACTTTCTGCCAGCTGATTATCCTGCCGGCCAGCAATTCCCAGCCGTTGTAATAATCAATCTGAATATGTGTGCTGTCAGGAATGGCGATAATTTCCACCAGCTTTTGCAGTTCCCGTTCTGCCGCGCCTTTCACCGCCGTCACCTGAACCGCATACCAGTCGCCCACCTGAAAAACTGACGAATCCGCTACCGGGAAAATATCTGTTTGCTCCTGTAACGTTTCCGTCTGCGTGAAGGTGACAGGCATGCTGGTCACCGTGCCCTGGAAAAACAGCACAGCAGCAAAGGGGTCATTGGCCGGTGCGCTGGCAATGCCTGTGGTGAAAATTCGGTTGTTCTGGAAATCCAGAACGAGGTCTGAACGTGAGAAGCGATGACGGCGCTGAAAGAGCAAATCTGAAAAAGCGAAGATCTGGCTGATGGCCGGGTCATTGACTAATGCATCCAGCGCATCGTCGGCGGGTTGATCAGCATTGAGAATACCGAAAGTGCGGAAATCGCCCACGCCCTGATGGATAAGCAGCCAGCGTCCAGTGTCCGAGTGGTCAGAACGGATGACGGTGCCGTTATTGGCGGGCAGAACGCAGTTTTTGTCCCAGTAATAATGGCCGCCACCGCCGTCACCGGCCTGAAAATAACCATTAACGAAGACATTATGATCTTGCCGTAATTTATAATCCTTCAGTGCCGATATACGATTTAACGTTTTCATGGGCGGATCCTTTTAAGGCTCAGGGTGAGCTTTTTTACTTTGTTATATCTCCGTATTTTTAACCACAATATGCGGCCCTGTACGGCCTGGCACAACGGATGTGGTATTTATTATGATATTGTTCTGTTCAATAAAATAAGACGGACGGGAAAATGCCTTATCTGTGAATAACCGCTTACCGTGCGTGAATATCACGTGATGCGCCTGATAATGATTAATACCGCCGGTGATCCCTTCGATTAACTTGCAGCGCTTAATCATGATAATTTCCGGGAACAGAAGTCACATTAATTTACCTTAAGGAATTTATTCTTTGAGTATTGTACGGATAGGCAATTAAGCAACCGGCATAAGAACATTTGCCTCATCTCCCACAAATCCTTTGGATTGAACCGCCTGCATTTGTTCATATTTTTTGAACAGAGGAGTGAAGTTTTTACGCTTTCTTATTCTCAGCCGTTGACTAGACTAAAGAAAACATTGAGGAGAGTTGAACATGATCTACTTACGACAGGCACAAGAACGCGGTCACGCCAGTCACGGCTGGCTCGAAAGCTGGCACACTTTCTCTTTCGCCGATTATTACGATGCGCAATTCATGGGGTTCTCCGCATTGCGGGTGATTAATGAAGACTTCATCGATGAAGGGCAGGGATTTGGTAAGCATCCGCATAAAGACATGGAAATTCTGACCTATGTGCTGGAAGGCACCGTGGAACATCAGGACAGCATGGGCAATAAAGAACAAATCCAGGCCGGTGAGTTCCAGATTATGAGCGCCGGTACCGGGGTGACGCACTCTGAGTACAACGGTAACAGCGACCGTAAGCTGCACCTGTATCAGATCTGGATTATTCCAAATCAGAAAGGGCTGGAACCGCGTTACGAACAGCGCATGTTCGATGCGCCGCAGGGCCGCCAGTTAGTGCTTTCACCGGATGCCCGCGAGGGTTCGCTGAAGGTGTTCCAGGATATGGAGTTGTCCCGCTGGGCACTGAAAAAAGATGAGCAGTCGGTTTACCAGATACAAGCTGATCGCCGCGTGTGGATCCAGGTGGTAAAAGGCACCGTTTCCATCAACGGTAAGAAAGCCGGGCAGAGTGATGCGCTGGCTGTCTGGGATGAAACGGCATTGTCCGTTCATGCAGATGAAGACAGCGAAATCTTGCTGTTCGATCTGCCGCCAGTCTGAGGATTCATGGTTATTAAGGCGACTCCGGTCGCCTTTTTCTTTTGTATCAATGCAGCTCTCTCCCTTAGCCTCTTTCCCCGCTTTTGCATTGTTTAATTTTGCGCTTCGTGACGCCATTCACACCTGCAACAAATCCCCCGTCAAAATTTTGAGCCTGTTCGCACATCGAGGGTATAGCGATGGAAACCGGTTTCCATAACACCTCAAATACCCTCAGCAGGTTAAAACGGGCAGAACATAAATCATCGTGGAGTGAAGCAAAATGAAAAGAATCATGCTTTGTTGTTCAGCGGGGATGTCGACCAGTTTGTTAGTGCGGAAGATGAAAGAAGTGGCGGCGGAACGCGGAGAAGAGGTGCAGATTGACGCATTCGGTGCCAGCGAGTTTGATGAAAAATTCCGTGATTATCAGGTGGTGCTGCTCGGTCCGCAGGTGCGTTACATGCAGGCTGATTTATCTGCCAGAGCGGCAGAATTCAACATTCCGGTCGAGACCATCAACATGATGGATTATGGCATGCAGCGCGGTGATAACGTGCTCGACTTTGCCTTTGGTCTGATCGCACAGGAAGGAAGCCGCGTATGAGTGGCCTCTATCAGGCGATGGTTAACGTCATCGAAAAACATATCACGCCACTGGCCGGCAGTGTCGGTCAGCAGCGGCATGTGATTGCCATCCGCGATGGCTTTATCGCAGCACTGCCATTTATGATTATTGGCTCGTTCATGCTGGTCTTTATCTTCCCGCCTTTCTCGCCGGACACGACCATGAGCTTCGCGCGCGGCTGGCTGGACTTGTCGCTGAAATACCGTGAACAACTGATGTTGCCGTGGTATCTGAGCATGGGCGTCATGACGTTTTTCATTTCGGTAGGTATCGGTGCAAGCCTCGGTAAGCACTATAAGCTTGACCCGATCATGACCGGTTTACTGGCATTTATGGCGTTTCTGCTGGTGGCCGCGCCGTATCATGACAAACAAATCTCCACGCAATATTTTTCCGGCGAAGGTATCTTCACCGCCATTCTGACAGCGATTTATGCCGCTGAAGTGTATGCGTTGCTCAAACGTCGCAACATCACCATCCGCCTGCCGAAAGAAGTGCCGACTGGTGTGGCACGTTCATTTGAAATTCTGATCCCGGTGGTGGTGATTGTCGCCACGCTGCATCCGCTGAATCTCTTTATTCAGTCCACCACCGGCATGATTATTCCTGAAGCCATCATGCATTTGCTGGCACCGTTGGTCTCTGCATCGGATTCGCTGCCGGCGATTTTAATTTCAGTATTTATTTGCCAGGTGCTGTGGTTTGCAGGGATTCATGGCGCACTGATTGTCACTGGCATCATGAACCCGTTCTGGATGACCAATCTGGCGCTTAACCAGACGGCGTTACAGGCCGGTGCGCCATTGCCACATATTTACCTGCAAGGATTTTGGGATCACTATCTGTTGATTGGTGGCGTAGGGTCGACCTTACCGCTGGCGATTCTCTTGCTGTGCAGCAAGGCCGTGCATCTGCGTACTATTGGCCGGATGGGGGTGGTACCGAGCTTCTTCAACATTAACGAACCTATCCTGTTCGGCACGCCGATTATCATGAATCCGGTATTCTTCCTGCCGTTTACGCTGGTGCCGATGCTGAATGCTATTTTTGCTTACACCGCCACAAAACTCGGCTGGGTCGCGCAAGTGGTCTCGCTCACACCCTGGACAACACCTGCACCGATTGGTGCGTCATGGGCCGCAAACTGGGCATTCAGTCCGGTAATTATGTGCCTGTTCTGTATGGTGTTATCAGCCGTTATGTACTACCCGTTCCTGAAAGCCTATGAACGTACGTTGCTGAAACAGGAAGCGGAAAAAGCCACGGCACAAACGGCGGGCAATGCCGTGCCGGCAAACAGTTAAATATCAGTTAAAACGTACAGCTAACGGACAGCGAGGATAACGATGAAATACGCATTTCCAAAAGAATTCTGGTGGGGCAGTGCCAGTTCGGCGCCACAAACCGAAGGTGAATCCCTGAGCCACGGGAAAAGTGCCACGGTGTGGGATCACTGGTATTCACAGCAGCCAACACGCTTTCACAATGACGTCGGCCCGCAGGATACTTCAACGTTTTATAAAAACTGGCGCGAGGATATCGCGCTGCTGAAACAGCTGAATCACAACACCTTCCGCACGTCGATTTCCTGGGCACGTTTAATTCCCAACGGACGTGGCGACGTGAATCAGGAAGCGGTCACGTTTTATAATCAGGTGATCGACGAAATGCTGGCGCAGGGTGTGCAGCCGTTTATCAATCTGTTCCACTTCGATATGCCGATGGCGATGCAGGAAATCGGCGGCTGGGAAAACCGCGACGTGGTGCAGGCGTATGCAAAATACGCCGATACCTGTTTTGAACTGTTTGGTGACCGGGTCAAGCATTGGTTTACGTTCAACGAACCGGTGGTGCCGGTGGAAGGGGGTTATCTGTATGATTTCCATTATCCGAATGTGGTGGATTTCAAACGTGCCGCCACCGTGGCGTATCACACCATGCTGGCGCATTCCCTGGCGGTAAAAGCTTATCGCGCCCGTGATCCCGGTGGCGAAATCGGTATCATTCTTAACCTCACGCCGTCTTATCCACGTTCGCAGAATCCGGCTGATCTGAAAGCCGCGAATATTGCTGATCTGATGTTTAACCGCAGTTTCCTTGATCCGGCGCTGCGAGGTGAATATCCGCAGGAACTGGTGGAATTGCTGGAAAAACACGGTCAACTCCCGGCCTGTCAGCAGGGCGATAAAGAACTGCTGCAACAGGGCGTGGTAGATTTGCTCGGCATTAACTATTACCAGCCGCGCCGCATTCAGTGCCGCGACAGTATGGTTAATCCTGAAAGTCCGTTTATGCCGGAATGGTTCTTTGATAACTACGTCATGCCGGGGCGTAAAATGAACCCGCATCGTGGCTGGGAAATCTATGAGCAGGGCATTTACGATATTCTGACTAATCTGCGGGAAAACTACGGTAATCCGCGCTGTTTCATTTCCGAAAACGGCATGGGTGTGGAAAATGAACTGCGCTTTGAACAGGCAGGGCGGATTGATGATGATTACCGCATCGAATTTGTCAGCGGGCACCTGAAATGGTTGCACCGTGCCTTACAGGAAGGCAGCGGTTGTCTCGGCTATCACATGTGGACATTTATTGACTGCTGGTCATGGATGAATGCCTATAAAAACCGGTATGGTTTCATCCAGCTGGATCTGGAAACGCAGAAACGCACGGTGAAGAAAAGCGGCGAATGGTTCGCGGCAGTTTCTAAAAATAACGGTTTCGATTAACACAAGGAAAGACATGGCAAACATTAACGACGTTTCGCGGCTGGCGAAGGTGTCGAAAGCGACGGTGTCCCGTGTCCTGAGTGGCAGCCGCGGTGTCAAAGAAGAAAGCCGCCTGGCTGTGATGCAGGCGGTTGAAACACTGCAATACAAGCCAAGTGTGATTGCGCAGTCGCTGTCCACGCAGTCCACCGGTTGTATCGGGGTCATTTGCGCGACCGAAAACATCAATCAGTCGACCGGTTATCTCCACGCGCTGGAAAAAGAACTGCGGCTGAATCAGAAGTATCTGCTGCTGCGTTTTGCCACCGACGCGGCAAGTCTCAGGCATTCTGTGGACGAGATTGGCCGCGGCCTGTGCGATGCGATGATTGTGATCGGCGCACGCTTTCCTTTGCCAGCGCTGCCCGACAACGTCATTACCATTGATTGTCTGGATGCGGATTCTGCACGCAGTATTCATTTTGACCGCAGCTTTGCGGCCGAAACCGCCTGTCAGTATGTGCTGAAACAAGGGCGCAGACAGATTGCCCTGATTAACCCGGAAAATGATGATACGGCAGGTCAAATCCTGCAGGGATATCATCTGGCGCTGGAGAAATTCCTGCTGCCTTACGACCGCCGGCTGGTTCACAGCGGCTCACATGCACTGACGCAACTGCTGGCACAGAATGTGCCGTTCAATGCCCTGCTGGTGCCGGATGACTCGTCGGCACAGGACGCACTTCGTCAGCTGATGCATCACGGGCGCACTGTGCCGGGAAACGTGATGGTGTTTAGCCTCGACAGTACGTTGCCGCCGGGTGTTTCTGCCGTTCCGGCCATTGCCTATCCGCTGGAAACGCTGGCACAACGGGCGATGGCGCTGCTGACCGGCCAGTTTTCCGCCAACATCAGCGCGCCGGTTCGCGGCCAGCTCTCTTTACCTTCCTGACAAACCTCTCATGTCGCGCAGCAACGGATATCCGCCTGCGCGAATGTTTGCTAACATCACTCTCTGATCCTTTAACCTTTTCAGCGGCACCATCTCATTGATGAATATGAAGAAAAAAAGACCCGTACTCCAGGATGTTGCCGACAAAGTGGGCGTCACAAAAATGACGGTCAGCCGCTATTTGCGTAATCCTGAACAGGTTTCCGGCGCGTTGCAGGAAAAAATTTCAGCAGCACTCGATGAGCTGGGTTACATCCCCAACCGCGCCCCTGACATTCTTTCTAACGCTAAAAGTCGCGCTATCGGCGTGCTGCTGCCGTCACTGACCAATCAGGTGTTTGCGGAAGTGCTGCGCGGCATTGAAAGCGTGACCGATATTCATGGCTATCAGACCATGCTGGCGCACTACGGATACAGCCAGGAACGTGAAGAACAGCGTCTGACCTCGTTACTCTCCTACAATATCGACGGACTGATTTTGTCCGAGCGGCATCACACCGCGCGTACGCTGAAGATGATCGAAGTAGCCGGTATTCCGGTGGTAGAGATGATGGATTGCGTATCGCCTTGCGTGGATCTGGCGGTCGGTTTCAACAACTTTGAAGCCGCACGGCAGATGACCCAGCAAATTATCGCGCGCGGGCATCGTCATGTGGTGTATTTCGGCGCACGTCAGGACGAACGTACCCTTATTAAACAGCAGGGTTACGAGCAGGCGATGCGTGAATCCGGTCTGGAGCCTTACAGTGTGATGACCAGCCGCTCTTCCAGTTACAGTGGTGGTGCTGAGTTATTGCGACAGGCGCAAAAAGACTGGCCACAAATCGACAGTATTTTCTGTACCAACGATGACCTTGCGGCAGGTGCATTCTTTGAATGTCAGCGTCAGGGACTGAAAATTCCTTCACAAATGGCGATTGCCGGTTTTCATGGACACAACATGGGACAAACGATGGAGCCACCGCTCGCCAGCGTCCTGACGCCACGTGAAAAAATGGGGCAAATCTCCGCCGAACGCCTGCTGGCGAGACTTCGCGGCGAAGAAGTGGTGCCGAGAATGGTGGATGTAGGGTTTACGATTTCTGCGGGCGGAAGTATCTGATTTCTTTGCGCCTTCCCCTCTCTCGAGGGGATGGCTGGGATGGGGTGTTGGTTTTGCGGATGACAGCGCTGCCATTAAGCCCCCCTCCCGACTTCCCCGGTCTAAACATCCCCCTTCGCAGGGGAAAGTCTTACTTCTGTACCGTCTTCAAAGCCGCGATACAGCGATCCACCACACCTTCAAACTTGTGATCGATATTTACGCGCAACACGTCCGGCTCGTCTTCGCCGGGTTCTTCGAGTGCTTCAAACTGGCTGCGCAGCAAATCGGTCGGCATGAAGTGTCCGGCGCGTGCTTTCAGACGTTCGGCAATCACCTCAAAACTGCCTTTCATGTAAATAAATACCATGCCTTCGTTGTCTTTACGCAGGGCGTCGCGGTAACGGCGCTTCAGTGCGGAACAGACAATGATGCCGGTTTCATTTTTATGGCGCAGGCTGTAAGCCGCGTCGTTGAGGCGTAATAACCATGGTGCACGATCATCGTCGTTCAGTGGCGTGCCGCTGGCCATCTTTTCAATATTGGCGCGGGGATGAAGATCATCGCCGTCGATAAATTTCGCGTTAATTTCACGGGCCAGTGCCGCGCCGACGGTGGATTTACCGCTGCCTGACACGCCCATCAGAATGATGCTTTGTCCTGCCATAAGTATGATCTCTATCCCAAAATGAACATTTTGACTGCGTAGTGAGTCCTAATATTAGCATGTTACCGGTATCATGATACCGGTAACAAATGGAGATGTGACTAATATCACAAAGGAATGCACTGCTGTTTTAGCGGTCGCGGTCTGTACCCGTTGCACTGTTAATTCCTACAACATCTTGAAAACTAAAAATAATGCGTCACCCGGTTTTTAGCCATACCTGAGTGACAGCATAAGGGGAAGAATATGCCATTAGTTATTGTAGCGGTGGGTGTCGCACTGCTGTTGTTACTTATGATCCGATTTAAGCTTAATGGCTTCATTGCACTGATTCTTGTCGCGCTGGCGGTGGGGATTATGCAGGGAATGCCGGTCGATAAAGTTATCACCTCAATCAAAAACGGGGTGGGTGGCACGCTTGGCAGTCTTGCGCTGATCATGGGCTTCGGTGCCATGCTCGGTAAAATGCTGGCGGATTGCGGTGGTGCACAACGTATCGCGACCACCCTTATCGAAAAGTTTGGCCGTGAGCACATTCAGTGGGCGATTGTGCTGACAGGTTTCATCGTCGGGTTTGCCCTGTTCTATGAGGTTGGCTTCGTGCTGATGTTGCCACTGGTCTTCACTGTGGCGGCGGCAGCGCGTCTGCCTTTGCTGTATGTCGGCGTTCCGATGGCGGCCGCGTTATCCGTCACACACGGATTCCTGCCTCCGCACCCTGGCCCGACGGCAATTGCGACGATTTTCCATGCGGATATGGGCAAAACGCTGTTGTTTGGCTCACTGCTGGCGGTGCCGACCGTTATTCTGGCCGGTCCTGTGTATGCGCGTTTCCTGAAAGGTATCGACAAACCGGTGCCGGAAGGTCTGTTTAACCCGAAAACCTTCACGGAAGAAGAGATGCCGGGCTTTGGCGTCAGTGTCGCCACCTCCCTGGTGCCGGTCATTCTGATGGCGTTTCGCGCGCTCTGCGAAATGATCCTGCCGAAAGGCCATCCGGTGCTGGCGTATGCTGAATTCTTCGGCGACCCGGTGATGGCAACGCTGATTGCGGTGCTGATCGCTATCTTCACCTTTGGTCTGAACCGTGGCCGCAAGATGGAAGATGTGATGGCGACTGTGACCGACTCCATCAAAATCATCGCGATGATGTTGTTAATTATCGGCGGTGGCGGGGCGTTCAAACAGGTGCTGGTGGACAGCGGTATTGAAAAATACATCGCGGCTCTGATGCACGGCAGCAACCTGTCGCCAATCCTGCTGGCCTGGTCTATCGCAGCGGTTCTGCGTATCGCGTTGGGTTCTGCCACCGTGGCCGCGATTACGGCGGGCGGTATTGCCGCACCACTGATCGCCACGACCGGCGTCAGTCCTGAACTGATGGTGATCGCCGTCGGTTCCGGCAGCGTGATTTTCTCGCACGTCAACGATCCGGGCTTCTGGCTGTTCAAGGAATATTTCAACCTGAGCATTGTCGAAACCTTCAAATCCTGGTCGGTGCTGGAAACCATCATTTCCCTGTGCGGTCTGGCGGGATGCCTGCTGCTGTCGATGGTCGTCTGAAGGCAAACGGATAGCGTAAAAAAGGCGAGCCAGATGGCTCGCCT
>NZ_JAFMOS010000530.1 GCF_019049755.1 Rahnella perminowiae
GGATAGGACTTACTGGAAACTTCCTGTTACACCATATGATGCTTTGGACACCTTAATTGAGGCAGAGTTTCACACTGGTTTTTGTTATATTTTCAAACGTGAAGGTTACTTTGGTTTCTCTTTTTGAGGTGGTTTATGAAAAAAATTGCATGTCTTTCCGCATTAGCTTGCGTAGTTGCTCTGGGCGTTTCTTCCAGCGCTTTCGCTGACACCAGCACCGTAACTGCTGGCTACGCTCAGGGTGACGCACAAGGCGTTGCTAACAAAGCAAACGGCTTCAACTTAAAATACCGTTGGGAACAAGATAGCAACCCACTGGGCGCTATCGGTTCTTTCACTTACATCGAAGATGACAGCTCCCCGGCATCTGGCGACTACCGTAAAGCACAATACTACGGTCTGACTGCTGGTCCTGCTTACCGTCTGGCTGACTGGGTTTCCATCTACGGTGTTGTGGGTGTTGGCTACGGTAAATTCCAGTACAACGAAGCAGCAGCATCTACTGCTAACCGTGAAAAAAATGACACCAGCGATTACGGCTTCTCTTACGGTGCTGGTCTGCAGTTCAACCCAATCCAGAACGTTGCTCTGGACGTGTCCTACGAACAGTCCCGTATCCGCAGTGTGGATGTGGGTACCTGGATCGCAGGCGTGGGTTACAGCTTCTAATTCTTCGCCGCAGCGTAACGCTTTGCCGTTACCCTCCCGCGAAAACGAAAACCGCTCAGCTGAGCGGTTTTTTTATGCCTGTTTTTTATACCTGTCAAATTCCGCTGTACCAGTTATAGCCCTGATCTTCCCAGTAGCCGCCGGGGTATTCATTGGTCACGAAAATCGCGCCGATATGCTTGGCGTTTTTAAAGCCGAGTTTGGTGGGCATGCGCAGGCGTAACGGATAACCGAAATCGGGCGGTAAGGGTTTACCACCAAAATCCAGCGCCAGAATGGTTTGCGGATGTAGCGCCGTTGCCATATCGATACTGGAATAATAGCGGTCATCGCATTTGAAGCCCACATATTTGGCCGTCAGATCCGCGCCAACCTGTTGCAGGAAGGTTTTCAGCGGCACACCTTTCCACTGACCAATTGCGCTCCAGCCTTCAATGCAAATCAGCCGGGTGATCTGGCTTTCCTGTGGCAGGCGCTGTAATTGTTCCAGCGTCCACGCAGCTTTCTTTTGTACCAGACCCGAAACCTCCAGCCGGTAATTAGGGATGTCGATTTCCGGTACGTTGTATTCGGGGTAATAAGCGTTGAAACGAAATGGCGTGGTGATCTGATCCGCGCGGTAGGTTTGCGCCAGTTTCTGGCCGCCGAACAGCCAGCTTTGAACCCGGTCATTCCAGCGGGACATTGCCCATAGCACCTTATCGACCTGATCACTGTCCTGCAAATTGCAGCCCGTCAGCATCGAAACGGCACCGAGCGTCAGCCCTGACCGCAGTAATAAACGGCGCTGGACATTGACCAGTTGTTTGCGCTGATCGGGCTCAAGAATAATTTTTGGCCGTTGTGGTTTTTCACTCATCGGCGTGGTCCTCCGTGCTTATTTTTTTGCCGCCGGTCAGCATTGCCACGAAGGTTTCAGGCACCAGCAGGACCATCAGTACGTGAATAATGACAAACAGCAGCACGCCGCTCATCGCAAAGAAATGCACATAACGCGCGATATCAAAACCGCCAAACAGCCAGACCAGCCCGCTGAACTGCACCGGTTTCCAGATGGACAAACCCGACAGCACCAGCAGTGCGCCCAGCAATAAAACTCCGCTGTACATCAGCTTTTGCACGGCGTTGTACTGACCGGGCTTGTGAGGGAGCCTGAATGTCAGTGCACGAACGGTATCGCGCCAGACAGAGCGGGGCGAAAAGGGGAAAAAGTCACGCCTGAAATGATCGCTGAAAATACCCCACACCAGATAGAGCAGGGCATTGGCCGCCAGCAGCCACATCACCGCCAGATGCCAGGCTATATTGCCGCCCAGCCAGCCGCCGAGTGTGGTGTTTTGCGGAAAAGTGAAAGCGAAAAGCGGATCGGCGTTATAAATCCCCCAGCCGCTCATCACCATGCCGATCATTGCCAGCACATTGATCCAATGACAGATACGAACCGGCCAGGAATGGATCCGGCGTTTTCGGGGTAATGAGAGCTGAGGTTTCACGCTTAATCTCCTGTTGACTGGCCGGATTACATCGGAGGCGCGATGCCGTCTTTACCGGCAGCAATACCCCGTGCAACCAGCGCACCTTTGTCGTCTTTCATGGCAAACAATACGATTTTAGTGCCCGGTTTCAGCAGGCTGCGGTCGCCCGGTGCCAGCAGAACAACCGGCACATCGTCAGGCACGACGACAGTTTTCTCAGCATCGTGATATTTCACGGTCAGGGTGCGGCCGTTGCTGTTCACCAGCTTGCCGACGGTGCCGTTGGTCATGGTATTGATTTTGCCATCGGCGGATTCAAACGGATTGAAGCCTTCACCGCTGCCGCGCAGGCTGGGTGCGAAGACGTGGACCTCCAGCGCTTTCAGCGTGCCGTTAGCCTGCGGAACGGCTGCCGTCCCGATAAAGCTGTCCGCTTTGATATCGCTGATGTTGCCTTTGGTGACGGCATTGATTTTGGTCTGATCGGTCAGTTTAACGTCAAGTTTTTCACCCTGACGGGTGGTGATTTGTACCGATGAGTCATTAACTGAATCAATGGTTCCGCGTGTGGGTTTAATCACATTATCGGCGGCAAAAGCGGATGTCATCCCGCTGCACATCAGCAGGGAACCCAGTAACAGACCAGCGATACGTGTTGGTGCATTCATAATTAACTCTCCATTTTCCAGCGTTATTTCATTCTGTTAGATGAATCACTGAACCTGCCAGTGATGGATAACTTCCTTAAGAGTGGACGATAAACCGGTATTGGCTGATGACAAATTGATGACAAAATTGTCATCAAAGATGACTGACGAAACTGATAAACTTTCAGATGAATCATTCTTTAGGTGAATGGTCATACGGCGCTGGGGGCCTGAATGCGAATACTGGTGATTGAAGACGATGTCAGTACAGGCGACTACCTGAAAAAAGGACTGACAGAAGCAGGTTACAGCGTGGATCTGGCGCGTAACGGTGCTGATGGCCTGTTTCTGGCGCTGGAAGACGGTTACGATGCGGTGATCCTCGATGTTATGCTGCCGGGGCTGGACGGCTGGCAGGTGATGGAAGTCCTGCGCAAAAAAAGCGACGTGCCGGTGCTGTTTCTCACCGCCCGCGATGAGGTGCAGGATCGCATTCACGGGCTGGAACTGGGCGCTGACGATTATCTCATCAAGCCGTTCTCCTTCACCGAACTGGTGTTGCGTATCCGTACATTACTGCGCCGCCCGGCCACCCGCGAACCCGATATCTATTCGGTGGCAGACCTGAATCTTGATGTGTTGCGCCGTCGTGTCACCCGTCAGGATCAGGCCATTGCGCTGACCAACAAGGAATTCATGTTGCTGCAGTTGCTGATGCGTCGCGAGGGGGAAGTGCTGTCGCGGACGATGATCGCCTCACAGGTCTGGGACATGAATTTCGACAGCGATACCAACGTGGTGGATGTTGCCATTAAGCGCCTGCGTGGCAAAGTTGACCGCACCTTTGAGGTGAAACTTATCCATACCGTGCGCGGGATTGGTTATGTGTGCGAAGTGCGACATGACTGATCGGCAATTTACTCCACTCCCTGAGCGCGGCATGTCGCTGACGCTTCGCGCCACCTTACTGTTTGCGCTGATCGCCTCACTGGTCGTTAGCGCTGTTGGTTTTTATCTCTATTACTCGATGGATAAAGAACTGGTACGCCGTGCAGATTATCAGGTCAGCGGCCGCGTTCAGTATTTCCGTCATCTGCTTGCCAACGAATTTCCGCTGTCGCAGCTCAGCCGTAATCCCGGCCTGTTTGAAAATATGCTCGGTAACGAGCGCGATATCCTGACGTTTCGTTTGTCCGGTGAGAAGCCGCTGATCAACGTCAATCCATCCCGGCTGGAATTGCCGCCGGTGGTGGCCGTGCCGGACGGTCATCCGCTGACGCTGAATACAGTGCATCACCTCACCGCACCGGATGGCACGCCGGTACGCTTTGCCCGTGCGGCGGTACAAATCCAGGACGGGCGGACGGTTGAAATCACCGGCGCGCATTTCATGACCGAGGAGTCGCATCTGTTACAGACTTTTCGTTGGGAAATTACCGGGGCGGTGCTATTCGCTTATTTGCTGATTGCCGTTCTGGGTTATCTGGTGATCCGCCGCGGATTACGGCCGCTGCGCAATATGGCGCATGAGGCGGCGCAGATCCATCCGGCCAGTTTGTCTACGCGACTGTCTTCTGAAAATGCACCGCAGGAATTGCAGCAATTAATTTATTCTTTCAACGATATGCTCGACCGGCTCGCCGGAGGGTATCAGCGACTGACGCAATTTTCCGCCGATCTGGCGCATGAAATCCGTACGCCGGTAGGGGCGCTGATGGGGCATTGTCAGGTGGCGTTATACCAGCCGCGCACGGTGGAAGAATATGAAACACTGCTGGCGAACAATATGGAAGAGCTGGAACGTATTTCCCGTATGGTGGAAAACATCCTGTTTCTGGCGCGGGCTTCAGATGCGCGCTCCGTCCTGACCATCACCACGATTGATGTTTCTTCTGAAATGACCCGTATTCAGGAATATTTTGAGGGTCTGGCGGAAGAACGCGGTATGACGCTGAACGGTAAAGGTACAGGCGTGCTGTATGCCGATGCCATGTTGTTCCAGCGTGCACTGAGCAATCTGGTTGCCAATGCAGTGCGTTATGGCCGGGAGGGAAGTCCGATTGAGCTGCGCGCTGAACCGCACGCCCGGGGCATGGATATTCATGTGATCAGTCAGGGCGATCAGGTTCCGCCGGAAAAATGTGCAAAACTCTTTGATCGTTTTTATCGGGCAGATGCCTCACGCAGTGAAGGCGGCAGTTCCAGCGGTCTTGGATTATCGATTGTTCAGGCCATCATGGCATTGCATCGCGGAAGTGTAAGCATGACCAGCTCAGCACAGGGAGAAACATGCTTCACGCTGTCTTTTCCCGGGGCCAATCATAAGTTTCCTCAATAGTGACTCAATAAATGAGAAAAATTGTGTAAAATAGAGGGGAATCCTTCATTTTCATGTTATTGAAATATAAGGAATTCGTTAAGTTTGTTACATTATCACATTGGAACTCGTCATTCAGTTTGAACGAAAATGCCCAGCCCGGAGTCTGAATGTCCTAAGGAGTGGGGTCCCACCTCCGGTACGAGCGGTCAGTACGACGCAACCAGACTCACAAAAGAGCCAGTTATTTCTAATGCATAAAATTCGTTCACTTTCGCAACAGAGCATTTCTTTGTTCATTGCACTTTATCTCGGGCTTCTGCTAAACCTTCCGATTTTTATCCGTCGTTATCAGCAATTGCAGTATGACAATGCCTTGTCGATTGCTGTTGAAATGGTGGCCTGTTTTGCGCTGGTCTACTTCCTGTGTATGTTGCTGTCATATACCGGAAAAACGGTTTTCCGTGTGCTGATGAGCGCCATCGTGATTTCTTCTGCCGCCGCCAGCTACTACATGATTCTGTTTAACGTCGATATCGGCTACGGAATTTTAGCGGCGGCGCTGGCGTCTGATTCCATTGATTTATCGAAAGAATCCATCGGGACACATTTCATCGCCTGGACAGTACTGGTGAGTTTGTTGCCGGTGCTGTTGCTGTGGCTGGGCAAAATGCCGGGCGCGGCACTGAAACAAACAACCCTTAAAAAACTGGCGGTCAGAACCTTGCTGCTCGCGGTCTCCGGCCTGCTTTGTTACATGCCGCTGCAACTGATGGGCAAAGTGCAGGATCGCCACGACATCGTGAACAACCGCATGATGGCGAGTTACGGCGGTGTGGTGGCCGGAACCTATTCGCCATCCAACTGGCTTTCAGCACTGGGTTTATATTCTTACAGCAGCTACAGTCAGGCGGAAGACACCAAAAATCTGTTCGATCCGGCCAAACACTTCACGTATACCGCACCAGCGGATGCCAAAGATATGTATGTGGTGTTTGTGATCGGTGAGAGCGCCCGCCGCGACCACATGGGGCTGTATGGCTACGATCGTGACAACACGCCCAATCTCGACAAAGAGAAAAATCTGGTCGCCCTGCAGGGTTATTCCTGTGACACCGCCACCAAGCTTTCCCTGCGCTGTATGTTTGTGCGTGAAGGCGGGGCCTCTGAAGAACCCCAGCGTACCCTGAAAGAAATGAACGTATTTTCCGTGCTGAAAAGCAATGGCTGGAGTTCAGAGCTTTATTCTATGCAGAGCGAAGCCTGGTTCTATAACAAAACCCGTGCGGATGATTATTCGCTGCGTGAAAACATTGCCTCTGAGAAACGCAACGCCGGTAAACCGGTGGATGACATGTTGCTCATCGATGAAATGAAAGACTCGATGAACAATCATCCCAAAGGTAAGCACCTGATTATCCTGCATACCAAGGGGTCGCATTACCTGTATTCAGACCGCTATCCGCGTTCTTTTGCCAAATATAAGCCGGAATGTATGGGCATCGATGATTCCTGTTCTACCGAGGAAATGATCAACGCTTACGATAATTCCCTGCTGTATACCGATTACTTCCTGTCACAAGTGTTTGATCAATTGCGCGACAAGAATGCGATTGTGTTCTATGCCTCCGATCACGGTGAGTCGATTTCCAAAAGCATGCACTTCCACGGTACACCGCGTGATCATGCGCCGGCTGAGCAACGTGCCGTGCCGATCATGGTCTGGGCATCAGACAAATTCCTGTCCAATGATCAGAACAAGGCCAGTTTCGAACAGCTGCAAAAACTGGCTGTCGCGAAAACGCCTGTTTTCCATGAAAAGCTGTATGACTCTATTCTGGGCTGTATCGGTTATACCTCGCCAAATGGCGGGATTGTCGAACAGCATAACTGGTGCCATGTGCCTGAACAGGCCGCCGCAACAAAATAATCCTGGCTAAATCTGTCGCCTTTTTCTGATCAGGGGAGAAGGCGGCGACATCTCCCTGTTTTTCAGTCACAATCGGTTAACAACAAATACCCGTCTATGGCGGGTATTATTTTTGCTTTTTTATCAGGGTTGATAACCGATGCAAGCGTTACGAATCATCATTTGCGGACTGACGGTCATTATGACTTTGCTGACGCTCCTTCCTCTTTCTAAAAATCAGCGCTGGTGGGTGCGGGTCTGGGATTTTCCGCGGTTACAGATGGCCTCCCTGTGTCTGTTTTTTTTGCTGACCGAACTGGCGATCATGCCGTTCGGTGATGCGATCACCACCACCGTTATCATCCTGACCGTGGGATGCATGGCGTATCAGAGCTGGTGGATTTTGCCTTATACCCGCCTGTATCCGGTTCAGGTGAAGAAAACGGTCCCCAACGGCCATTCGCGTATCAAGATCATGAACAGCAACGTGCTGACCACTAACCGTGATCCGGAAAAATTACTGGCGCAGGTCAGGCATTATCAGCCGGATATTCTGGTGCTACTGGAAACTGATCAGTGGTGGGAAGATCAGATGGCAGAACTGGATGCCAGTTATCCGCACAGCCTGCGCTGCCCGCTTGATAATCTGTACGGTATGCATGTGTATTCGCGCCTGCCGATGCACGCAGCGAAGATTCAGTATCTGGTGGCTGATGACATTCCTTCTATGCATTTTCGCGCTGAACTGCCGTCGGGTGAGCGGGTGATTTTGCACTGTCTGCATCCGATGCCGCCCAGCCCGACCGAAGCGGATGAATCTACGTCGCGTGACGGTGAGCTTATCGCCGTCGGTCATACCGCCGCCAAAGCGCTTTACCCGACGATTGTCACCGGTGACCTGAACGATGTGGCGTGGTCGCGCACCACGCGCCTGTTTATGAAAATCAGCGGCCTGCTGGATCCGCGTCGCGGTCGCGGCATGTACAACACCTTCCACGCCAGTTATCCGTTCCTGCGCTGGCCGTTGGATCATGTTTTCCACAGCAAAGATTTCACACTGGTTGATCTTAAACGTCTTGAATTTATGGGCTCAGATCACTTTCCTATCCTGGTCGAACTGGCACTCACCCCTGCTCAGGGAATCGATCAGGAATCACTGGAAATCGACAGTGAAGATATTGAGGAAGCGGAAGAAAAACTCTCCAGTGCCGGGGTGAAAAGTCATGATGTGCACAAAGCTGAAAAGCTTAACCAGCCGGTTTACGCACATTAATCACAATCCGCGAACGTGAGCGGCTGCCGCTGTTAATGCCGTTCCTTCGGGGAAAGGAGTCAATGCGTATAAAAAAACCCGCATTGCGCGGGTTTCTGACGGGCTTGTATCAGACCGGTTGTTCGGGGAAGGTGAGGGTGTTTCCCGGCGCTTCGCGGTTGATATGCAGGAAGTTCAGATGACGTTCGTACTGATCCAGAATGTCATTGATGACCTGATGTTTGGTGAAGTCCATCAGGTCGTTGCCCTGTGTCCCTTCAAGGAGGAAAGTTTCCAGACGGTAATAATGTGATTTACCGGCGCGTGCGCGATAGGTAAAGGCAGGCACCGCATAGCGTACCGGCCAGATCTGATAGACAAAATTCTGCTCTTCGCCCAATGCGACCTGTAATTCCAATGGCCCGATTTTCTCGTCTTCCTGCGGCCCGTGCTCGGTAAACGTGACTTTTGCTCCGCGCAGTTCCAGTTCCAGCGCCACTTCCTGCATGGCAGGACGACATACGGTGTCCATCATTTTCTGCGTATGGCGTGTGCCCGGATAATTCATCACCCGTGACAGGCGCTGCTTCCAGTTCAGCGCCGCGTCGCTGGTGGCAGGCAGCGGTGCCAGAGTCTGCTGGGTACTGGCGCGGCGGTAATCCTCCAGGCGCAGTGATTTATACAATCCTGCCATGATGAAGAAAATCACAAAGCTGAACGGCAGACCCATAATCACCGTGGTGTTTTGCAGCGCGGAAACCCCGTCTGTCATCAGCATCCCCAACGTCAGCACACCGATGGTGACAGACCAGAAAATCCGCAGCCAGTTTGGGGCATCGTTGTTAATGTCTGCCAGTTTCGAGGTGAAGTTACCCAGCACCAGCGAGCCGGAATCGGCCGAGGTGACATAAAACAGCAGGCCGGTGATGGTCGCAACGGACGCGCTCAGCGTAAAGCCCGGATACTGCGCCAGCAGGCTGTAAACGCCGCGTTCAGGGTGTGAAATCACTTCGTTGGCGAAATCCAGATTGCCATGCAGGATCTGATACAGCGCACTGTTACCGAAAATTGACAGCCACAGCAGGGTGAAGACGAACGGAATGATCAGCGTGCCGAGCACGAACTGACGAATGGTGCGTCCGCGTGAGATACGCGCCAGGAACAGGCCGACAAACGGCGACCATGCTACCCACCAGGCCCAGAAAAACAGCGTCCAGCTGTTCATCCATTCCGTCGGGCGGTCAAAGGCAAAGGTGTTAAGCGTCATGCCCATAAAGCGGTTGATGTAATCGCCAATATTGAGCACCAGCGCATTGAGCAGGAATTCGGTATTGCCGAAGAACAGTAAAAACAGAATCAGCCCCAGCGCCAGCAGCACGTTAAGTTCCGACAGAATACGGATGCCTTTGTTAACACCGGATGTCACCGACACCGTCGCCATAATCACAGAAAGCAGGATCAGTGCGGCCTGCACGGTCAGGTTTTCCGGAATGTGGAACAGCACTTTCAGGCCATAGTTAAGCTGTACCACACCAATGCCGAGCGTCGTGGCGATACCGAAAATAGTGCCGACCACGGCAGCGATATCCACACTGTGGCCGATCGGGCCGTTAATGCGCTTACCGAAAATCGGGTACAGCGCCGAACGTATCGTCAGCGGCAGATTATAGCGGTAGCTGAAATATCCCAGTGCAATCCCCATCAGCGCATACATCGCCCAGCCGGTCAGACCGTAGTGGAACAGCGTCCAGGTCATGGCCTGTCGCGCGGCTTCCAGCGTTTGCCCGTTTCCTTCCGGTGGCAACATGTATTGCGTCACCGGTTCAGCAACGGAAAAGAACATCAGGTCGATACCGATACCCGCAGCAAACAGCATTGCGGCCCAGCTCATCATGCTGAATTCGGGTTTGGATTGTTCAGGGCCCAGTTTGATCGAACCAAAACGTGAACAGGCTATGAACACTACAAACACGATGTACAGCGTAGCCGCCAGCATGTAATACCAGCCGAAGGTGGCCGACACCCAGTTAAGGGTCAGGCTGATCCATTTTCCCGATAAACCGGTGAAGAAAATGGTCATTAATGTGAAGGCTAAAATCAGCCCGGCGGAGGTGAAAAACACCACCTTGTTCAGCTGGTCGCGCGGTTTTTCGCTCTTTTTCTCTGTCGTATTGGCAATCGCCATCTTTTCCCCTGTTATGTTAATTAATCACTATTTTTCAATAAATTGGATGCTTTAAGGTTCCAGGATTCATACAAATTACTAACGTATTGGTAATAAAATATATGCATTTTTAATTGAACGTTCAATCAAAAAAAAGTTAAATAGAGGGCGTCAGAGCGTTGAAACAAGGTTGAGCAGGAGCGCAAAAAAAGGCTGTTAAGCGCGTTCAACCCGCTCATTTTCAGGAGCCGGAACCATGCCTAAAGTAGGAATGCAGCCCATCAGGCGGCAGCAATTAATTGAGGCAACACTGGCCGCAGTGAACGAAGTCGGGATGCACGATGCGTCGATTTCGCAAATTGCCCGCCGTGCTGGCGTCTCAAATGGCATCATCAGTCACTACTTTCGTGACAAGAACGGTCTGCTGGAAGCGACCATGCGTTATTTACTCAGTCACCTGGGGGAAGGCGTACAGTTGCGGCTGTCGCAACTGACGGATACCGCACCGACGGCGCGGTTGCATGCGATTGCCGAAGCCAACTTTGATGACAGTCAGACCAACAGCGCGGCGATGAAAACCTGGCTGGCCTTCTGGGCGAGCAGCATGCATCACCCGCAGTTGTACCGGCTGCAACAGGTTAACAGCCGCCGGCTCTATTCAAATTTATGTGCTGAATTCAGACGTTTTCTGCCAAAAAATGAGGCGCGTCTCGCGGCGCAAAGCACCGCTGCATTGATTGATGGCTTGTGGCTGCGCGGGGCCCTCAGCGGTAAAGCGTTCAACCACGCTGAGGCGATGCAAATTACACACCGCCATATTGAATCGCAGATCGCACCGCATGCCATTGAGCAGTAAACCGGGCTGAAAAATTTCAGACCGCACAGACCGAGGAGAGATATATGTCCCGCTACGGCAAGCAAAAACTTTATATCGACGGGCGTTTTCAGGACAGCACCGGGGATGAAACCTTCGACGCAGTCAATCCGGCCAACGGCGAAGTGATTGCGACCGTGCAATCCGCCACGCACGCGGATGTCGATCTGGCCGTGAGATCCGCGCAGAAAGGCCAGAAAGTCTGGGCTGCGATGACTGCCATGAGCCGCGCCCGTATTCTGCGCCGCGCCGTGGATATTTTGCGCGAGCGCAACGACGAACTGGCGGCCATTGAAACAGCCGACACCGGTAAGCCGCTTTCTGAAACACTGGCCGTGGATATCGTCACCGGTGCGGATGTGCTGGAGTATTACGCCGGGTTAATTCCGGCAATTGAGGGGCAGCAAATTCCGCTGCGTGATTCGTCATTCGTCTATACCCGCCGCGAGCCGCTGGGCGTGGTCGCCGGTATCGGTGCATGGAACTACCCGATTCAGATTGCCTTGTGGAAATCTGCCCCTGCGCTGGCAGCCGGTAACGCGATGGTGTTCAAACCGAGTGAAAACACGTCACTGACGGCCCTGAAACTGGCTGAAATCTACACCGAAGCCGGTGTACCGGATGGTGTGTTCAGTGTGGTGACGGGTGCGGCCAGTGTCGGCCAGGCGTTAACGGAGCATCCGGATATTGCCAAAGTCTCGTTCACCGGCGGCATTAAAACCGGCAAGAAAGTGATGGCCAGCGCCTCGGCTTCCACACTGAAAGAAGTAACCATGGAACTGGGCGGTAAATCGCCGTTGATCATCTTTGATGATGCGGATCTCGATAAAGCCGCCGACATTGCCATGATGGCGAATTTTTACAGCTCCGGTCAGGTATGCACCAACGGTACCCGGGTGTTTGTACCCGCCGCATTGCATAAAGCGTTCGAAGCCAAAGTACTGGAGCGGGTGAAACGTATCCGCTCAGGCGATCCGACCGATGAAAACGTCAACTTCGGCCCGCTGGTCAGTTTCGCGCATATGGAATCAGTGCTGCGTTACATCGAAAGCGGCAAGCGTGAAGGGGCGACTTTACTGACAGGCGGTGAGCGCATCACGACCGGCGAATACGCCAAAGGCGCCTACGTCGCGCCAACAGTATTTACCGACTGTCGTGATGACATGCTGATCGTCCGGGAAGAAATTTTCGGGCCGGTAATGAGCATTCTGACCTATGAAAGTGAAGAAGAAGTGATCCGCCGTGCCAATGATACTGACTATGGCCTGGCCGCCGGGCTGGTGACGCAGGATCTCAACCGTGCTCATCGCGCGATTCATAAACTTGAAGCCGGGATCTGCTGGGTGAACACCTGGGGCGAATCCGCCGCAGAAATGCCGGTCGGTGGCTACAAACATTCCGGTGTCGGGCGTGAAAACGGCCTCACCACGCTTGAGCATTACACCCAAATCAAATCCGTGCAGGTCGAACTGGGCGAATTCAGCTCAGTATTTTGATCCGCTGCAACAGAGGAGATTCAATGGATTACGATTACATCATCATCGGTGCGGGTTCTGCCGGCAACGTACTTGCTACCCGTCTGACGGAAGACAGCAATGTGACCGTTTTGCTGCTGGAAGCGGGCGGCCCGGATTATCGTCTGGATTTTCGCACGCAAATGCCTGCGGCGCTGGCGTTTCCGTTACAGGGACGCCGTTACAACTGGGCGTATGAAACCGACCCGGAACCGCATATGAATCACCGCCGCATGGAATGCGGGCGCGGTAAAGGTCTGGGCGGTTCGTCGCTGATTAACGGCATGTGTTACATCCGCGGTAACGCAATGGATTTCGATAACTGGGCGAAAGCACCGGGTCTGGAAGACTGGAGCTATCTGGACTGTCTGCCGTATTTCCGTAAAGCAGAAACCCGCGATATTGGCCCGAATGATTTCCACGGTGGCGAAGGGCCGGTGAGTGTGGCGACACCTAAAAACGGCAATAATCCGCTGTTTGGCGCGATGATAGAAGCCGGTGTGCAGGCGGGATATTCGCGCACGGATGATCTGAATGGGTTCAAACAGGAAGGTTTTGGCCCGATGGACAGAACCGTAACGCCAAAAGGCCGCCGTGCGAGTACGGCCCGTGGCTATCTGGATCAGGCCAAACCGCGCGCCAATCTGACTATCATAACCCACGCGCTGACCGACAGGATCCTGTTCGACGGCAAGCGTGCGGTAGGTGTCAGCTATTTCCACGGTGACGAATACAACGCCAAAACAGCGAAGGCGAAACGCGAAGTGTTGCTGTGCAGCGGCGCGATTGCCTCTCCGCAAATTCTGCAACGTTCCGGTGTGGGTGCGGCTGAACTGCTAAACCGTCTGAATATCCCGCTGGTACACGACCTGCCGGGCGTCGGCGAGAATTTGCAGGATCATCTGGAAATGTACCTGCAATACAGCTGTACGCAGCCGGTCTCTTTGTATCCGGCATTACAGATGCATAACCAACCGGCGATTGGTGCTGAATGGCTGTTTAAAGGCACCGGCACCGGTGCCAGCAATCAGTTTGAAGCGGGCGGTTTTATCCGCAGTCGTGAAGAATTTGCCTGGCCGAATATTCAGTATCACTTCCTGCCGGTGGCGATTAATTACAACGGCAGTAACGCAGTAAAAGAGCATGGTTTCCAGGCGCATGTCGGTTCAATGCGTTCCCCAAGTCGTGGCCGCGTTCAGGTGAAATCGAAAGATCCGCGCCAGCATCCGAGCATTTTGTTTAATTACATGGCGACGGAGCAGGACTGGCAGGAATTCCGTGATGCTATCCGCATCACACGTGAAATCATGAATCAACCGGCGCTGGATCCTTATCGTGGCCGCGAGATCAGCCCGGGCGAAAATGTGCAGACTGACGAAGAGCTGGATGCCTTTATCCGTGAGCATGCGGAAACCGCGTTCCATCCGTCATGCTCGTGTAAAATGGGCACTGATGAGATGGCCGTGGTCGACGGAGAAGGGCGTGTTCACGGATTGCAGGCGCTGCGCGTCGTTGACGCGTCCATCATGCCGCAGATCATTACCGGTAATCTGAATGCGACGACGATCATGATTGCCGAAAAGATTGCCGATAAAATTCGTGGCCGTCAGCCATTACCCCGCAGTACTGCGCAGTATTACACCGCAGGCGATGCCCCGGTCCGTACCCAGCCGCTAAAAAAATCTGCCTGATCAATTAGCTGTAAAACCGGTGTTAAAAAGAGATATTCTCAGGAATATCTCTTTTTTTTGGCTTTCAGAAAACAGGCAGGGCATTCATTGATGAGCGGATTATCATCACTTCACTGGCAGGATTACCATCACAGCGAACTGAGCGCGGCGCAGCTTTACGCCATTCTGGCACTGCGAAGCGAAGTGTTTGTGGTGGAACAAACCTGTATTTATCAGGATATCGACGGGCAGGATCTGACCGGAGAAAACCGTCATATCGTCGCCTGGCTGGAGGGAAAACCTGCCGCCTATGCACGAATTTTACGTCATGCGGAAGACGTGGCTATCGGCCGGGTGATTGTCGCGCCTTCCGCCCGTGGCCTGAAACTGGGCCATCAGCTGATGGAACAGGCACTGGCTGCCTGCCAGAAACACTGGCCGGGTGAGCGCGTCGCGATTTCCGCTCAGGCGCATTTACAGGGCTTCTACGGCAGACTGGGGTTTGTGGCGTATACCGAAATTTACGATGAAGATGGGATTCCGCATGTGGGGATGGAGTTGAGGATTTAATCTTCAACTTCAACTTCAACTTCAACTTCAAAGTCAAAACCGTGGGTTGCCACCCACACTGGCCTTAAGGGTGGCTTATCGCCGCCACCCTTAAGAATCCCTGGCTCTTAAACTGCGCGTTGCCGCTCGCTGACTATGTTTCATCAACCACAGCGATAGCCGCAAAATCCCGCCGCTGCGCGGTTCCCTCCGTTCGGGTTACAACCCGCGCATAAAAACGCGCGGTTTTTCACCTCTCCTGCGGCGTGATTTTGGAACCGGCCTCAGGCTTCAACTTCACAACCTCACCATATTTGATTTGAAAAAC
>NZ_JAFMOS010000529.1 GCF_019049755.1 Rahnella perminowiae
CTCTTACAGCTTTACTTCATCACCTTATCCGAACTGAGCATCTTCATGCATCGGTCTCGAATTGGTTGCGGGGGCCGGATTTGAACCGACGACCTTCGGGTTATGAGCCCGACGAGCTACCAGGCTGCTCCACCCCGCGTCCGTATACTGCTTTAATTCATCGTACAATTCAACTGAGCATTTTATGCATCGAAATCGAATTGGTTGCGGGGGCCGGATTTGAACCGACGACCTTCGGGTTATGAGCCCGACGAGCTACCAGGCTGCTCCACCCCGCGTCCGATGGAGGCGAACTATACTCCCCATGAGATTTCGTGCAACCCTTTTTTGAATTTATTCAAATAAAGCACTTAGTTGCTGGCTTTTTATCCACAAAATTGCCGTTTGATGTTCAATTTGGCTCAGTACACTTTTTTCGGCTGTGGCAATTCCTTTCTGATAGGGCGTTTGTTATCGTTTCGCCAGTCATTTTCCTGAAAGTAAGAGAGCGCGGCAATAATGAAAGGACGTTGGAGTAAATATCTGCTGGGTGGTTTGGTGTTAGCGGTGCTGGCGGGTTGTTCTTCGCGACCTACTGACCGGGGCCAGCAGTACAAAGATGGCCGTCTGGATAATGCACTCGAATATGTGAATGAGCCGAATGCCACAGGCAAACCAGTGAATGCGCTGGATTACTCTAATCAGGTCGCCGCGGTACAAATTGCCTCTTCTTCTTTATATGGTCGTAATAACACAACATTCCAGGCTGTCGAACAATGGCTGCGCTCCGGGGCTGATACCCGCAACCTTAGCCAGTACGGCATCAGCGCGTATCAGATGGAAGGTGCTGACAATTTTGGTAATGTGCAACTGACCGGCTATTACACGCCGGTGGTGCAGGCGCGCTACACCCGTCAGGGTGAATTCCAGTATCCGCTTTATCGTATGCCGCCAAAACGCGGCCGTCTGCCTGATCGTGCCTCAATTTATTCCGGTGCACTGAGCGATAACTACGTGGTTGCCTGGACTAATTCCCTGATGGATAACTTTATGATGGAAGTGCAGGGCAGCGGTTATGTCGATTACGGCGACGGGCGCCCGTTCATGTTCTTCGGATATGCCGGTAAAAACGGCCATGCCTACCGCAGCATCGGCAAAGTGTTGATTGATCGTGGGGAAGTGGCGCGCGAAAATATGTCGATGCAGGCGATCCGCCAGTGGGCGGACACCCACACACCGGCACAAGTGCGTGAATTGCTGGAGCAGAATCCGTCATTCGTTTTCTTCAAACCAGAGCCTTTTGCTCCGGTTCGTGGTGCCAGCGGTGTGCCGCTGATTGCCAAAGCCTCTGTGGCTTCTGACCGTTCACTGATCCCGGCAGGAACAACATTACTGGCGGAAGTGCCTGAGCTTAACGATAAAGGCAAGTTCACCGGTAAATATCATATGCGTCTGATGGTGGCACTGGATGTCGGTGGTGCGATTAAAGGACAACATTTCGATATGTATCAGGGAATTGGCCCTGATGCCGGGCATTCAGCCGGATTTTATAATCACTATGGTCGCGTCTGGGTGTTAAAATCAGCGCAGAACGGCAAGCCGCTGTTTACGGCATACGCGCCGTCCAACTAGTTTTCACCCGTTAATATTTCAAACGACAAAGTTTACGAACGCACTGAGGTTTATTTTTTCATGACAGCTACTTACTCCGACGCTTATCAGCAACGTTTTGGCGGAACTGCCCGGCTTTATGGTCAGCAATCGCTGGAGTTGTTCTCGCAGGCGCATGTCTGTGTGATCGGTATTGGCGGAGTGGGTTCCTGGGCGGCGGAAGCGCTGGCCCGCACCGGCATTGGCGCGATCACCTTGATTGATATGGATGATGTTTGCGTGACCAATACCAACCGTCAAATCCATGCGTTGCGTGAAAATGTCGGGCAGGCAAAAACGGAAATCATGGCACAGCGTATTCTGGCGATTAATCCGGAATGCAAAGTCACCTGTATCGATGATTTTATTACGCCCGGTAACGTGGCTGAGATGCTTGATCAGGGTTTTAGCTATGTGATTGATGCTATTGACAGCGTCCGGCCTAAAGCTGCGCTGCTGGCCTATTGCCGTCGTTTTAAAATCCCGGTGGTGACCACAGGCGGGGCGGGCGGACAAATTGATCCGACCCAAATTTCCGTGGTGGATCTGGCGAAAACAATTCAGGATCCGCTGGCGGCAAAACTGCGTGAACGTCTGAAAAATGATTTCAACGTGGTGAAGAACAGCAAAGGTAAGCTTGGGATCGACTGTGTATTTTCCAGCGAACCGCTGATGTACCCGCAGGCTGATGGCACAGTATGTGCTGCAAAGGCAAGCGCAGAAGGCGTTAAACGCATGGATTGCGCGTCTGGTTTCGGTGCTGCGACGATGGTGACCGCGACGTTTGGTTTTGTCGCGGTATCCCACGTACTGAAGAAAATGATGGCTAAAGCACAGCGTCAGGCTCAGGCAGCCTGACGGGCGAGGGTGATTACGCCTTCTGCCAGCGCATTAAGTCCGCTGGAACGGCTGGTACTGAGTTGCTCACGCAACCCCAATACATCAAATAGCATCAGCGGATCCCGCATCAGAATCTCTGCCGGCGTTTTACCTTCCACGGCAGTCAGCAGCACTGCCAGCAGACCTTTAACGATCCGCCCTTCGCTGTCGCCATAGAAATGCATCGTTCCATTCTCCGTTTTTTCTGCGCCCAGCCAGACACGGTTTTCGCAACCACTCAGCTCATTTTCGGGCGTTTTCAGCGATATATCCAGCGGCGGTAAAGATTTCGCCAGCAAAATTAACTGGCGGTAACGATCTTCCCACTGGCGGAATGACGCGAATTTTTCGGTCAGGGAGTTTTCGGTGATCTCATGGCCAAAAGGATGTGGCGCTAACATGGTATTCCTCAAAAAAAATGAATTAACCGGCTAACAGGTCGAGGGCATATTCTACCGCGCTGACCAGCCGCATAACGTCCTGTTCATTATTATACGGCGCAAATGAGGCCCGTAATGTTCCGCTGATGCCCAGAGCGTCCATCAATGGCTGGGCGCAATGCTGTCCGGCGCGCACGGCAATGGCCTGTTCAGCCAGCAATGCCACCAGATCGCTGTGATGCACACCGGCGATATCGAATGCCAGAACGGATGAATTTTGACAGCGGAAGCTGCGGAAACCGTCAATCTGTTTAAGTTGTTCTTCAGCCAGATTCGCCAGATTTTGCGTATATTTCTCCGCGGCGTGCAGATCAACGGTTGTTAACCATTTCAGGGCTGCTGACATGCCGATTACACCGGCAATGTTGGGCGTACCCGCTTCGAAGCGGTGAGGAACAGCCTGCGGGGTAAAACCGGTCATGGAGGCCTGAGTCAGCATTTTGCCGCCGCCTTGCCAGGGGGCCATATTCTCGAGTAATTCAGTTTTGCCATATAACACGCCGATGCCTGTCGGCCCGTACAGCTTATGGCCGGAGAAGGCGTAAAAGTCGATATCGAGTTGTTGTACGTCTGGCGGGCAATGAACAACGCCTTGCGCGCCATCGATCAGAACGACGGTGCCGTTAGCGTGTGCCAGCGCAATGGCGCGGGCTATATCGGGCATGCCACCGGTGACATTGGACATTTGCGTCAGTGCCAGCAGGCGGGATTTATTGTTCAGCAGGGCAGAGAGGGCGGTGATATCCGCAATACCGTGTTCATCCACCGGCAACGTAATCACCTGCGCCTGACACTGCTCAGCTACCATCAGCCACGGAATAAGGTTGGCGTGATGTTCAGCCTGACTGACAATAATTTCGTCGCCGGGCTGTAAACGCGGGCGCAGCCAGCCTTGCGCGACCATATTGACGGACTCTGTGGTCCCCCGCGTCCAGACGATATTTTCAGGACGCGGGGCGTTAATCCACTGCGCCACCAGCATTCTGGCCTGCTCGTAGTGATCTGTGAGGGTTTGTGCCGCATGATGCTGACTACGGTGAACGGTGGCTCCTTCCTGCGAGTAGAAATTCAGGGTGGCCTCGATCACCGCCTGTGGCTTCAGCGCCGTGGCAGCGCTGTCTAGATAACATTGTCCCTGAGACAGCGCAGGAAACTGTTGACGAAAATCCCGGGGGTTAAAATCAGTCATACGAAATCAGATCCTTCGGCCTGAGTGAAAGAATACAGTTTTATCTGTAATAGCCGCCGCTTATTCATTTTAGGAATGGTTACCTGGAAATTTATCAGAGGTTTGTTATGCTGAATTACGAAGACTAGAAGCATTAGCCTGGAGTCCTACCAGGAATTTGAAGCATATTAATCTGCAAGGAGTCTAAGATGAAGAAGATCGCCGCCGTAATTTCAGCTGCACTGCTGACGACAACACTTGCCGCCTGTTCGAGCAACTATGTGATGCATACCAATGATGGCCGTACCATTGTTGCTGAAGGCAAACCTAGCACGGACAGTGATACCGGTATGATCAGTTATACCGATGCGTATGGCAACAAGCAGCAGATCAATAAATCTGAAATCAAAGAAATGGCAGAAGGGAATTGATCCCTGACGTGAATACCTTGAACCAGTCGCTCAGGTAACCTCACACGTTGCTTTATGACAAAACCGGCCCCTCTTGCGATGAGGCCGGTTTTGTCACATTATGCGCTCGCCTTTGTACCGCATTGTGCTTTCTTTGCGGCCCTTTTGCAGTAAAAAGGGCAAAAAAAAGCACCGCAAATTGCGGTGCTAAAAAATCACTTTGGACAGACAGGGTAATGTACAGGAAGTGAAAAGTGAGTAGCATTTACGCTACGCGTCTGGATTGCCAGACAATTGCAAACACAACATCACAACCACAAGCCAAAAGTATCTCAGCATCCTCATACCAATTTACTTTTCGTTCCGGCTCAGGAAGTGGCGCCACTATAGGTTTTTGCCTGTACATCCTCAACGGACAAATTATAATGTCTCGGATTAAAAAAACTAATACCAAAACCTACGGACAGGCGTCCCGCTAACCGGCGAATAAGAAGTATCCATTCTATGTCAAAACGTTTACCGCCTCTGAACTCTTTGCGGGTATTTGATGCCGCAGCGCGCCACCTTAGTTTTACTAAGGCTGCCGAGGAATTATTTGTCACGCAAGCCGCGGTTAGCCACCAGATTAAGTCCCTTGAGGACTTTTTAGGGCTAAAGCTGTTTCGCCGACGCAATCGCTCTTTGTTACTGAGCGAAGAAGGGCAGAGTTATTATCTGGATATTAAAGAGATATTTTCTGCTCTCAATGAAGCCACGCGTAAACTTCAGGCACGCAGTGCCAAAGGCGCGCTGACCGTCAGTTTGCCGCCAAGTTTTGCGATTCAATGGCTGGTGCCACGGTTGTCTGGCTTTAACTCAGCTTATCCGGGCATTGATGTGCGTATCCAGGCAGTGGACCGTGAAGAAGATAAATTGGCCGACGATGTTGACGTCGCCATATTCCACGGTCGGGGTAACTGGCCGGGGCTGCGGGCAGAGCGATTGTATGCGGAATATTTACTGCCGGTCTGCTCCCCTTCATTGCTGATGGGGGATAATCCGCTGAAGGAACCCGCCGATTTAAGCCATCATACCTTGCTGCACGATGCTTCCCGTCGCGACTGGCTGGCGTACACCAAACAGCTTGGGTTACAACACGTGAACGTGCAGCAGGGACCTATCTTCAGCCACAGTGCGATGGTGGTTCAGGCTGCCGTCCACGGTCAGGGTATTGCGTTGGTCAATAATGTTATGGCGCAGACCGAAATTGAGGCCGGACGTCTGGTGTGTCCGTTCAGTGAAGTTTTAATCAGTAAAAATGCTTTTTATCTGGTTTGTCATGACAGTCAGGCAGAACTGGGTAAAATAGCCGCCTTTCGTCAGTGGATCCTCGCGCGTGCAGCCAGCGAGCAGGAAAAACTGCGCTTTCGTTTCGATCAGGCATGAGGCCTGATCGCCGGGGATAGAAACCGTGAGTCTGCTGATGAGATGGGTTAATCAGGATTTTCATCGGCAAATAACGATAACGGGTATCGCATAATGACCAGTCGTGCAATGTTGATTTTCGCCGCGATCAGCGGTTTTATTTACGTCGCTTTCGGTGCTTTTGGCGCACACGTATTGAGCCAGTCGCTTGGCGAAGCCGAAATGACGTGGATCCATACCGGCTTAACTTATCAAAGTATACATACGCTTGCGATAATGATTCTGGGTGTTGCGATGCAACGCCAGCGCAATGTGTGGTTCTACTGGAGCAGCGCCTTTTTAGCGCTGGGAACCGTTTTATTCAGCGGCAGCCTTTATTGCCTTGCGCTGTCACACCTCCGTTTATTCGTTTTTGTAACTCCGATTGGCGGTACCATGTTTCTGGTCGGTTGGATTTTGTTGTTGATCGGCGCATTGCGCCTGAAGAAAAAGGCCGAACGCCATGAATAAAGTTGCTCTCTACTGCCGTCAGGGTTTTGAAAAAGAATGCGCAGCAGAAATTACCGATAAAGCCGCAAAGATGGAAATCTTCGGTTTTGCCCGCGTCAAAGAAAACAGCGGTTATGTATTATTTGAATGTTATCAGCCTGATGATGCTGACCGCATCGCTAAAGAACTGCCTTTCCGTGAGCTGATTTTTGCCCGTCAGTTAATTGTGGTAGGTGAATTACTCAAAGATTTACCGCCGGAAGATCGTGTTTCTCCGATCGTCGGGATGGTCCAGAACGTGATCACCAACGGGGGAGAACTTCGCGTTGAAGTGCCGGATACTAATGAAAGTAAAGAGCTGACCAAGTTCTGTCGCAAACTGACGGTGCCGCTGCGTTCTGCGATGCGCGAATGCAAGGTTCTGGGCAAAAAAGAAAATGCGCTGCGTCCGGTCGTGCATGTGTTCTTTATCGCGCCGGGGTGCTGTTATGTGGGGTATTCCTACAGCAATAACAATTCACCGTTTTATATGGGTATCCCGCGCCTTAAGTTCCCTTCCGAAGCGCCAAGCCGCTCGACGCTGAAACTTGAAGAGGCTTTCCATGTCTTTATTCCGGCTGATGAGTGGGATGAACGGCTGGCAAGTGGCATGTACGCGGTCGATTTAGGGGCTTGTCCGGGCGGGTGGACCTATCAGCTGACACAACGCAGCATGATGGTCACGGCAGTCGACAACGGTCCGATGGCGCCAAGCCTGATGGAAACCGGTCAGGTTATTCATCTGCGTGAAGACGGCTTTCGTTATAAATCCACCAGTACCAAGAATTACTGGCTGGTGTGTGACATGGTCGAAAAACCGGCGAAAGTGGCTGCACTCATGTGTGACTGGCTGGTCAATGGCTGGTGTCGTGAGGCAATCTTCAATCTTAAGTTGCCGATGAAAAAGCGCTACGAAGAAGTCTCTAACATTCTTGAGCGCATCGACGAACGTCTGAAAGAAAATGGCGTGAATGCCGAGATCTTTGCGAAACAGCTTTATCACGATCGTGAAGAAGTCACCGTACATATCCGCCGTTTCTGGTCGGCTATTGGCGGGCGCCGCGACGAGCGTGATCGCTGATACTCGTCATACTTCGAGTTGCTGATGCGTTGGCTGCATGTGCTCACCCGAATCACTTACTCATGTAAGCTCATCGGGATTCACTTACTTGCTGCCTTCCTGCAACTCGAATTATTTTGAGTATCTGGTTATGGCGTTTCTTAATAAGAAGCGCCTTTTTACCCCCATTTTATGGCAGGCGCAGTTGCTGTAAGTTGCCGTCCAGGACGACGTCGGTTTGCAGCGTCGAAACCCGTTTGCAGGCATATGCCAGTTCACGATGCTCTTCAAGCTTGTTACGCCATTTTTCCGGCACACCCTCCAGATTGTCGTAAATCTCGTCCAGCGAACCGGTCTGTTTCAGTAATGTCACCGCTGTTTTCGGGCCAATTCCCGGTACACCCGGAATTTTACTGCTGCTGATCCCGGCGAGACCCCAGTAATCGGTGAGTTGCTGAGGCAATACGCCAAACGTATCCTGCACAAAAGGCATATCCAGCCAGCGTTTCTGAAAGTAATCGCGGATCTGAATATTCGGTGCCAGCAGCTGGCAATAGCCTTTATCAGTTGAAACGATGGTGACCTGATGGCCACCGGATGACACTTTGACTGCAAGCGTTGCCGCCAGATCGTCCGCTTCATTACCCGCAGAATGCCAGCAGGCGATCCCCTGCGCTTCAAAACCGGCCTTCAGACTGGGCATTTCCGCAAACAGGTTATCGGGCATCGGTGAGCGCCCGGCTTTGTAGTCTGGCAGACACTGATGACGCCAGCTGTCTGCCCGGTCATCTTCGTCAAATACGGCCACGGCATGTGTGGGCTGTGTATGCTGAATCAGCTGGCCGATGGCGTTTTGGCATGTCATCAGACAAGGCGACCCCTGAACCGCATGAATACGGCGGATCAGGTTCAGGGCATCGATAATCAGCAGATGTATAGCCATGATAATCTCCATAATAAAGGCGACTCACGTCGCCCTTAGATCTGCTTTCGAAGTGTGGCCGGTAAATCAGGCACAAATCTCATAGCAAGGAATATAGGCGCTGCCCGGCAATTTCATGCGGTGCTGTGCGACGAAACCTTGCAGCAGGCTGTCCATTTTTTTCATTAATGCCGGATCGCCGTGCAGCTTGAAGCGGCCGTGTTTTTCGATAGCCTGAATTCCAAATTCTTTCACGTTACCCGCCACAATACCGGAGAAGGCGCGGCGCAGTGCAGCGGCCAGTTCCTGCGGTGGCTGGTTCGGATAAAGATTCAGGTTCGCCATGTTTTCATGGTTTGGCTCGAACGGATGCTGCAAATCGGGCGCAATGCGAATCGACCAGTTGAAACTGTAGGCATCACCGCTGTTACGACGGTTTTCTTTCACCAGCGGCATGGCGCGTTTCATCTGGCGGGCGACTTCTGTCGGATCGTCGATGATGATGGTGTAGAACTTGCAGGCCTCTTCACCCAGCGTTTCTTTAATGAAGGCATCGAGAACGTGGAAGTAATCGGCGCTTTCTTTCGGACCGGTGAGGATCAGCGGTAAAACCTGATCGCTATTTTCCGGATCCATCAGAATACCAAGCAGATACAGCAATTCCTCAGCGGTACCTACACCGCCCGGGAAGATAATGATCCCGTGGGCAATACGGACGAACGCCTCAAGCCGTTTTTCGATATCCGGCATGATGATCAGTTCGTTGACCAGGGGGTTGGGTGGCTCAGCGGCAATAATCGACGGCTCTGTCATGCCAATAAAACGGCCCGCTTTGTAGCGTTGTTGAGCATGGCCGACGGCAGCACCTTTCATCGGTGCTTCCATTGCGCCCGGACCACAGCCGGTACAAATATTCAGTTCGCGCAAACCCAGCTGACTGCCGACGTTGCGGGCATACTGATATTCAATTTCATTGATTGAGTGTCCGCCCCAGCACACCACCATGTTCGGATCTTCATCCAGATGCAGGGCGCGGGCGTTGCGTAAGATAGAGAACACCAGGTTGGTCAGGTGCGCTGAATTTTCAGTATTCAGGTTCTGAAAACGACCGGCATTGTCGATTTGCCCGCTCACGAACAGGATATCCCGCAGGACCGCAAACAGATTGGCCTGGAGTGAGCGGATAATCCTGCCATCAACAAAAGCGTCTTCCGGCGGGTTTACCAGTTCGAGTTTTACGCCACGCTCTCTGCGCAGCACATTGATATCAAAGCTTTCGTAACGGTCGAGAAGTTCTTTACTGCTGTCAGTCTGGCTGCCGCTGTTAAGCACGGCCAGTGAACAATTTCTGAAAAGACGGTAGAGGTCGCTGCTCGCTGTACGTTTGAGCATGTCAACTTCCAGCTGTGACAACAAATCCATTGAGCCTAACGGGCTGATATGTGTAATCAAAGTTGCTCCTTGACACCAACGGGTGCAGTGATTCTTTCTGCTACCTGATTGCGACGCATGATTTTCGGATCATGTTTTTTGCGCCGTATGCGATTTAACAGTAACCCCGCCATCAGGCTTTTACCAATGCTGACAGAGCGTTAGCTCAGTTCTTGAGCAACGTCTCGCATTATTGTCTGACAAGTCTTGCCGTTGCAGGTTCAAACGGGAAGTTGGATCTCCATGGATTGATGTCCAGACCGCCGCGGCGTGTATAGCGCGCATAAACGGCAAGCTTTTCCGGCTGGCAGAAACGCAGCAGATCATTGAAGATGCGTTCAACGCACTGTTCGTGAAATTCGTTATGATGGCGGAAAGAAACCAGGTAACGCAGTAGTGCTTCACGATCAATTTTCTGGCCACGATAGTGGATCTGAACGGAACCCCAGTCAGGCTGATGGGTGATCAGACAGTTGGATTTCAGCAAATGGCTGACCAGCGATTCCTCAACCATCTCGTCGCCTTTGGCACCGGCCAGATAATCGGTGCTGAACTCATAGCTGTCGATTTCAATGTCCTGTTCATCAATGCAAACACCGTCAAAATGTCCGACAGGTGAACCTTCAATCTCAGACAGGCGGCTGACGGTTACCGTGGCTTCGCCTTGCGCGCAGGCACTTAAATCACGAGTCAGTGTTTCCTGCACCGCCTGCCAGTCCGGGAAAACGGTCTGATTGAAACTGTTCAGATAGAGTTTGAAACTTTTGGATTCGATCAGATTCTGACTGTTGGCATTCAGACTGATTTCACCCACGGCAACCTGCGGCAGGCCTTTGGCATTCAGCCAGGACAATTCATATAGCGTCCAGATATCTGCGCCATGAAAGGGTAAGTTATCCGGATAGAGGCCCAGCGGCTCCCGGTTCATGCTGCGCGGAACAGCCTGCAATAAAGAGGCGTCGTACTGATCGACATAAGCCGTGCTTTTGCCCAGCGTCAGTTGCGCCAGTGCGGGGTTATCCTGATATGAGGGCATGCTGTCACCTTACGAAATAGGTACAATAGAAAATAATCCCCTAGTTTACCCCAGCCTTACCGGAAGATGAGAGAATTATGGAGTCTGAAGTTTCTGTAGCATTGCGAGGATTTACTCAGCGTTATGTCGAACTCTGGCAGGAGGAAACCGGCATGCCACCCGCCAGCGAAGCCCTTTTTGGTGTTGATTCGCCGTGCGTGATCAAAACCGAAGATGAAAAAGTTTTCTGGCTGACGCAGACATTTACACCTGACGCGACGTTGCAAAATGTGGAGCGGGCGCTGGAGTTACAACTGCGTTCTGAGGCTCATGAGTTTTACACAACGCAGTATGCAGGGGATATGGCCGCCAGCTGGCAGGGAAATCCGCTGACGCTGTTGCAGGTCTGGAGCCAGGAAGATTTCACCCGTTTGCAGGAAAATCTGATCGGGCATCTGGTTACCCAAAAGCGGCTGAAACTGACGCCAACAGTTTTCCTGGCGACTACAGATTCCGAGCTGGATATGGTGTCGTTATGCAATGTGACCGGTAATGTCGTGCTGGAACAGTTCGGCAGTAAAAAACGAACGCTGCTCTCGCCATCGCTATCAGAATTCCTTACAATGCTGACCCCGGTTTATCCCGCCTGATCATGATCTGAAACTCCGCCCCGCAGAGCATAAATGGCTCACAAGCGTGTGAGAGATATCTCACAAAGCCTGTAAGAGATCTCGTTAATTTGACTTAGTAAGTTTGCGATAAAAATACTTATAATTTTTATAATCAATAAGTTAAAAGCAGAATCGTTTGTAGCATGGCTTACCTGGCCTGATTTTGGCTTACAGCCTGTCTTGCCCGGAAGCGCGAAATCAACGATTCTAGTTGTGCACTAAGGAAGCATGAAGCAGAACATCAGGATGATGGCTGATTCATAAAAGAAGGGGACGGCTCAGGAAGAGTCAGGACGGCATCGGATTATGCCAGGATGTTTCAGGACGAAACCAGGGACACCTCCAGGACGGAGAAGAGAGCTCACAAAGGAAGCTGAGCGGGTCACAGATGACCAAGGGACTTTAGTCAGGATGATTTAGGATAGCCCGTCAGGATGAAAGTGGGACGATGCAAAGGATAGCCGGTTAGGATAACCACAGGAAAAGTTTTCAGGGATTGAGCAGGGAGCACTGAGGTAGCTGGATTGCTATAAAACGAACCGGGGGCACTGTGAAAACAGTGCCCCCAACTTTTTAATGATAGATATAGATATTGCCTCGTTAAACGCTTCTATTCCGCCGGAAGCGCCAGCCACTGACTCAGCCAATCGCCCCTAACACATCATCCTGCCCCTGTTTTTTCGGCAGCAGAAATAGGGTGGCAAAAATATCCAGCAGATAAATCGCCGCCAGCAACGTAATTGCTGCGGTAAATGACACCTGTGCTACGAGTATTCCGATCACCAGCGGGCCAAAACCGCCGACGCCGCGCCCGAGATTAAATAACAGATTCTGCGCCGTCGCCCTGACACGCACCGGATAGAGATCGGAAATAAGGCCGCCGTAACCCCCAATCATGCCATTCACGAACATCCCCATCAGCGCACCTGCGAACAACATCAGCGTCGGGTCAGTTAACTGTGCGTAACATAACACCATCACAACAGCGCCAATCTGATAAATCAGAAAGATTTTCCAGCGAGGGAAACGGTCGGACAGCATGCCGAACAGCCAGATGCCGAAGGTCATACCGACAACGGTCACAGCAGTCCACAGCCCAGATTTGGTCAGTGAGAAGCCAAAGTTTTTCGACAGATAACTTGGCATCCAGATCATCAGACCGTAATAACCAAAGTTCTGAACAGAACATAAGATCAGAATGCCGATGCTGGCTTTGGTGGTGGCTTTATCACGGAACAGTAGCCTGATACGGCTAAACAGCGTGCCGTCGTTGCGGGTCTGGGCGTTTTTTACAAAGGCTTCCGGTTCGCCCATTGTACGGCGTATGAGGAAAGAGGCCAGTGCCGGCAGCAGACCGACCAGGAACATGCCACGCCAGCCGATAATCCCGAGCAGCAGTGGCGTCAGGAAGGCTGCCATTAACACGCCCAGTTGCCAGCCCATACCCACGTAAGCCGAGGCGCGGTTACGCTTTTCAGCGGGCCAGGCTTCTGCAATCAGCGCCATGCCAATACCAAATTCGCCACCCAGCCCGACACCGGCCAATGTGCGATAGACCAGCAAATCCCAGTAGCCTTGTGCGAAAGCGCATAAACCGGTGAACAGGGAGAACATCCCAATGGTGAAGGTCAGTACACGGATGCGGCCGAAACGATCGCTGATTGGCCCGAAAATCACGCCGCCAAGTACGGCGCCAATCAGGGTCCAGGTGACCAGTGAACCACTTTGTGAGGACGACAGGCTAAATTCGTGAGTGATGGCCGGGAGCATGAAGCCGAGGATCAGTAAATCGAAACCATCCATGGCGTACCCGGTCACGGAGGCCAGCATCGCTTTGGCGGGTGTTGCATGGGCTTTCTGAGTGTGTTGTGCGGACATGTGGACACATCTGTAAAGAAAAAAGTGGCGGTAGTTTGCCCGTATCGGGCGTTTATCGCTACCACGAAAAACTTATGGCTGAATAGTTAAATTGGTTACGATGCAGAAAGTTGGGGCATCAGTCCTTCAATGTTATGCTTTGCGCCGCCCGGCGTAGGCTGCCCGGGGCCATGAACGAAGAGAGGCATTGATGAATACAGAAAACCAGGTTCGCCAGATTTTAGAAGATATCGAACAGGTCATGCGTGATGATAAATTGTGGCATGCCACGCCGCCGGAAGCGGAAGCCTTTGAAAGCAAAGAACCGTTTTCAGTGGATACCCTGTCTGCTGAACAATGGCTGCAATGGGTACTGGTTCCCCGTATGTACGCGTTGCTTGAGGCCCAGGCGCCCTTGCCAACCCGTTTTGCTATCACCCCTTATTTTGAAGTGGCAATGCCTGAAGCAATACGTTTGCTGGCTCAGTTGCAACGCCTCGACGATTTGCTGAACATAGAAGACTGACATGCTGGAAATTTTGTATCAGGACGAATATCTGATCGCAGTGAATAAACCGGCGGGCATGTTGGTGCACCGCAGCTGGCTGGATCGCCATGAAACGGTGTTTGTGATGCAAACATTGCGTGATCAGATTGGTCAGCATGTGTTTACGGTTCACCGGCTGGATAAGCCGACATCCGGTGTGTTGCTGCTGGCGCTGTCCAGCGAGGTGGCGCGTTTGCTGTCTCAGCAGTTTGAAAATAATCAGATGAGCAAGGTATATCACGCGGTGGTTCGCGGATATGTGCCGCAAGACGGTACGCTCGATTACGCGCTGACTGAAGAGCTTGATAAAATCGCTGATAAATTTGCCAGTCCGGATAAAGCGCCACAGCCTGCCGTCACGCATTATCGCGTCCTGGCTCAGGTTGAAATGCCGGTGGCTATCGGTCGTTACGATACGGCGCGTTATAGCCTGGTAGAACTGAAACCGGAAACCGGTCGCAAGCATCAGTTGCGCCGGCATATGTCGCATTTGCGCCACCCGATTATCGGTGACAGCGCGCACGGAGATTTAAAGCAAAACCGTGGCATGGCGCAGCATTTTGGTTGTTCAGGACTGATGCTGCACGCCAGCCATATGCAACTGCCGCATCCGGTGACCGGAGAATTATTGTCATTACATGCGCGCTGGGATCATCGCTGGCAAAATGTGGTGACGCAGTTTGGCTGGCAGGGAAAAATCCCTCAGCTTGAAAGGGTTGAGTTTGCGGAAACTTACGGTCAGGATAGTCCACAAATTTAAGTCCTTTGATTGAAATATTGGCCTCACACAGGAGTGAATCCCATGGCAGAAGTCGGAATTTTTGTCGGTACGGTATACGGCAATGCGTTACTGGTGGCAGAAGAAGCGGAAACCGTGCTGAAAGGCCAGGGGCATGAGGTGAAATTGTTCGAGGAAGGCACGCTGGAAGCCTGGCAGTATTATCGCCATCATTTTGTGCTGATTGTGACGTCCACTACCGGTCAGGGCGATTTACCGGACAATATCGCGCCGTTATATGTTGCCATCCGCGATACTGTCGGTTATCAGCCGGAGTTGCGTTACGGTATGATTGCGCTGGGTGATATCAGCTACGATCATTTCTGTGGTGGCGGGCATAAACTGGATGATTTATTGCAGGAGCAGGGTGCGTCGCGCATTGGCGAAATGCTGGAAATTGATGCGATGGAAACTGCAGAGCCGGAAACCGTTGCGATTCCGTGGGTGGAAAAATGGGGACAGTTGCTTAAATAACGTCACGCCCTGACGTATTCTCCGCACCCTCAAAA
>NZ_JAFMOS010000528.1 GCF_019049755.1 Rahnella perminowiae
AATTAATAATTTTAAAGAGAACGCATTTCACCCATGGATATTTTTTATTAGACAGACTAGCATTCATCAGACTGGCGCTCAGGCAGCTTAGAATTTTGCAATACGCTTTAGGTACTCAATTTCCATCACATCAACTGCCGTACAGGCAGCAGTGCACTCAGCCGAGTGCACCAAACACCCCTAATGCTTCATGCCAGTGCCACCGTTGGTTTTCGCTGTCGGCTAAACAGATTTCTCCAAACGTTTTACTGATGCGGTCCAGCTCCCAGCCGGTGCTGTCTGCAAGATCCTGATAGAGGATTTCACAGTTCATCTCCATCCACGGACTGACGCCTTCGGCATATTCCTGTTCAATGGCCTTAAATCCGCTGCTGTCTTTCCAGCCTTCGACTCCCTCATCAGGCTGACGGAAACGTGGCTCATCGCCCTCTTCCTCCAGCCACAGATAATATTGCTGATCGGATGCCGATTGCCTGAAAGGCGTCCGCTGTTGTAATTCACCGCACCAGTCTGCATCTTCGCGCCACCAGCGCGCGGCATAGTTTTCCCCGCATGGCTTTCGGCCCAGTAATTCTGGCCATAAACGCCCGTGCTCCATATCGGTCAGGCTCATCAGGGGATCCGGCGTATCACGCTCCTGAATACGGGGAATAGCGTTGAGAATTTCGTATTCTTCCCGGCGCAGTAAATCGTGTAAATCATGGCTGGAAAACTCATGCGTACTGCTTTCAAAACCCGGTTTGCAATACGCAGGTATCACCTTTTTCAGCGCTTTAACGTTTTTATGCAGGATATGAATATTGGGACATTGCGGGGCTGAGCGCCGGTGGCGCTGAACGCGTCCGGCAAGCTGGATAAGCGATCGCATTGAACTGGGTTCAGCAATGGCCCAGTCATAATCATGATCACGGCCGATTTCCGCGACAGAGGTGGCAAGGACCACAAAGATGTGCTGTTCTTCCGGATGCGCAGCGAAAGCCTGGCGGACTTCATCTACCCGCCGGATCGCCTCTTCATCATGGCGGGTCAGCATAGCATCAAGACGATTTTCGATACGGGCCCGCATCGCCAGCGGATACTGGCTGTGATAGACGCAATAATGTAATTGTATGCCTGCCGGAGACGGCGTTGACATCAGGCATTTTGCCACCGCGACCAGCGGATCGATATTTGCCATACGGACAATACCGACGGTCAGATTTTTGCCATGGTGATGCGCATTGTGCAGCGCAAGTAACGACTGATGGACGCGCGCTGACACCGCATTTAAGACATCCTGCTCACGGGCACTTTCCGGCGACACCGTGATCAGGGAGGCCTGCCGCAGCGGGCTGGCCTGTTGTAATAACGGCACCCGTTTTGCTACAAATTCGCGATGTTTTTCGCCAAAAGACTTTCCGCTTATATGCTGACTTTCCGCTACATGAAATTCGTCAAACCATGCACAGCATACATTCACCGGCAACCCGGGCTGCCCGCAGGCTTGCTGGTAATCTTTCCTTCCCGCGACATACGCACTGAATAATGCCTGCACCAGCGCCGGTGCCAGCGTCGCTGAAGAAAGTAAAACCCGCGAACCCAGCATTCCCGCCCAGTTCACCAGACGGCACAACGCAGGCAGGTCGGCCATATCAAAATCATCAGGCTCGTCAAGCACCAGGTCAGCCGTCAGCAGCCTGAGCATCGGGGCGATCTGATGACCGCCGCGCAGGCTTTCACAGGCAGGCATAAGATGGTCTATCGTCGTCACCAGAACCGGGGCACTGATGAGTTTCAGGAGAGTGTCTTTGCCTTTGAGCCACTGCCCCAACCGGCCGGTATCAAGCGACCCTTCGTAACGCACATACTGATGTTCCGCGAAAAGTTCGTCCGCAGACTGACTGCCGTTACGGTTAACGCCACCGGTATCATGATTAAGCTGATGCAGTTTCTGCACCGCCTGCGAACCGATCAGCACCGCCAGATCTTCTTTATCAAGATGCAGTTTTTCGCCAAGCGCATCGCCGGTCTGTAAGGTCAGGGCTCGCAGGCCAAGGGCGACAGAGAAGCGACATCCGCGCGTTTCATCAGCCAGCCCGTACATAATCCGCGCATTCGCCAGCGTTTTCCCGCAACCGGTCGATGCCATATTGATGCCAAAAAAGCCGTGCTGACATGCACTTTCACGCAGCCCGCAGGTTAAGTCGAATGCCTTATCCTGCCAGCGAAATCTTTCCTGCTGAGCGCGTTTTTTAAAACCTTTATGCCGGGTGATCGCCGGTAACGTCTCCCGCAAATAGGGCAGTCCACGCGCCAGTAACCATGCATTCTGGCTGACACCAATATTATGCTCATCAAGTTGCTGTTTGGCTCTGCCGCTCTTTCTGTCGGTGTTGGCAATCGCCGGAAACGCCGGATCCTGCCAGCCCGCTGTTGCATCCAGCGAAGAGTACAAATGATCGGCGAGCATCAGTACCAGCCGGGCAAGATGGCGGGTCAGACGGCGTTCAGGCGCGATATGTGGTGAGGTAAACAACGGCAGTTGCAGCGCGCGTGCGGCAAATTTTTGCGCTTTCCTGCGCCATGTTGCACTTTGCACCGGCGTGCCGTGCGGGAACTGCCAGACGGCACGTTGTTCTTTAGCTGTCCATGGCGCATCCATATTGGTGGAGTTCCAGCACGGCGCAAACTGCTTATCCTGCCAGTGCTGAATATCAGCAAATTGCGGCGGGTTGATGTAGTTGTCGTTTCGACGCGGATAAACCGGCAGGCGATGATGAGAAACAATCAGCCAGGCGACATGACGCGCTACCGGCGGCAGACCTTCAAGCGGACTGTTATAACTGTGGCTGACATTATTGCGGGCCAGATTTTGTATCATGGCATTTTCGTGTTCAGCACTGACATGCTGCAAACGGGTCAGCCATTGCTCATCGGTCTGCTGGCCGACAAACGCCTGGAATAAACGCACCGACACCCATTCGTGCCTGAATGGCTCGAAGCCTTTCCCCTGTCCGTTGAGTTTATTCTGGAACAGCAGACTGGCTTTGCCAAAATCATGGAAAAGCCCGGCGATAGCGGCCAGAAGTCCGATGGTCTGCACACTGTGAAAAGCATTTTCGCTGTCAGACTTTATAATATCCCGTTGTGTGGTATTGGTCGGCACTGTCCCTTTGTCATTAAACTTGCGAATATTTCCGACTATCCAAAGCACTTCAGTCTGATTATTTGATTTAATCCAATGACAGGCAACGGCTGTATTTCTGCGTGCGTTTTTTTTGAGTATCTGACGTAATGTATTCAGCCCTTCCAGGGTAATTGCCGTTTGCCATGTCCGTTCTCCTTTGCGTTCAGCAAACTGATCAATGATTCGCCGCGTTTCAGTCAGTGCTTTTTTATTACATTCCGACACCAGTAATATATTCATTATTGCTGACTTATTTCTTGTGCGACGTTCTGCACGGTTTCAATCATAATATCGAGCGCATCCGCACGCTGAAAATGATTCAGGCAACGCTGACGAAATTCCTGCTCATCTTCGCCGTTCATGGCGGCAATAAAAGCCTGGGGCAGGATCAGTGCATCTTTAATGAGATCGGCGACGTCAAATACCAGACCGCCGCGCCGTGTTTTGCCATGCATAACCGCCAGACCGTGTGGCAGACCTATTACCCACACCGCCGTAGCAGCCAGTCCGTACGCCAGATAGTTGCCGTGATCGAGATAACGGTTAGCCACGTCCACACCCCCGCCACGTTTCGCACGAGTAAAATCGCCATAACACGCTGCCGTAGCGGCCAGCTTGTATAACGCTTTTGTCATGACGGCCTCCTGTGCCATCAGTTCACCGATGCTTTGACACTTTGGCAGGCTTTGTTCAAAACGTTGCAACAGAGATTCTGTCCGGGAAGTATCCAGCTGGAAAGCGGTTTCACGGGCCAGCGTTGCACTTAACCAGTGTTTACGAATTTGCTCACTGCGCACCTTCTGGAACGCCACCGCTGCCGCCAGCCGTTTCTGTTCATCGAACCAGAAGCTGACCCATTGCTGAAGATATTCCGTCGGACGATATTCACTTTGAGACGTCAGCCATGAGACATTCACCTCGACTTCATTCGCCGAGTAAAGCGGGGTTCCGCCCCCGCCACAAAAACCGATCAGCACGCCCGCACGGGCAAATTCACGCATCGCCGCCTGTGTCACTGACGTGCCGGTTCCCAGCATCACTACCGTGGTATTGGCGATAGGGATATTCCAGTACAATGACTGCCTGCCTTCTTCCGTCACATATTCAACCCGCCCGCCATTCACTAATACACGGCAATATTGCAGGTAATAAATATTTGACCGTTTAGAATGCAGAATCGTTTTTAACTCGCCAGGCATCAATGCGTTAGCCATCTGGTTATCATTCCCTGATTTAATCAAAATTCATGTATAAAAATAACGCCACCAGGGTAAATATCAATAATGGAATTACCGCTTTCAGGCATTGTTGATTTGATGTTGCAATATAACGGGAGTAGCTTCATAAAAACATAACATCTGCTTTTATCTTTTCAGCTTAATAAAACACCTAAAACAGGGTGCCATATTTAAACCTCTCACTGATGTGATATATATCCCATTCATTAAGTTGCTGAGCAATTTATTAATTGCAACGTATTGTGTCATTACCAGAACGGCAGTGAACTGGAATGTACAAGCCATCCCGGGTGACTACGCTTTCTAAGCTGCCTGTACGGCAGTGAACACCGCAACCGCGAGTTGATCCAGCGCGTATCTTTTCTAAGCTGCCTGTACGGCAGTGAACCCTCTTTTCTGCTTTCGAAAAGCTCTTTGCATTTTCTAAGCTGCCTGTACGGCAGTGAACAGATGGAACGCCTTAGCGATGAGAGTTTAAAATTTCTAAGCTGCCTGTACGGCAGTGAACGTATCAATCAACCGCCATGTATCCGCACTGGTTTTCTAAGCTGCCTGTACGGCAGTGAACATGGAAATGGTTTGATTGGCAATGCGGATCCGTTTCTAAGCTGCCTGTACGGCAGTGAACTCCGCGCTAACACCGTGGAAATATTTTTTTTCTAAGCTGCCTGTACGGCAGTGAACTCATCATCCAACATCTTATTGGTTCCCTCATTTTTCTAAGCTGCCTGTACGGCAGTGAACGAGAAGAGAGGATCGGTTTCCTCCGCTTTAAAGTTTCTAAGCTGCCTGTACGGCAGTGAACGCGTTCATTCATCTCAACGGTTCACTTATTCCTTTCTAAGCTGCCTGTACGGCAGTGAACCCCGCAAAAGCCTGTCGTGATTGCACCCACCATTTCTAAGCTGCCTGTACGGCAGTGAACCTTTTCGTGATGAACCTTAACCAGCGTGTAGCTTTCTAAGCTGCCTGTACGGCAGTGAACGATGAACTGGCGGCGCTGCTGAAATTAATCAATTTCTAAGCTGCCTGTACGGCAGTGAACTTACACGTCCAGCGCCGGTGGTCTGTGATTGTTTTCTAAGCTGCCTGTGCGGCAGTGAACCCATCTGTCCTGCTGTTTATGGCGGTTTCACGTTTCTAAGCTGCCTGTGCGGCAGTGAACGGGGAACGACGCTCGATGCCGGTGTCCTGGTGTTTCTAAGCTGCCTGTGCGGCAGTGAACTGATTTTATCCACGCGGCCTGAATTGCGGTAATTTCTAAGCTGCCTGTACGGCAGTGAACTCCCCATTTACCTTGTGTTGAACTTTGAGTGGTTTCTAAGCTGCCTGTACGGCAGTGAACCCTTCCGGCAACACGACCGGCTTTTGCGGGGCTTTCTAAGCTGCCTGTACGGCAGTGAACATATTGCAGATGACTTCCTGAGTGCCGCTGACTTTCTAAGCTGCCTGTACGGCAGTGAACCTAATACCGGATCCTGTCTTTATTCCGTTCGCTTTCTAAGCTGCCTGTACGGCAGTGAACTTTCGCACCATTCACCCCACGGGACATACGGTTTTCTAAGCTGCCTGTACGGCAGTGAACAACAAGCGCACGTTGATAAAGTTGCGGCGCTGTTTCTAAGCTGCCTGTACGGCAGTGAACCTTGCGCAAAATCCGGCAATGGCAATAACGCCTTTCTAAGCTGCCTGTACGGCAGTGAACCGTCATACAGATGAAACTCTGGGTATGTATTCTTTCTAAGCTGCCTGTACGGCAGTGAACAACTTCACCCGGGCGAACGGCCAGCATATTGATTTCTAAGCTGCCTGTGCGGCAGTGAACGAACGCGCGCATACGAAAAAGGCGTAGATGCCTTTCTAAGCTGCCTGTGCGGCAGTGAACCGGCAGAAATTCACCATGTGAGGCACGGGCAGTTTCTAAGCTGCCTGTGCGGCAGTGAACAACGTCTCGAAACCGTCCGCCGCCATCAATATTTTCTAAGCTGCCTGTGCGGCAGTGAACCTACACTCAGCAAAATAGCACTGATTATTATCTTTCTAAGCTGCCTGTACGGCAGTGAACAGCGCGGCCAAACAGTTCGCAGATTTGTTTGTTTTCTAAGCTGCCTGTACGGCAGTGAACTCCATTTTCTGCATTATTCACTCCCTACTTTCTTTCTAAGCTGCCTGTACGGCAGTGAACCTCCGATGTTCGGTTGTCTCTCTGATAGGCATTTTCTAAGCTGCCTGTACGGCAGTGAACAAGTCAAGGTCGTGGGCGCCGGCCCACACCGGTTTTCTAAGCTGCCTGTACGGCAGTGAACTGGATTCAAGGCACTCGCACAATCAAGTACCCTTTCTAAGCTGCCTGTACGGCAGTGAACAATACCGCAGCGCACATGGCCGGTGCGTTCATTTTCTAAGCTGCCTGTACGGCAGTGAACTTGTGCTGCCTTTTTTAGTATCCACACTACTTTTTCTAAGCTGCCTGTACGGCAGTGAACGTCCCGTGCCGCCGCCTGTGGGTTGATGTGCGTTTCTAAGCTGCCTGTACGGCAGTGAACCTCGCAGCAGAACGCTCAAGCCCTTTTATGTTTTTCTAAGCTGCCTGTACGGCAGTGAACAGGGGATAAGCTTTTCTTTGCGGCGTGCATTATTTCTAAGCTGCCTGTACGGCAGTGAACCGATTTGTGCTGTGATGGTTTCCGGGGGTGGTTTTCTAAGCTGCCTGTACGGCAGTGAACCTTGATTTGCGTTTCTATGATTTCAATCGCCATTTCTAAGCTGCCTGTACGGCAGTGAACACATAGGCTTAAAAGAGATGTGCAAGCTGACTTTTCTAAGCTGCCTGTACGGCAGTGAACATTAAAATGGCAGTGGCGGAGTTTATTCAACGTTTCTAAGCTGCCTGTACGGCAGTGAACGGAAATGGGGATTAGCTCGGAACTGCGTGACATTTCTAAGCTGCCTGTACGGCAGTGAACTGTTGCGTTTTCAGGTTTATCCTTTGAACTGCAAAAGATTATGCCTGTTTGGGCAAAAATACCCTCTTTTTTTGATGATCTGAGTGATTAAGTAAAATCAATGGGTTAGCGAAAGTGCAAAAAAGAGGGTTAGTTCGCAGATGCCATTAATACCCCAACCCTCCCCTTTGCAGGGGAGGGAGCTGATCTCAGTTGTATGTTATTTCGGTGTAGCGGCTCGGCCAGATGGTTTCGGCTTTTACGCCGATGGCTTCGGCGATCAGCCTTTCACCTTTCGGCCATTTGCGGGTCAGCGCATTCGAAAGCGTTGAGGAACACAACCCCGCACGGCGTGAAACTGCCGCCATCGTGGTGCCCTTCTTTTTAATGGCCGCAATAATATCGGCCTGATGCCAGTCTTTGTTCATGCGGCTTCCTCCGTGGAGGCATACAGCGAGCAGCGCAGCATTTCGAAACGTTCCCACAGGATAAACGCGATAATCTCTTTTATCTTTCTGTCTTGCAGCGTCATCAGTGTGAAGTTCAGCGCCATGCACTGATCGCAAAGTTCATCGGGCTCAAGCTCGGCGTAATCAAATAAGCCGTCGTCCAGCGGTATGCCTAAATCTTTCCGGTGCTCCGGGATGGGTTGCGATAAGGACGCCTCAAGGCATTCGAGCTGGTTGTGCAGCATCATACAAAGCCTGTCCTGCGCACCTTTGTTTTGCGGATTCACCAGCGCATTTGCCAGTAACCGGCAGCGATCGGTGAGTGTCCATGAATCGGGGGGTGTGTTGTTTGTGAGAGTAATATCCATTTGATTAGAACCTAATATTAGATTGCGTATCACGCTACCACTTAAGTTCCTACACTCAAGGTGGTAACTCAGGCAGGGGTAGGAATATCGGTTACCCTCTCCGACCAGCCCGAAAGCTGCCCCGCCCGAGTTACCAAAAACAATATACGATAATAATTCGTTTTTTGCCGGTAATACAAAGCGATGGCGAAATTAAAACATCCGCCATGAGGGTTCAGGTTCCTACACCTGACTGCGGATTTTGCCGCAGCGAGGAGACAATAACTGTATATCCACACATTAAAAATGGGCAAATCGCGGGAATGGGATACTGCTTCCAGGGAGTTTTTAGAATTTGCAGTGAGTTGCAGAGATGCCATTAATACCCCATCCCGGCCTTCCCCTTCGCAGGGGAAGGAGCAAGACAACACCTTTCGCATTTGATTTTACGAGAGAATCAGAACGGGGTTTTTATTCGGTCGGGACTGGCGTGCTCAAAAATCTTGCTGAACGGAGCGGCCTGAAGACCGGGGGCTTCAGGACCGAGAGAAGGCATCGCAACGCGACAAGATTTTGCGCCACACACAGAAGCCGCGAAACATGTCCGTCGTACCTGCGACAGCGCGCAGTGAAAAAACGCAGGATTGTTAAGGGGCGCGTTTACGCCCCTTAACCCCGGTGTGGGCCGGCGCCCACGACCTTGACTTTGACTTTGACTTTGACGTTAACAAACGAAAATCAAATTTTCGTCACACTATCAACGAGTGCCATTTCTTCACTGCTCAGCAGCTTCTCAATATCCACCAGAATCAACATACGGTCGCCAAGCGAACCCAACCCGGTCAGGTACTCAGTCGACATGGTCACGGCGAATTCCGGTGCCGGGCGGATCTGCTCCTGGCTCAGCGACAGCACGTCTGACACACCGTCAACCACGATCCCGACGACGCGGTTTTCGAAGTTCAGTACGATCACTACGGTGTTTTCGTTGTAAATCACATCTTCCTGAGCGAATTTCACGCGCAGGTCGAGGATTGGCACAATGACGCCGCGCAGGTTAGTGACACCTTTAATAAAGGCCGGGGTGTTAGCAATACGGGTTACCTGATCGTATCCGCGGATTTCCTGCACTTTGAGGATATCGATGCCGTATTCTTCATCGCCTAAAGTAAAGATCAGAAATTCCTGACCTACTGTTTCGCCCGCAATTTTCGCCACGGTTGCAAGTCCTGCCATGTTGTTCACCTTTGCTTTTATCTTTAAATCGGCCTGAGTTTTTCACACCCGGCGACGTTTATAGCCGCCGGAAGCTTTGCTTGTTATGCGGCGGTGGCGCCTGTTGCTAACTTATCGCGGTTCAGCGACTGCAATGCCGACACGTCCACGATCAGCGCCACACTGCCGTCACCCAAAATGGTGGCGGCGGAAATACCCGGTACTTTGCGATAGTTGCTTTCCAGGTTTTTTACCACAACCTGATGCTGACCAATCAGTTGATCCACCAGCAATGCATAGCGACGTCCCGCACTCTGCAAAATCACCACAATGCCCTGTGTTGCCTCGGTTTTGGCCTCTTCAACATCAAAGACATTGTACAACTCAACCAGCGGCAGATATTCACCACGCACCTGCAGAACACGTTCACCACCGGCCAGCGGATGCAGATCTTCTGACAGCGGTTGCAGCGATTCCATCACCGCGTTCAGTGGCAGAATGAAGACTTCTTTACCGACTTTTACTGACATGCCGTCAAGGATCGCCAGCGTCAGTGGCAACAGAATACGGATGGTGGTGCCTTTGCCCTGCTGAGAATGGATTTCAACGTGGCCCCCCATTTCCTGAATGTTTCGTTTCACTACGTCCATGCCCACGCCACGGCCCGAAACGTCAGTCACTTTTTCTGCGGTCGAGAAACCGGCGGCAAAAATCAGCATGCCGACTTCTTCATCGCTCATGTTGTCGCTGACGTTCATACCCTGCGATGCCGCTTTGGCCAGAATACGTTCACGGTTCAGACCGGCACCATCGTCGATCACTTCGATGCAGATATTACCGCCCTGGTGTTCAGCAGACAGAGTCAGGTTACCGGTGGGTTCTTTACCGTTGGCAAGACGCACTTCCGGTGTTTCCACACCGTGATCGAGACTGTTGCGCACCAGATGCGTCAACGGATCGATGATACGTTCGATCAGGCTCTTATCCAGTTCGGTCGAGCTGCCGAGCAGGGTCAGTTCAATTTGCTTATTCAGTTTGCTGGCGAGGTCACGTACCAGACGCGGGAAGCGGCTGAACACGAATTCCATCGGCATCATACGAATCGACATCACCGATTCCTGCAAATCACGGGCGTTACGTTCGAGCTGACCCATGCTGTTGAGCAGGTCGCTGTGCACCACCGGATCCAATAAATCTGAACGCTGCGCCAGCATGGACTGGGTGATCACCAGTTCGCCCACCAGGTTGATCAGCTGGTCCACTTTTTCAACAGCAACACGGATGCTGGTGGATTCCGGAGCTTTAGGTGCACGGGCTTTAGCCGGTTCACTGTTCGGCACAGCCACCAGTACCGGAGCCTGACGGGCAACAACCGCCGGTGCGGCGGCAACTTCCGCTACAGCAGGCGCAGAAGCGGCTACCGCGACAGCAGGTGCAGACGCCGGCGCGTGTGTGAAACTGATTTGTTCCGGTTCCAGCACAAAACACAGCACCGCAACAATGTCGTCTTCGGTCACTGTAGTGATCAGGGTGGCTTCCACACTGTCATCAGTCTGAACCGGATCTTTGATCTCCCCGAGATTGCCGAGTTCTTCCAGCATCACAGGAATTTCCTGAGTTTTCAGGCCGGAAAGGCGCACGCGTAAATCGCCCTTGCCCGCCGCGGCTACCGGCGCTGGCGCGGCAGTTTCTGCTGCTGCCAGTGCTTCAACCGCGTGAAGATCTGGCGCAGGTTCACGCGCCTGTTGCGCTTCGAGGGCCAGTTGTCTCAGGGCCGCACAGATATATTCAAAGCTTTCTGCGTCAGGATCCCGGGAAGATTTATAGGCGTCGAGTTGCTCCTGCATAATGTCTTTTGTTTCCAGAAACAGGTTGATGATGTCAGTGCTCAGGCTCATTTCAGCGCGACGAGCACCGTCGAGCAGGTTTTCCAGTAAGTGAGTCGTTTCCTGTAAAACCGTAAATCCAAACGTCGCTGCACCGCCTTTGATTGAGTGCGCTGCGCGGAAAATCGCATTCAGTTGCTCAATGTCAGGCGCTTGCGGATCAAGCAACAACAGATGTTGTTCCATGTCCGCCAGCAACTCGTCTGCTTCATCAAAAAATGTCTGATAAAAATCAGTAATATCCATGCTCACGTGATCACCTCTGCTGTGAATCGCGGCTTGTTAATGTGTCGCAGGTGCCGTGCCCGCCGCGGCAGCCGGAGCTGCCGTCGCAGGTTGAGCGCCTGCCGATGGTGTCACTGGCGTCTGCGTCTCAATCCCGGGTATTGATGGTGCTTTCTCTGGTGTTGCCGGTGCCGGGCTTGCCTGTGGCGCTAACGCCGGGGCTGCCGGTGCCGGACTCATTTGTGGTGCTAATGCCGGCACTGTTCGTGTGCCTTGTACTTGTCTTTGCAGCTCGCCAGCGTCACTGATCGTGATCGCCTCGCCCTCACTGTTTTCCCGTTCAATCGCCTCTTCAGCATGTTTGTTCAGGACCAAAATGCTGATACGACGGTTGATAGCATCACCTGCCGGATGATTTTTCAGCTGCATGGAAGACCCCATGCCCATCACCCGCAGGACTTTTCCTTCACTGAGGCCGCCTGTTACCATCTCGCGACGTGAAGCATTGGCGCGATCAGTCGACAGTTCCCAATTGCTGTAGCCGCGTTCGCCCGTGGCATACGGCATATCATCGGTATGGCCCGCCAGGCTAATTTTATTCGGAAAATCATCCAGCACCGGTGCAATCGCCCTGAGGATATCGCGCATGTACGGCTCAACAATCGCGCTGCCAAGCTGGAACATCGGGCGGTTTTTGCTATCAATAATCTGAATACGCAAGCCCTGCTCGGTCAGATTAATCATCAGGTGTGGACGTAAATCTTTTAGCCGCGGATCCGACGCCAGCATATCTTCCAGCTTTTGCTGCAACCGCTGTAAATCATCCGATTCACGCTTACTTTCACCCTGCGACTGATCCATTTTATGCACTTCACCGTCCTGCACGGTCGGGTCTTCGCCGCCGCCCGGGATCGGGCTGGTTGCGTCGCTGCTGCGTGGCCCGCCGGTGATCGCCACCGCAAGGGGTGTACGGAAGTATTCGGCAATTTGCACCAGTTCTTTAGGGCTGGAGATGGAAATCAGCCACATCACCAGGAAGAAAGCCATCATCGCTGTCATAAAGTCAGCGTAAGCAATCTTCCACGAACCGCCGTGATGCCCTCCGCCGTGCTTATTCTTTTTCTTACGTACAACAACGATTGGATGGCTTTGATGCTTCATACTTTTTCTTCTTCAGTTTGTTTCTGACCCGGCGACTTGACCTGGCGAACGTGCTCCTCCAGTTCAATAAAGGAAGGTCGCTCTGAGGTGTACAACGTTTTACGGCCAAATTCGACGGCAATTTGCGGCGCATAACCGTTAATGCTCGACAGTAATGTCACCTTAATGCACTGCATCATTTTGGCGTTTTCAGCACTCTTCTGGCGTAACACGCTGGCCAGCGGAGAAATAAAACCGTACGCCAGCAGGATACCGAGGAAGGTCCCGACCATGGCATGAGCAATCAGCGCCCCGAGTTCCGCAGCCGGACGGTCTGCCGCCGCCAGAGTATGTACGATCCCCATGACCGCAGCGACGATACCGAATGCCGGAAGTGAGTCACCGACCAGCGCCAGGCTGTTCGCCGGCACTTCACTCTCGTGCTCGTAAGTTTCGATTTCCTCGTCCATCAGCGCTTCGATTTCAAAGGCGTTCATGTTGCCACTGACCATAAGTCGCAGATAGTCAGTCAGATATTCGACTAAATGTTTATCGGCAAGGATGCGCGGATAATTAGCAAAAATGTCACTTTCGGCCGGATTGTCGATGTCATTTTCCAGCGACAGCATCCCCTGTTGACGTGATTTGGCTAATACCCGGTAAAGCAGCGCCATCAAATCCATATACAACGCTTTGTTGTATTTCGATGCGCGGAACAGCTGAGGCAGCGCACGCATTGTGGATTTGATCGCTTTACCGTTATTACCGACGAAGAAGGCACCGATACCGGCACCGCCAATGATGAGCAATTCTGCGGGTTGGTATAACGCGCCCAGTTCACCGCCGACGAGCATGAAACCGCCGAACACTGAGCCCAACACCACGATGTAACCTATTATCACTAGCACGATGAATCCTTAATTCGATGTGGTTTTAGGGCGAGGTAAAGCGCGCGCCATGTGTCTGGCCCATTTTTGCCACAGAACTTGCAAAAAAGAGGTCAAAGAATGACTGAGATGTCAGGGGGGAATTGATGAGCGGTGGTAGCCACCGCTCAGAACGACTTACTGCTACCCAACTCTCTCAAACTGCGCGCTTGACCTGTTCGTCCAGCTCTTGAGATGTTATATCGGCAACCTGCGGGGAAAGTTTACGTTTTTTTACTGCTCGGGACGGGGGCTGGCAAAGACTGCAAACAAACCCGTGGCGGGGCTGGTGTGCATGGGTAATAAATGAGCCTTCACAGCAGTTACACGCTGAAAGCTGCAACATACCGCTGTCGACAAAACGTACTAATGTCCAGGCACGTGTCAGCGCGAGGATCGGCGCTTCACCAGGCTGCTCAGGACACTGTTCCAGATATAAACGGTAAGCCTTGATCACGGCTTCCACGCCATTACAGTGGCCGCTCTTAAGCAGGAAAGAGTAAGCGTTGTAAAACATGGAAGAATGGATATTTTGTTCCCAGGTCATGAACCAGTCAGTAGAGAACGGCAGCATGCCTTTCGGGGGAGGACTTCCTCGTAATTCTTTGTACAGTTTTATCAGCCGGCCGCGACTTAATTGCGTTTCGCTTTCCAGCATCTGCAATCTGGCACCCAGCGTAATCAGTTCCATCGCCAGCTGAATGTCCCGCGCTTCCTGAACAATACTTTTTTCTGCCGGTTTGGTTGACGCATCTTTACCAGACATAGCTACGCCCTTTTCTTCATCGCGCCGCTGTCTTTCGCAGCCAGACCTTTCAGCAGGTGGCTGGACAACAAGATACCGGTATGAATTTGTTGCAAGTCATCCACACGCGAATCCTGGGTCAAGCGTTCAATTGTCTTACTGTCATCAAAGCGGAACTGACATAAAAGCTGGTTCGTTTCAGCTAACTTCACCATCTGAGGCAGCGTCAGCTGTCTCAGGGTATCTGCCATTACGTCGTCGATCCCCAGGCGAAACATCGCTGAGGCCTTTTCGTCGTTAATCAAACGCTGTGCCAACAGTAAATATGACAGGTTGATATCATATATGTGCTTAAGCAATTCGGACATTCTGTTCTACCCCGTAACCGATGCCGTTTTTTAAGACGGCGGATTGATAGACATATTCCATGCAGCAAGAGTTTTACCCGGCGTGACAGGAGTATTTTTTACTATCAAAACAATTGGATCATTGGCTGATTAATAAATCTCACGATGACAATTAGATTTACCCCGCGGTATTTACTTCACCGCCAATACAATGTTGTTCCTGATGTAAACTAAATTAATTGTGACAATTGGGCTGCTAAGTAATCGAAAAACACTTTAGTTTTGGTGTACTGGCAGAGTCCGTTGCTGTGATGGCGCCTCATTCAGTGAAACGCTTTTACATACATTATTA
>NZ_JAFMOS010000636.1 GCF_019049755.1 Rahnella perminowiae
GGTTTTTTATTGTGCGGAAGAAACAGCTTACGCTTGTTTAGCTTCAGCAGCGGCTTTGACGATCACAGCGAAAGCATCTGCTTTCAGTGACGCACCGCCAACCAGCGCGCCATCGATGTCTGGCTGGGTGAACAGTTCAGCAGCATTGGCCGCGTTAACAGAACCGCCGTACTGGATGATCACTTGCTCTGCAACCGCAGCATCTTGTTTTGCGATATGGTCACGGATGAATTTGTGAACCGCCTGAGCCTGAGCCGGGGTGGCAGACTTGCCGGTACCGATCGCCCAGACAGGTTCGTAAGCGATAACAGCGCCTTCGAATGCTTTTGCACCCAGAGTGTTCAGCACCGCATCCAGTTGTTTCGCGCAAACGGCTTCAGTCTTGCCTGCTTCGTTTTCTGCTTCGGTTTCACCGATGCACAGAACAGGAGTCAGGCCAGCGTCTTTCAGCACACCGAATTTTTTCGCGATGAACTCGTCGCTTTCTTTGTGGTAAGTGCGGCGTTCTGAGTGACCGATGATGATGTATTTCGCACCGATGTCTTTCAGCATGTCGGCAGAGATTTCACCAGTGAATGCGCCGGACAGGTTCGCATCAACGTTCTGAGCACCCAGCGCAATACGGCTGCCAGCCAGAGCGTGTTTAGCCTGTGACAGGTAAACTTCTGGTGGAGCAATTGCAACGCCACAACCTACAACTGTGCTCAGTTCAGTACGCAGAGCAGCAATCAGTTCGTTAACCATGTGGGTGCTGCCGTTAAGCTTCCAGTTACCCATCACTAATGGATGTCGCATGTTTTTTCCTCCAAAAGGGGACGCGAGTGTCGATTAAAATTTCTGCCAAATAAGCAGATTACCTGTGCAACAGTATAGAGATCATTGGTCATAAAGGCTTTGCTTTTTGTCATTAAAAACCGTCATCTCATGGCTCAGCAAGCGCCAGCTTGACCGGTTCAACGGCGAATGTCAGACCTTTTTCGCCATTGTCTGAAATGACAAAACGTACTGCGCCTACTTCCTGCTTATAAAACTGCTGACCTTTGCCTTTCTCGATCAGAGAAGCCACTCTCGCCACGCTTTGCTCAGTGGATAGTGTGGCGTCGAACTGACGCATCAGGTTGGCCATATAGCTTATCGCCAGGGTGCGTGCGGCTTTTTCTTCAGCCCCCTGAATCGGCAGGTAAGTAATTTGCAGCGTTTTTATTTTGCCGGTGCCTTTTTCCAGCGCGGTCGACGCATACAGATTTTCGTTAATTTTGCTGGCAGCGCGGGTCAGGAAACTGTTGGGAGACTTATCGCTGATAGAACGGAACTCGCCAATCTGCTGAGTCGGATTAGCTTCATTATATCTGGCGCGAAAATTGATCAGCGTCGTTTCAAAGGTTGGCGCACCGGCAAGCAGGTAAGGGGCTTTTGGCATTTCTTCCGCGCCGGCGTGCTCTGCCGACGGATCGGCCAGTGCAATATTCTGGCCGGTGAGCATAAGCAGCGCGGGAAGTGCCAGTCGTAATAAGGATTGAGCAACAGTCATAGGGCGTTTCTTATTTTATTTCAACAAACCGATTAAAGCGGGGAACGGGGGGTAATGTCAAAAGGAGTGCGTAAAGATTCTCGTCGTTGTTGTCCGTGGGGTACACTCCGGCTGGTTTAACAATTTACTCCCATTGTACTTTACGGAACGGACTGTCAATGACGTTACAGCATGCACTATTTTCTTTTAACGGCCGCCTGGGCCGACGTGATTTCTGGATGTGGATGGTCAGCTGGCTGATCCTGATGGTGGCTGACTTCTTTTTTGCCGCACAGGAATGGATTACCTATCAGTCCGCCGGATTCGCGCTGGTGGTTTTACTGTGGCCGACGGCGGCTGTGCTGGTGAAAAGATTACATGACCGTAATAAATCTGCCTGGTGGGCGCTGTTGTTTGTGCTGGCGTGGATGCTGGTGGCGGGGAACTGGGCAGCGGCGATGCCTCAGATATGGAGCTGGGTTCTGGGACGGCTGGCGCCTTCAGTGATTTTCATTATGTTGCTGATCGACTGCGGTGCGTTTACCGGCACGCCGGGCACAAATCGTTTTGGCCCGGAACCGGACGACGTTAAATTTCGCTAGTTTTCAGTCACTGCTTACCAGTAATGCTCGCTGGTCATATGACCCGGTTTACGTTTGAGGTGTTTGCGCATACCCCGCGTGTCTTTGAGTAACTGCTGTGTATCGCGAACCATCTGCGGATTGCCGCACAACATTATGTGGCTGTCCTCTGCCAGCATTTTCAGGCCGACAGCTGCTTCCAGCGCACCGCTTTCAATCAGCGCAGGAACTCGCCCGGTCAGCGAGCCTGAAATTTCCTCGCGACTGACCACGGTCTGTATATGCAGTTTGCCTTCATAACGGCGTTGCAGTTGCTGCATCAACGGCAGATAACTCAGATCGGCAGCAAAGCGTGCCGCATGAACCAGAACAATATTTTTGAACCGTTCCAGCCCCGTACCTTCCTGTAAAATCGACAGATACGGCCCGATGGCGGTGCCCGTTGCCAGCATCCATAAGGTTTCGCATTCGGGCACTTCTTCAATGACGAAAAATCCGGCGGCTTCCCTGGTGATGTTGATTTCATCTCCGGGCTGCATCACATGCAGATGCGGGCTGAGTTTTCCTTCCGGCACGTTGACCAGATAGAATTCCAGCTCACCGCTTGAGGGCGGATTCACATAGGAATAAGCGCGCTGAACCCGCTCACCGTCAATATCCAGTGAAAGTTTGGCGAACTGGCCTGCGGTAAAAGGGTCAACGGGCGCATTGACCGTGATGCTGAACAAACTGTCAGTCCAGTGTTCAACTTTTTTGACTTTTCCTGTCACCCAATCAGCCATAAAAAACTCCCGTGGTTTCTGGTTTGTTCACGTGGTGCGAAATTATGTCCTGATTTTATTTCAAATTTTCCCGATCCCGTATCGGTTAAATGTTATCAGCCTGTTTATTACCGGTTAGTCAGTATCGATTTCTGTACACCCAGCGTTACAGAAGTGGTTCCCGCCGCTGCCAGCGAACTGACAGAAGTCTTCCCCGCAGTACTCGCTTATTCATCTTAATTTGTTAACTTATGCGCCGCCGGTGTCTGGCTGAAATGATGGGTTATTTATTCTGCTCTTTTCCATACTTATCCGATAATGAACTGAAAAATGAAAAAACTGGAAAATATTCACCTGCTTATTATGCTCATTTTGCTGGTGGCTGTCGGGCAAATGGCACAGACCATTTATGTGCCGAATATTGCGGACATGGCCGCCAGTCTTGCCGTAAAACCCGGTGCCGTGCAGCGGGTAATGGCGGCATATCTGCTGACATACGGCGGCTCGCAACTGGTTTATGGTCCGCTTTCCGATAACGTTGGCCGTAAACCGGTGATCCTGACCGGCCTGATAATTTTCCTGCTTGGCGCGGCGGGCGCGATGATGTCAACGAGCCTGAATATGCTGATCGCTTTTGCAGCCATTCAGGGGCTGGGCACCGGCGTAGCAGGTGTGATGGCGCGAACCATGCCACGTGATTTATACAGCGGCGGTGCGTTACGCCATGCCAACAGTCTGCTGAACATGGGCATTCTGGTCAGTCCTCTGCTGGCACCGGTGATCGGCGGCGCTTTGTCGGCGTGGCTGGGCTGGCGTGCAAGTTTTGGGTTTCTGCTTATCCTGTGCGCAGGAGTGGCTTTTTCGATGTACCGCTGGTTGCCGGAAACCCGTCCTGAATTCACTGCCGATCATCCGCCGCGCAAAATGCTGGGCAGTCTGCGTTTATTGCTGGCCGATGCCAATTTCAGCCGTTATCTGGTGATGCTGGTCGGTGCGCTGGCCGGCGTGGCGGTGTTTGAAGCCAGTTGCGGAGTGCTGATGGGCGGCGTTCTCGGGCTGAGCGGTGTGATGGTCAGCGTCCTGTTTATCCTGCCGATCCCGGCAGCTTTCTTTGGTGCCTGGTATGCCGGGCGTACAGAGAAAAGTTTCCAGCAACTGATGTGGCATTCGGTCATCAGTTGTCTGCTGGCTGGTCTGGCGATGTGGATCCCCGGCTGGCTGGGTATCATGAATATCTGGACGCTGGTGGTGCCAGCTTCGCTGTTCTTCTTCGGCGCGGGTATGTTATTCCCGCTGGCGACCACCGGCGCAATGGAGCCTTTCCCGTATCTGGCAGGCGCTGCGGGTGCTCTGGTCGGTGGTTTACAGAATATGGGTTCAGGGCTGGTAGCCTGGATGTCAGCAATGCTGCCGCAAACCGGTCAGTTCAGTCTCGGGTTACTGATGTTTGCCATGGCAGTGCTGATTTTGCTGTGCTGGTGGCCGATGTCGAACCGCAGTCAGCATGAAGGGCATACGGCCTGATAATGCAAAAGTAGGGCGCTGATGGCCCTGCTTTTTGATGACCGGAAGGAATGATCAGATAATAAATGCGTGTAACGCCGCGTCTTTACGGTCGAGGTAATGGGTGGAGCGGATACGGCGGATAGTGCGTGATTTACCCCGTATCAACAGTGTTTCGGTGGTCGCCATGTTCCCCTGACGGCTGATGCCTTCCAGCAGGTCGCCTTTAGTAATACCGGTCGCGGAGAAAATCACGTTATCGTTACGCGCCATATCATCAAGCAGCAGCACCTTACCGGCTTCAATTCCCATCACTTTACAGCGCGTCAGCTCTTCTTCGCCGATACGACGGTTTTCCGGTGTATCGCCTTTCACGTCATGCCGTGCCAGTAACCGGCCCTGCATATCGCCATCCAGTGCGCGGATTACGGCGGCAGAAATTACCCCTTCCGGTGCGCCGCCGATGCCATACAGCACATCCACTTCGCTTTCCGGCATACAGGTCAGGATCGTCGCCGCCACATCACCGTCCGGAAACGCGAACACTCGCACGCCTGACGCCAGCATTTCGCGGATCGCATCGTCGTGGCGTGGTTTCGCTAAAACCGCGACAGTCAGTTCGGTGAGCGGCTTATTCAGCGCCTTTGCAATATTTGCGAGGTTTTCAGCCAGTGTCAGTTGCAGATTAATCGCTCCTTTCGCGCCCGGCCCGACGGCAATTTTTTCCATGTACATGTCCGGCGCATTGAGGAAGGAACCTTTGTCGCCCACGGCCAGCACGGCCAGCGCGTTGGATTGCCCCATGGCCGTCATACGTGTGCCTTCAATCGGGTCGACAGCAATATCTACCGCATCGCCATTGCCGGTACCGACTTTTTCGCCGATGTATAACATCGGCGCTTCATCAATTTCCCCTTCACCAATCACGATGGTGCCATCAATATCAACTTTATTGAGCATGATACGCATGGACTGAACGGCAGCATTATCGGCAAGGTTTTTATCACCACGCCCCAGCCATTTGTAACCAGCCAGCGCAGCAGCTTCGGTCACGCGGGAGAACTCGATTGCTAATTCACGTTTCATTGGAAAGCCTGTAGAAAGAAAAAAGAGGTCGGTGAGACGAGGCTCATCTGTGCCGCAGATTTTAGCACAATGGGAAAAGGCACATAAAAAAACTCCCCAGGCGGGGAGTTTCAGAAAGAGGTGTTGGCGATAAAATACCCGGCGATTACTCGTCGTGATCTTCCCAGGAACGAACACGTGCCACCGCTTTTTGCCAGCCTTTATAGCGGACATTACGTTCCGTCGTTTCAATGCTTGGGCGGAATTCACGTTCGATAGTTGCTTTGCTGCGCACCTCTTCCAGATCGCTCCAGAAACCGACGGCCAGACCGGCGAGGTAGGCAGAACCCAGCGCGGTCACTTCCAGCACTTCAGGGCGCTCTACACGGGTGCCGAGAATGTCTGACTGGAATTGCATCAGGAAATTATTGGCAACCGCACCGCCATCCACTCGCAGCGCCTGCAGACGAGCGCCTGAGTCGGCCTGCATCGCATCCAGCACGTCGCGGGTCTGGTAGGCGATAGATTCCAACGTCGCGCGGATAATGTGGTTACTGTTCGCACCACGGCTCAGACCGAAGATAGCGCCGCGGGCATACGGGTCCCAATAAGGCGCGCCGAGGCCGGTGAAGGCGGGCACCACGTAAACACCATTGGTGTCTTTCACTTTCATGGAGAAATATTCGGAGTCGGTGGCATCGCTGAAAAGCTTCAGTTCATCTCGCAGCCACTGAATGGACGCACCGCCGACAAACACAGCACCTTCCAGCGCATAGTTCACTTCGCCGCGCGGACCGCAGGCGATGGTAGTCAGCAAGCCATTTTTAGACGCTACCGCTTCAGTACCGGTATTCATCAGCAGGAAGCAACCGGTGCCGTAGGTATTTTTCGCCATACCCGGTTGGACACACAGCTGGCCATACAGGGCCGCCTGCTGGTCACCGGCGATACCGGCGATAGGGATACGCGTACCGCCTTTACCCCCGATGTTGGTCTGGCCGTAAATCTCAGAAGAAGGGCGAACTTCCGGCAGCATTTCACGCGGAATATCCAGCGCTTCAAGCATGCGCTCATCCCATTGAAGGTCATGGATGTTGAACAACATGGTACGTGAGGCGTTAGTGTAATCCGTCACGTGAACACGACCCTGCGTCATTTTCCAGACCAACCAGGTGTCGACGGTGCCGAACAGCAGTTCGCCGCGTTTAGCGCGTTCACGTGAGCCTTCAACGTGGTCGAGGATCCATTTCAGTTTGGTACCGGAGAAGTACGGGTCGATAACCAGGCCGGTGTTGTGGCGAATGTATTCTTCCAGACCGTCTTTTTTCAGCGTTTCGCAGATGTCAGCAGTGCGGCGGCATTGCCAGACAATCGCATTATAGATTGGCTTGCCAGTTTCTTTTTCCCACACAATGGTGGTTTCGCGCTGGTTGGTGATACCGATACCGGCAATCTGATCGGAATTAATGTCGGCTTTTGCCAACACTTCCACCAGCACCGAGCTTTGCGATGCCCAGATTTCCATCGGGTCATGCTCAACCCAGCCCGATTTCGGGTAGATCTGGGTGAACTCGCGTTGTGCCACGCTGACGATATTGGCATCGTGATCCAGAACTACGGCGCGTGAACTGGTTGTACCCTGGTCGAGTGCAACAATGTATTTTTTTTCGTGAGTCGTATCTGCTGACATAATATTCATCCTACGAATGAGTAAGCTGTGGAACAGTTTAGCCGATCAGGCCTTACGTTGTTTGGATGGCTGAGGTGCTTTTTCTTCTGCCGGTTCATTAATCTGATTTGGCAAATGGCGACCAATCAGCGCCTTGTAGGCGATGGCACCCAGAGAAGCCCCGAGCAACGGGCCAAAAATTGGCACCAGGAAATAAGGAATATCGCGCGCACCGGTGAAGGCAACCTTGCCCCAGCCAGCGAAGAAGGCGAACACTTTCGGACCGAAGTCACGGGCCGGGTTCAGGGCGAATCCGGTCAGTGGCCCCATGGATGCACCGATAACGGCGATCAGGATACCGATAAGCAGCGGTGCCAGCGGGCCACGTGGAATACCGTTGCCATCATCAGTCAGGCCGAGGATTAACGCCATCAGAATGGCTGTAATCACCGTTTCTACCAGAAACGCCTGCAATACGCTGATGTGCGGGTTCGGATAGGTAGAGAAAATACCGGCCAGATCCAGACTTTCGACGCTGCCGCGGACCATATTGTGGCTTTGCTCAAAATCGAAGAACAGATTGTAGTAAAGGCCATAAACCAGTGCAGCGGCGCAAAAAGCACCGGCGACCTGTGCCACGATGTAAGGCAGAACTTTGCGTCCTTCAAAGTTTGCAAACAAACAAAGTGCAACGGTCACCGCCGGATTCAGGTGTGCACCGGAGATGGCGGCTGTCAGGTAGATGGCCATTGCCACACCCAGACCCCAGATGATACTGATTTCCCACTGGCCAAAGGTTGCCCCGGCAAGTTTCATTGCTGCGACACAGCCCGCACCAAAGAAAATGATAAGCCCGGTACCCAGAAACTCAGCGATGCACTGACCTTTTAATGTGGAACTCATGGTTTGGCTCATAGTTTGATCCTGCTAAGGATGATGTTAATGGTTAGTTATAGTTTTTCTGTTATATCGTTTGTGAACGTAATCGGATTTTGGCGTTCATCATTAAATGAGAACGTAATGTGAATTTATCGTTAACGAGCATAAACGAGAAATAGCGAAATCAAATTTTGTGTGTTGCGTCATAAAAATGAGCGATTTCGCGTATTGTCGGGCCATGATGCCGCGCCAAAAGGCCTGGATTTAACATTTTCAGCGCGCGTTGCTGACAAACGAGCATCACTATTACGTGTTTTACGGTGGCTACGGTTATTCGGCATTAAAGGCTATTTCTGGCGTGTGACACTGCTTTTTAGGCATTTCCTGATACCCAGCACTGTAAAATTGCAACAGACTGCGTGGATAGAGGGGTTGCGGGTAGACAGATCAAAGCTGGCTACATACAATCACCCGTTAAGACACCTGCCGGTTTTATGCAATTCTCTGATGAATTCGTTATAAAAATCGACGGAGTGCAGGAATTTTTGAGCCGTGTCCGGACGATGCGGCAGAACATAAGATGTGCGCCTTGCGAACATAAGGGGACCGAAAAATGTCATTTGAAGTATTTGAGAAATTAGAAGCTAAAGTTCAGCAAGCGATCGATACCATTACTCTGTTGCAGATGGAAATCGAAGAACTGAAAGAGCAGAACAACGCCCTGTCTCAGGAAGTTCAGCAAGCCAGCGGCAATCATGAGTCTCTGGTGCGTGAAAATGCGCAGCTGAAAGAAGAACAACACGTATGGCAGGATCGTCTGCGTGCACTGTTGGGAAAAATGGAAGAAGTTTAATGACTTCATATTCCAAATAAAAAAGGACGCCAAGGCGTCCTTTTTTGTTGTGCACAGAAGAAAATTATTCTATATCGAGCGGGTCTTCTGACAGCACGATACCGGTATTATCGGCATAAAGATGGTCGCCGGAGAAGAAGGTGACGCCGCCGAAATTGACACGAATGTCGCTTTCGCCGATTCCTTCACTGCCTGCGCCAGCCGGGATAGCCGCCATCGCCTGAATACCCAGGTCCAACTCTTCGAGATCGTCAACCTGACGGACTGCACCATAAATCACGATGCCTTCCCATTCGTTCTGGAACGCGAGGCGTGCCAGTCCGGCATCCAGCAGTGCGCGACGCACAGAACCGCCGCCATCAATCACTAACACACGGCCACGGCCGTTTTCTTCCAGCAGGTCATAAAGCAAGCCATTATCTTCGAAGCATTTCACAGTGGTGATTTGCCCGCCAAATGAAGTACGGCCGCCAAAGTTGGAGAACAAGGGTTCGACGACATTCACTTCTTCATGGTAGATGTCGCAAAGTTCGGAAGTATCGTATTTCATAGGTTTTCATCTGGTTGCTGCATGAATGCTCAGTATATCCCTTTCCGGCGGATGTTGGCAAAATCATCAATTGTTAAATGTGAAAAGTGACCTGATAAACGCACATCAGGCCAACTTTGTTCAATTGAGTAACAGTCCTACTGCAAACAAGACGTTAGTCAGCAACGCCGTTTTTACCATATGTTCCAGTAACGGGCGGACTTCGGTGGATGTTGTGGATTTCATCACCCGCGCCACATGTTTCGCCAGCATCGGAATCGCCAGGATAAACAGCCAGCCGGTCCAATGATGCAGGTATACGGCGGAGAAAATGAGCAGACACAGCACGGCGGCGGTCAGGATGATAGTGTGATAACGGCGGGCGTTAACCGGCCCGAGGCGAACCGCCAGTGTATTCTTGCCATTGATACTGTCGGTTTCGATATCGCGCAAATTATTGATATTGAGCACGGCGGTGGAGAGCAAACCGGTTGCCGTCGCCGGAAGCATCACGATCCAGTCGAAATAGCCTGCCTGTAAATAAAACGTCCCCGCGACACTGATCCAGCCGAAGAAAATAAGAACGGAAATATCGCCAAGCCCCATGTAGCCATAAGGCCGTGTGCCGACGGTATAGGTAATCGCCGCACCAATCGACAGCAAGCCGAGAACCAAAAACCCGACCACGTCACTGGGTTTATGGCAGGCCACGGCGATGAGCGCGATACCGCAAATTATGGTCAGCGCGATGGTCAGGATAATGGCGTGCTTCATCTGCGCAGCGGTAATCAGCCCCTTTTGCATTCCGCGCAGAGGGCCGACGCGATCCGGGGTATCGCTGCCTTTCTCTGCGTCCCCATAGTCATTCGCCAGATTCGACAGGATTTGCAGACAGCCGGCAGTCAGCAGTGCCAGCAATGCAATAAGCGGATGGAAGGTATTTTGCAGGCTGGCAATGGCAGAACCCATGACGATAGAGGCAAACGCCAGTGGCAAGGTTTTCGGGCGCAAGCTTTCCAGCCAGGCGCGGGCGGGCGTCGTCGGTGTGCAGGAAGTGATTATGCTCATAGATGATTTCGCTCAGGTGAAGAATCAGTCCGAAATCTAAAAAAAATCAGGGAGGCAAACGCCTCCCTGAAGATCACTTTCGGAACGTATGAGCAAATTATAAGATAAAACGGCTCAGATCTTCATCAGCTACCAGCTGGTCAAGGTGGCTTCTAACATAATCTGCATCAATGTTTATGGAGATTCCGTTACTTTCGCTGGCGTCGTAAGAGATATCTTCCATCAGACGCTCCAGAACGGTGTGCAGACGACGCGCACCGATATTCTCGGTGGTTTCGTTTACCTGCCATGCGGCTTCTGCAATGCGCCGGATACCGTCAGCGGTGAAATCAATGGTTACGCCTTCGGTCGCCATCAATGCTTTGTACTGATGTGTCAGCGAAGCACTTGGCTCGGTCAGGATACGTTCGAAGTCTTCAGTCGACAGCGCCTGCAGTTCCACACGAATGGGCAGACGACCCTGCAATTCTGGGATCAGGTCTGACGGACTGGCCGTCTGGAATGCGCCGGACGCGATGAACAGGATATGATCGGTTTTCACCATGCCATGCTTGGTAGACACCGTGCAGCCTTCCACCAGTGGCAACAGGTCACGCTGAACACCTTCACGGGATACGTCAGGGCCTGAACTCTGACCGCCACGTTTACAGATTTTGTCGATCTCATCGATAAACACGATACCGTGTTGTTCAACGGCTTCGATCGCCTGTTCTTTCAGATCTTCCGGGTTCACCAGTTTCGCCGCTTCTTCTTCAATCAGCAGCTTCAGCGCTTCTTTGATTTTCAGTTTACGTGGTTTCTGTTTCTGAGCACCCATGCTCTGGAACATCGACTGCAACTGATTAGTCATTTCTTCCATGCCCGGCGGAGACATAATTTCAACGCCAATCGGGCCGGATGCCAGGCTGATTTCAATTTCTTTGTCGTCGAGCTGGCCTTCACGCAGTTTTTTGCGGAAGTTCTGGCGCGCAGCAGAAGGTTCCTGCGCTTCGTCAGGCTGCCCCCAGTTATTTTTAGCCGGCGGGATCAGTACGTCCAGAATACGTTCTTCGGCCAGTTCTTCAGCACGATAACGGTTTTTTTCAATAGATTGCAGACGCACCATTTTTACAGCCGAATCGGTCAGGTCGCGGATAATAGAATCCACTTCTTTACCCACATAACCGACTTCAGTGAATTTGGTCGCTTCTACTTTGATGAACGGCGCGTTAGCCAGTTTCGCCAGACGGCGGGCAATTTCGGTTTTGCCGACACCGGTCGGGCCGATCATCAGAATATTTTTCGGGGTGACTTCATGGCGCAGCGCTTCATCGAGCTGCATGCGGCGCCAGCGGTTACGCAAAGCAATGGCCACGGCGCGTTTCGCTTTATCCTGGCCAATGATGTAACTGTCTAATTCGCTGACAATCTCGCGCGGGGTCATCTCAGACATAATTTCGATCCTTACGCTTTAGAAGATAATTCTTCGATAGTGTGGAAATGGTTGGTATAGATGCAGATGTCACCGGCGATGCTCAGCGATTTTTCAACGATGTCGCGCGCTTCAAGCTCGGAATTTTCCAGCAATGCGCGTGCCGCGGCCTGGGCATACGGGCCACCGGAACCGATGGCGATCAGGTCGTTTTCCGGCTGGATAACATCGCCGTTACCGCTGATGATAAGCGACGCGTTTTCATCCGCGACGGCCAGCAGGGCTTCCAGACGTCGCAGCATGCGGTCGGTTCGCCAGTCTTTTGCCAGTTCAACGGCAGCTTTCACCAGATGACCCTGATGCATTTCCAGCTTGCGCTCGAACAGCTCAAACAGCGTGAAGGCATCAGCCGTGCCGCCAGCAAAGCCCGCAATCACTTTGTCGTTATACAGGCGACGTACTTTTTTGACGTTGCCCTTCATGACGGTATTTCCCAATGTGGCCTGGCCATCACCACCGATAACGACCTTGCCGTTGCGGCGTACACTTACAATTGTTGTCACGAGCGGTTCCTCGTTGCAGACTGAAAAGATCCCCGCAGGCTTGGGGGACACGTCGGGTGTCTCACAAGCTTACGAGGCATATTGAAAGTATAGATTGGGGAAGGATTACGGGTTTTCAACCCCCGGTTGCGAGGGGTATGCAACCGGAGATGCCTGCGCTCTTCAGGCGGGATAAGGTGCTGTCTGCACCGGAGCGATTGTTGTAAGGGCCGATCACCACGCGGTTCCAGCCACCGCCGGTAGTGATCCGGCCTTCAAAGCCTTCAAATGCCAGCTTCGCGCGCTGCGATTCTGCCTGTTCCGTACCTTTGAAAGAACCACACTGCACCATAAAGCGTTGGGTTTTTTCCTGTGCTTTTGGTTTTTCCGGCTCAGCCTGAGTAATGGCGGCTGGCTGTTGCGGTTTCGGTACTTCTTTCACCGGCTCTTTAACCTGTGGCTTCGGTTTTGGCTGCGCTTGCACCTGAGCTTGCGGCGCGCGTACCGGCTGCGTTTGTGGCGTATACGTCGGCTGCGGCTGAACCTGGCGCGGCTGAGTTTGCACCGGTTGTTGCTGTGCGTATGTTGGCTGCTGTTGTTGAACCTGGCGCTGAGTATGTGCCGGCGCCTGCGCCACCTGGTTAGGGTCGTTATACGGCACTTCAGACAACTGTGTTGGCGTCTGGCGCATATCGGCCTGCATCTGTTCGAGAAGCTGGCGCTGTTCCGGCGTCAGTTGTGTTTTGGATTCGACCTGCCCGCCCGCTGTCGGTTCTGTCGGCGTGGTCACGCCCATCTGGCGGTTTTCCAATTCTTTAATGTAACGCCAGCGTTCTTCCGGTTTAGGCGGCAATCCATTACCCGGACGGACAGCGTGCGTTGGCAACACTGTCGCTTCTTCACGTTTATTGTGCGCAATAAAATAGAGGCCACCGACAAACACCACCAGTACCGCAACGGCTAACACCACCATGGTTTTGGAGATCGTTGTGGAACTGCGTTTTTTACTCCGGCTGGTACTTTTCCGCCGCGCTCCTGAGCGCCCACGGCTTACATAGTCTCTTTGTGCCACTATCGTTTCGCTGTGTCGTGATGAATGAAGAAGTGCGTCATGTTACTCAACCCTGAACATTTACTGAAACTAAAACTGTCGAAGAACATAAAAACGGACTCACGCTTTGGGGGCAGCGGTGCTTTCCCGCACCACCAGCTCGCTATCAAGCAACAGTGAACCGTTTTGTACCGGATTCCCCTGTAACTGCTCAAGTAATAATAACATGGCCTGACGGCCAAGCTGGAATCTCGGCTGCGCAACGGTGGTCAGCGGAGGATCGGTATACTGGCTGGCCTTAATGTCATCGAAACCGACAACCGACAAATCCTGCGGAATGCGCAGACCCATTTTTTTCGCCTGGAACATAGCGCCAATCGCCATCACATCGTTGTGACAGAAAATCGCCGTCGGCGGGACGGGCAGTGCCATCAGCTCGGTGACGGCTTGCGCCCCCGATTCATAGCTGAAATCGCCATCAATGGTCAGCGAACTCTCGACACTCAGTCCGTTGCGGCGCAGTGCCTGTACATAACCTTGCGAACGGTACTGGCACAACGGCATATGTTTCGGGCCGGCGATGCAGGCAATACGCTGATGCCCCAGTTTAAGAAGATAATGCACGGCTTCGAACGCGGCTGTCAGGTTATCAATATGGACTGTCGGCAGTTCAAGTTCCGGCGCAAATTCATTGGCCATCACCATCGGCGGTAAGTTGCGTTGTTCTTCTTTACTGGCATCGAAAGGTAAATCAGAGCCAAGCAGGAGCATACCGTCAATTTGCTTGGTAATAATCAGATTGATAAAGGTTTTCTCTTGCTGATTTTGGTGAGCACAATCTCCGATCAACACCAGATAACCGCTTTCGGCGGCTGTACGCTCGATCCCCTGGATCAGGTCGGCGAAAAACGGATCGCAAATGTCGGGGACGATCACCAGAATAGTGCGTGATTCATTACGTTTCAGATTGCGGGCCAGTGCATGAGGAGAATACCCTACGGCCATCACAGCCTGATCAACTTTCTGACGGGTCGCGGCGGAGACTTTCTCCGGATTCATTAACGCACGGGATACGGTTGCTGTTGAAACGCCTGCCTGTTCAGCCACATCTTTCATTGTTGCGGCGGGTAATTCTTTCTTGTGCTCCAACGTCTCTCTCCTTGCAACAGCATCAAACTGACACAACAACATCAACATTCCTCACCTGGCTACGCATGATGTGTAGCTCATCACATTCTAAACAGAATGTGAGTAGGATTTGTTACCTAATTTGCATTAAAAGTGTGACGCAGATGCTTTTTTCGATCCATCACGCAAAAAACCTGACTCTTTATGCATATTTGCTTTGGAGATCAGCTATCAATCGGATCGACATCCAGGGTCCATTTCACTTTTTTGGCTTGTGGCAGACTTAAAATCAGCGGCTGGGAGCTTTTGATCAGATGCTGCAAAACGCGACGTGAAGGGTGCTGCAATAAAAGCTGCCAGCGGAAGCGTCCGCTGCGTTTGGCTTGTAACGCAGGAACCGGCCCCAGGATCCACAGCGAATCATCTTTCAGCGGACTGGATTCGATCAGATTGCGTAACTGCTGAAGAAACAGCGCCGATTGCTGATTATCGTGGTCTTCCGAACGGATCATAATATGGCTGGTATAGGGAGGAAGAAAGACGCTTTTGCGCTCCGCCAGCGTCTGTCTGGCAAACTCGTCGTAGCCCTGTTGCAACAATACCTGCAGTAGAGGATGTTCGGGATGGTGAGTTTGCAATACCACTTCCCCTTGCTTACCTGCGCGACCGGCACGGCCTGACACCTGCGTATAAAGCTGGGCAAAGCGCTCGGCAGAACGGAAATCCGCTGAGAACAAGGCACCGTCTACATCCAGCAGTGATACCAGCGTGACGTCAGGGAAGTGATGCCCTTTTGCCAGCATTTGCGTACCGATAAGAATACGTGCGCCGCCACGATGGACTTCACTCAGATGCTGTTCCAGTGAACCTTTACGGCTGGTGGTATCGCGGTCAATCCGCGTGATAGGCGTATCCGGGAACAACGGTGCCAGTTCATTTTCCAGCTGTTCTGTACCGACGCCGACCGAGACCAGTTGTGTTGAGCCGCAATGCGGACACTGATGCGGCACGGCGCGCTGACTGTCACAATGGTGGCAGCGCAGCTGACGCTGATTCTGGTGCAGGGTGTAATAGTGATCGCAGCGCTGACATTCGGCTATCCAGCCGCACTCATGGCACAGCAGGGCAGGCGCATAGCCACGGCGGTTGAGGAACAACATCACCTGATTATCGGCCTTCAGGTGTTCCTGCATTTTCTGGATCAGCGGTTGAGACAGCCCGACTTTTAGCTGCAACCCTTTTAAATCCAGCAGATTTTGCCGGGCGAGTTTGGCATTTCCGGCTCGTTTGGTCAGTCTGAGCTGGCGATATTTTCCCCGTTCAACATTGTGCAGCGTTTCCAGAGCCGGGGTTGCCGAGCCCATAATAATCGGAATATTTTCAGCGTGAGCGCGGTATACCGCCAGATCACGGGCGTGATAGCGCCAGCCTTCCTGCTGCTTATAAGAACTGTCGTGTTCCTCATCAATGATAATGACACCAAGGCGTGCAAACGGCGTAAACAGCGACGAGCGGGTGCCAATCACAATGCCTGCTTCGCCATTGCGCGCCCGCAGCCAGACGGCGAGGCGTTCGCTGTCGTTCAGACCGGAATGGAGTACATCCACCGGCGCACTGAAACGCTCGCGAAAACGCGCGATGGTTTGCGGCGTCAGGCCAATTTCCGGCACCATCACCAGCGCCTGCCGACCTTGCGCCAGAATGTTTTCTAGCACACTCAGATACACTTCAGTTTTACCCGAGCCGGTCACACCGGCCAGCAACCAGGCGGAAAATTGTTGATCTTCACTGCGGATCGCACCGACGGCGGTGGCCTGCTCGGTATTGAGCCGTAAACGCTCACCGATCACCGAGAAATCCAGCCGCCAGTCGTGCGTGGCGGGCGCGATACTGCGTAAATCCGTCAGCCCTTTGGCACGGAGTGCCTGCAAGGCGGTATCAGTAAGATCCAGGTCGGCGACCTGATGACGATACAACGGTTTTTGCATCAGTGCGGCCATTGCCTGCTGCTGTTTGGGTGCCCGTTTCAGGCTGTCGAGCGGCGTGGCCCGCCCCTGCTCGGTGGCGAACCATTGCCACAGCGGCGTAAGTTCAGCGGCTTTTCCCTGACGTAATAACACCGGCAACGCATGGAACAGCACTTCGCCGATCGGATAATGATAATAGTCGGCAGCCCAGAACAGGATGCGCCACAAATCGGGGGTAAACAGGCTGGCACTGTCGAGGACTTCCCGTACCGGTTTCAGTTTTTCCAGGCCAAATTCGCTGAAGTCACTGACTTTGGTCACGATGCCGATGGCGTCACGTTTACCGAAAGGCACACTGACCCGGCAACCCGGTGAAACCTGCATATCAGGCGGCAACAGATAGTCAAAAGTACGGGCGAGCGGGACAGGTAAAGCAACGTGGGCAACAGGCATTGGGGGTCCAGACTATAAAAAAATGACGAGATAGTGTACACTGTGTCCTTCGAAATGCATGAACATCATTGCGCGGTACTCAGAGATTCTGTATGATTCGCCGCCTTTGGTGCATTTCGTACTCAAAGCCTATCATCCACTACGCGTGGTGTCTGACAGAACAGGGTTGGATAGCGACGCGGCCTTAAGAAGAGGTTTTCCATGAAACAAGGTATTCACCCTAAATATGTAGAAATTACTGCAACTTGCTCATGCGGTAATGTTATCAAAACTCACTCAACTGTGGGTCACGATCTGAACCTGGACGTTTGTGGCGAATGTCACCCGTTCTACACTGGTAAGCAACGTGAAGTGGCTACCGGTGGCCGCGTTGACCGCTTCAACAAGCGTTTCAGCGTTCCAAGCAGCAAATAAGCTTCGCTTGAGAGCAAAAAAAGGCGCCTTTGGCGCCTTTTTTGTTGCCTGCCGTTTCACTTCCTGACAAACAATTTTTTTCTCACAAAGATACTGAAAAAACGCGCGACGGGGTCGCACGGTCTTTTCAGCATATCTCTGCGTTGCAGCGATCAGTATTCCCAGGTATCAGGATCCACACCCAATTCACGCATCAGGATCTTCGCCGCTTCCGGTATTTCGTCACTGCGTTCTTTACGCAGGTCTTCGTCATTCGGCAAAGGCTGGCCGGTGAAGGCATGCAGAAAAGCCTCACATAATAATTCACTGTTGGTCGCATGACGCAGGTTGTTCACCTGCCGACGGGTGCGTTCATCGGTGAGAATTTTGAGGACTTTCAGCGGAATGGATACCGTGATTTTCTTAACTTGTTCGCTTTTCTTACCGTGTTCAGCGTAAGGGCTGACATATTCGCCGTTCCACTCAGCCATGGGACACCTTAAATTTATCAAAAAATAAAATTCTGAAAACCGCGTGATTATGCCCGATTTTCCCTGTTCTCACTAAGTAAATGTCGGAATTTAACAGGGATATCTCACGTTTTCCCTGCGGCACTGTTCATTTTGCTACCTTGCGCTTAAATCTTCCGGCGCGACACATCTGCCTGACATCTTCATTAATGGCATAATTTTAGCGGGTATTGCGCTGTTGCTCAATCTATACGCAAAGAAGTTTAGATGTCCAGATGTATTGACGTCTATATCTCCGGCGGTTACTCTTTATATCCTCATCCTTCGCAATTCGTCAGGAATAAACGATTATGACGCACAAGCAAGCCACCATTGCCGTGGGCAGTGGCCTGAACAATGATCAGCAATATGGTTGTGTAGTTCCGCCAATCTACCTTTCCAGCACCTATAACTTTGAAGATTTCAACCAGCCAAGAGCGCATGACTATTCCCGTCGCGGCAACCCGTCACGCGATGTTGTCCAGCGGGCGCTGGCTGATCTGGAAGGCGGTGCCGGTGCGGTTCTGACCAGCAGTGGGATGTCTGCCATTCACCTGGTGTGTACGGTATTCCTGAAACCTGGCGATTTACTGATTGCGCCGCATGACTGCTACGGCGGTAGCTATCGTCTGTTCGACAGTCTGAGCAAACGTGGCGCGTATCGCGTACTGTTTGTGGATCAGGGTGATCCGCAGGCGCTGGCGGATGCGCTGAAAGAAAAACCGAAGCTGGTGCTGATTGAAACCCCGAGCAACCCTTTGCTGCGTGTGGTGGATATACAGGCGATTTGCGATGCCTCACGTGCCGCCGGTGCTCTGACGGTAGTGGACAATACCTTCCTCAGCCCGGCGTTGCAGAACCCGTTGCAGCTTGGTGCGGATTTAGTCGTCCATTCCTGTACTAAATATCTGAACGGGCATTCTGATGTGGTCGCCGGTACGGTAATATCTAAGACCGCAGAACACGCGACAGAGCTGGCATGGTGGGCGAACAACATTGGCGTGACCGCCGCAGCCTTTGACAGCTACCTGTTATTGCGGGGTTTGCGCACATTAACGGTTCGTGTGAAACAGCAACAGGAAAATGCCCTGGCGATTGTGGCTTATTTACAGAAACAATCGCAGGTTAAAAAGCTGTATCATCCGTCGCTGCCGGAAAACCAGGGACATGAAATTGCCCGCCGTCAGCAACGTGGCTTCGGTGCCATGATCAGTTTTGAATTTAACGGAGATGAAGCTCAGTTGCGCCATTTCCTGAAAGAATTGAAGTTATTTACCCTCGCAGAATCACTGGGGGGCGTCGAAAGCCTGATTTCTCATACCGCGACCATGACACACGCTGGCATGGCGCCGGAAGCGCGCAAAGCCGCCGGGATTTCTGACAGCTTGCTCCGTATTTCTGTAGGTCTTGAAGACAGCGAAGATTTGATTGCTGATCTGGAAAATGCATTCCAGTCAGTGGCAACGAGGTAAGTATGAATGCAATAGCGGTTGCAGCGCCGGCGGGAAGCCGTCAGTTGCACAAGTTTGGTGGTAGCAGTCTGGCCGACGTGAAATGTTATCTGCGCGTCGCCGGTATTATGGCCGAGTATGCGAAGCCGGGTGACATGATGGTGGTGTCGGCGGCTGGCAGTACAACTAACCAACTGATCAGCTGGCTGAAGCTCAGCCAGACAGACAGACTTTCCGCGCATCAGGTTCAGCAAGCTTTGCGCCGTTATCAGAGTGATTTGATAACCGGCCTGTTGCCGCCGGAAATGGCCGAACCGCTTATTGCTTCTTTTATTCATGATCTCGAACGTCTGGCTGTTTTGCTTGACGGCAAAATGACCGATGCAATTTATGCTGAAGTGGTAGGGCACGGCGAAGTCTGGTCCGCACGCCTGATGTCTGCGGTGTTATGCAAACTGGAATTACCGGCCGCCTGGCTGGATGCCCGTGAATTTCTGCGGGCTGAACGTGCTGCACAACCTCAGGTTGATGAAGGCCGTTCTTACCCGCTGCTGCAACAACTTCTCGCGCAGCACCCTCAGCAATATCTGGTGGTGACCGGTTTTATTGCCCGCAGCGACGCGGGTGAAACCGTGCTGCTTGGCCGTAACGGCAGTGACTATTCCGCCACCCAGATTGGTGCACTGGCGAATGCCAGCCGCGTGACCATCTGGAGTGACGTGGCCGGCGTCTACAGCGCTGACCCGCGTAAAGTAAAAGATGCCTGTCTGCTGCCCTTGTTGCGTCTCGATGAAGCCAGTGAACTGGCACGCCTGGCCGCACCGGTTCTTCACACCCGTACTCTTCAACCGGTTTCCGGTAGCGATATCGATTTACAGCTGCGTTGCAGTTATCAGCCGGAGCAAGGATCAACGCGTATCGAACGTGTACTGGCTTCCGGCACCGGTGCGAAAATTGTCACCAGTCACGATGATATTTGTCTGATCGAAATGGTCATTCCGTCAGGTCATGATTTCGGTCTGGCGCAAAAAGATGTCGAACTGCTGCTCAAACGGGCGCAGATCAAACCGCTGTGTACCGGCATTCATCCTGATCGTAATTTACTGCAACTGTGCTACACCTCTGAAGTGGCGGGCAGTGCGTTGCAGGTTCTCGAAGAGGCGGCCCTTCCGGCGCGTCTGACGCTGCGTGAAGGGCTGGCGCTGGTGGCGCTGGTCGGTGCGGGCGTATGCAAGAACCCGCTGCACAGTCACCGTTTCTATCAGGAGATGAAAGATCAGCCGGTGGAGTTTATCTGGCAGGCCGAAGACGGTATCAGTCTGGTTGCCGTGCTGCGTATCGGCCCGACCGCGCACCTGATTCAGGGGCTGCACAAAACGCTGTTCCGTGCTGAAAAGCAAATCGGTCTGATGCTGTTTGGTAAAGGCAATATCGGTTCACGCTGGCTGGAACTGTTCGCCCGTGAACAAAAGAATATTTCTGCCCGCAGCGGTTTTGAGTTTGTACTGGCGGGTGTGGTTGACAGCAAGCGTAGCCTGCTCAATTACGACGGGCTGGACGCCAGCCGTGCTTTGGCTTTCTTTGATGATGAAGCGCAGGCACACGATGAAGAATCGCTGTTCCTGTGGATGCGTGCGCATCCTTATGACGATTTAGTGGTTCTCGATGTCACCGCCAGCGCTGAACTGGCAGATCAGTATCTGGATTTTGCCAGTTACGGTTTCCATGTTATCAGCGCCAATAAACTGGCGGGGGCATCGGATACGAATAAATATCGTCAGATCCGCGACGCGTTTTCCAAAACTGGCAGCCACTGGTTGTATAACGCCACGGTAGGTGCCGGTTTGCCGGTCAACCATACGGTGCGCGATTTACGTGAAAGCGGTGACAGCATTCTGGCCATCAGCGGAATTTTCTCCGGTACCTTGTCATGGCTGTTCCTGCAATTCGATGGCACGCTGCCGTTCACCGAACTGGTGGATTTAGCCTGGCAACAGGGGTTAACGGAGCCTGATCCGCGCGATGATTTATCCGGTCAGGACGTCATGCGCAAGCTGGTTATCCTGGCGCGTGAGGCCGGGTATGATATTGAACCGACGCAGGTTCGTGTGGAATCGCTGGTGCCGGAAAGCTGTGTGACCGGATCGGTTGATCAGTTCTTCGAAGACGGTGAGGCGCTGAACCAGCAAATGCTGCAACGTCTGGAAGCGGCCCGCGAAATGGGTCTTGTGCTGCGCTATGTGGCGCGTTTCGATGCTAATGGCAAAGCGCGTGTGGGTGTTGAAGCCGTGCGCGACGACCATCCTCTGGCTGCGTTGCTGCCTTGCGATAACGTGTTTGCTATCGAAAGCCGCTGGTATCGTGATAATCCGCTGGTGATCCGCGGGCCGGGCGCAGGGCGTGACGTCACCGCAGGTGCGTTGCAGTCTGATCTTAACCGCTTGACGCAACTTCTGTAATTCCCTGCGCCTGTCCTTCTCATGGGAATGGGGGGCGAAGTGGTCTGCTAAACCCCCTCCCAGCCTCCCCCTTCGCAGGGGGAGGAGCTTAATTCCCCCCAGCAAAACGTCCTCAAAATGAAATTCTTTCAGAAAGCGTGAATATTAATCATCCCCTGGCCTCATTTTAACGTTGACACTTTGCCCGCTTTCCGTCATTTTCTATCTATACGTTTAGACGTCCAAACGTCCATTATAACGAACCATAATCAAAACGCAGTGATCCATGAGGTAGTGTTTATGAGCTTTTTCCACGCAAACCAGCGCGAAGCGCTGAACCAGAATCTGGCAGAGTTACAGGGTCAGATTAACGTTTCTTTCGAATTTTTCCCGCCACGCACCAGCGAGATGGAAGATACGTTGTGGAGTTCTATTGACCGCCTCAGCAGCCTTAAGCCTAAGTTTGTTTCTGTCACCTACGGGGCAAACTCCGGTGAACGCGACCGTACACACAGCATCATCAAAGGTATTAAAGAACGTACCGGTCTGGAAGCTGCACCGCATCTGACCTGTATTGATGCCAGCCGTGATGAACTACGTCAAATCGCACAGGATTACTGGGAAAGTGGCATCCGCCACATTGTAGCTCTGCGTGGTGATTTACCGGCAGGCGGCGGCAAGCCGGAAATGTATGCCACCGATCTGGTAAAGTTGCTGAAAGAAGTGGGCGACTTTGATATTTCCGTTGCGGCCTATCCGGAAGTGCATCCTGAAGCTAAAAGCGCACAGTCAGATCTGATTAACCTGAAACGCAAAATTGATGCCGGTGCGAACCGCGCTATCACGCAGTTTTTCTTCGATGTGGAAAGCTATCTGCGTTTCCGTGACCGCTGTGCCGGTCAGGGGATTGATGTGGAAATTGTGCCGGGTATTCTGCCGGTGTCCAACTTCAAACAGCTGACCCGCTTTGCGACGATGACCAATGTGCGTGTACCGCACTGGATGAACAGCCTGTTCGAAGGGCTGGATAACGACGCCGAAACCCGCAAAATGGTTGGCGCCAACATCGCGATGGACATGGTGAAAATCCTCAGCCGTGAAGGTGTAAAGGACTTCCATTTCTATACCCTGAACCGTGCAGAAATGAGTTACGCAATTTGCCACACACTGGGTGTGCGTCCGGAAATTGACGTGCCGGTTCGCGCCTAATATTTTGCCCTACGCTGAATACAAAAAACCCGCGAATTCGCGGGTTTTTCTTTAGATAGCTTCAGCAGACACTAGCCGGTATTACGCATACCCGCTGCCACGCCGGCAATCGTCACCATCAACGCCTGCTCTACATTTGCATCCTGCTTACCGTCTTTTTCCAGCTCGCGGGAACGGTGCAGCAATTCAGCCTGCAATACGTTCAGCGGGTCAGTGTAGACGTTACGCAGGGCGATAGATTCCGCAATCCACGGTAAATCTTCCATCAGGTGATCGTCGTTAGAAATCGCCAGGATCACTTTAATGTCGCTTGCCAGCTGATCGCGCAGTTGCTGACCGAGCGGCCACAGCTCTTTCTCTACCAGACGATGATCGTAGTATTCCGCCAGCCACAGGTCCGCTTTCGCAAATACCATTTCCAGCATGCCGATGCGGGTGGAGAAGAACGGCCAGTCGCGGCACATGGTTTCCAGCTCGTCACGTTTCCCGCCATCGACCACGGCCTGTAAACCGGCACCGGCGCCCAGCCAGGCTGGTAGCATCAGACGGTTTTGCGTCCAGGCGAAAATCCACGGGATGGCGCGAAGGCTTTCGACGCCACCACTGGCTTTACGTTTCGCCGGTCGTGAACCCAGCGGCAGTTTCGCCAGTTCCTGTTCCGGAGTTGCTGCACGGAAGTAAGGCACGAAGTCTTTATTCTCGCGGATATAACCCCGGTACATTTTGCAGGACACGTCAGACAGCTGTTCCATAATATCTACCCAGGCTTGCTTCGGCTCAGGCGGTGGCAACAGGTTGGCTTCCAGAATCGCAGACGTGTACAGCGCCAGGCTGCTGATAGTGACTTCCGGCAATCCGAATTTGAAGCGGATCATTTCGCCCTGTTCGGTCACACGCAGGCCGCCTTTCAGGCTGCCCGGAGGCTGAGATAACAACGCTGCCTGCGCCGGTGCACCGCCACGGCCGATAGAACCGCCGCGTCCGTGGAACAGTGTCAGGGCAATCCCGGCTTTCTCGCAGGTTTTGATCAGAGCATCCTGAGCACGGTATTGTGCCCATGATGCGGCCATCACGCCCGCGTCTTTTGCGGAGTCGGAATAGCCAATCATCACCATTTGTTTGCCCTGAATGAAACCGCGATACCAGTCAATGCTCAGCAACTGTTTCATGACATCGTCGGCATTGTTCAGGTCGTCGAGCGTTTCGAACAGCGGCGCGACAGGCATCGGGAACGGACAACCGGCTTCTTTGAGCAGCAGATGTACGGCCAGCACGTCAGACGGTGTACGCGCCATCGAAATGACATACGCTGCAATCGAGCCTTCCGGTGCCTCGGCAATCACCTGACAGGTATCGAGCACTTCTTTGGTGTCGGCACTCGGTTCCCAGTGACGTGGCACCAGCGGACGTTTTGAATTCAGTTCACGGATCAGGAAAGCCTGTTTATCGGATTCTGACCAGCTTTCATAATCGCCCAGACCGAGATAGCGGGTGATTTCAGCGATAGCATCGGTGTGGCGGGTACTTTCCTGACGCACGTCGATACGCACCAGAGGCACGCCGAAGCAGCGCACACGGCGCAGGGTATCCAGCAACTGGCCGTTGGCAATAATGCCCATATTGCAGGCTTGCAGCGACTGGTAACACGCGTATAGCGGTGCCCACAGCTGGTCATTTTTCACCAATAAATCATGAGGACGCGCAACGCGTTCGCCTTTCAGACGGGCTTCCAGATAAACCTGCGTATTGGTCAGCTGAGCACGCAGCTGTTTCATGATTTCACGGTAAGGTTCGATGATATCCGCCCCCCCCGCCAGCTCACGCAGTTCCGGCGTACATTCGGTCATCGACAATTCTGATACCAGCACCGCGATATCACGCAGGAACAGGTCAGTCGCTTTCCAGCGGCTCAGCAACAGCACGTGGCGGGTAATATCGGCCGTCACGTTCGGGTTACCGTCGCGGTCGCCGCCCATCCATGAAGTGAAGCGAACCGGCACGGCTTCCACGGGCATTTTATAATCCAGTGACGTTTCCAGTTGTTCGTTCAGTTCACGCAGGAAAGCGGGTACGCCTTCCCACAGGCTGTTTTCAACGACCGCAAAGCCCCATTTAGCTTCATCCACAGGAGAAGGCCGGTTTTTACGGATTTCATCGGTGTGCCATGACTGCGCGATCAACTGACGCAAACGACGCATGATTTGTTTGCGTTCGTAATCGGCCAGATCGTTATGGTCGAGCTGCTTGAGGCAGTTATTCACTTCGACCAGTTTGTGGATCAGTGTGCGGCGGGCAATTTCTGTCGGGTGCGCGGTCAGTACCAGTTCAATAGAAAGCTGGTCGACAGCATCACGCAGCTGTTGTTCTGAGAGATTTTTGGATTTCAGGCGATCGAACAATTGTGCCAGGGCTTCAGGATTACTGGCCGCTTCGCCATGTGGCGAAATGCTGTGATATTGTTCAGCCACGTTGGCTAAATTCAGAAACTGGCTAAAAGCACGGGCAACAGGCAGCAGCTCATCATTGGAGAGATTTTGCAACGTTGACAGTAATTCTTGTCGATCCGCGTCGTTTCCGGCACGGGAGGATTTCGACAGCTTACGGATTTTCTCAACACGATCCAGGATATGCTCTCCCAACGTATCTTTGATCGTGTCGCCTAGCAATTTACCTAAGGTACTGACATTACTTCGCATTGCGGAATATTGTTCGTTCATATTACCTCTGACCCGTTCTCTCGTTTAATTTTTATATTCTGTAAATAACTTTCACCCGTCAGGCATTCTTGCCCCGTTCACCCTGCCAACCTGGCCATACTTTTAAATGCAGCACTTGTTTTAACCCAAAAACCCCTCATCACTCACGTGAAAAATGGTCTTTTTGGCCATGTCGCTGAAATTTAATTACAACCGCGACGATATCAGTTTGGCTAATCCTGCTTTTGTTCAATAGCAACGTTGTACAGTATCAAAGGGCGCCCGTAAGCGCCCTGTTTGTTTCTTCATCAGTGCGTCATTCAGTATCAGTGATAGCAGAAATGATGAACGACCTGAGAAATCAGCTCGCGAGTCGGTTTAATGAACGCCATATCAATATATTCATCTGGCTGATGCGCCTGATCGATAGAACCCGGTCCGAGTACCAGTGTCGGACACAGTTCCTGAATAAACGGTGCCTCGGTGCAGTAGTTAACAATTTCTGTTTCCACACCCAGCAGTTTTTCGACTACCTGTACCAGCGGGTGATCCGGCGGACATTCATAACCCGGGATGGGCGGATGCAGTTCTTCAATCTCAATACGTCCCGGCCAGCGTTCACTGACCGGGGCCAGCGCTTCGTTCAGCAGACCGTCAATCTCAGTCAGCGTCAGACCCGGCAGCGGGCGGATATCCATATGCATTTCGCAGCACGCGCAAATGCGGTTTGGCGCATCGCCGCCGTTGATATAACCAAAGTTCATGGTCGGGTACGGGATCACGAAACCACTGTGGTTGTAACGGCTTTTCAGCGTATTGCGCAGCGTCATTAAATGGGTAATCGATTCGTGCATCAGTTCAATAGCGTTCACGCCGCGGGACGGATCACTGGAGTGGCCGGACTGACCGGTGATACGAATAGCATTTGACAGATGTCCCTTGTGTGCACGAACCGGCTTGAGCGAAGTAGGTTCACCGATGATGGCGCAGTCAGGGCGGATCTTTGCGTTTTTGGAAAAATAGCTGGCACCGGCCATCGTGGTTTCTTCATCCGCAGTCGCCAAAATATACAGCGGTTTAGTCAGTTTAGTCAGATCAACATCGCGCAGTGAATCGAGGATAAAGGCGAAGAAACCTTTCATGTCGGCAGTCCCTAAACCATAGAGCTTATTTTCATGCTCGGTCAGGGTGAAAGGATCACGTGTCCAGCGGCCATCATCGAACGGAACGGTATCGGTATGGCCTGCCAGCAGTAAACCACCCGCGCCTTCGCCAGTACTGGCTAACATGTTGAATTTATGGCGTGTTCCTGGAACGGGTTGCACTTCGACTTTGAAGCCTAAATCACCGAACCAGCCTGCCAGTAAATTGATTAACGTTTCATTGCTCTGGTCCAGTGCAGCATCTGTCGCGCTGATGGAAGGGGTGGCGATTAACGCCCGGTAGAGCTCAATAAAAGGAGGTAATTTCATCTTCACTGTTGACAGCCTTTAGTTAGGGTAGTATTCATATTCATGCAATAATTGTGAATAAAAATACAATAAGCCAGCGCGTAAGGAAACCGGAAAAAAATTCATCCGGCCCTACCCCAAAATTGAGAAGGTGAACAAGCCCTATGTTGAATACGCTGATTGTTGGTGCCACAGGTTATGCCGGAGCTGAACTCGCTGCTTACCTGAATCGCCATCCACAGATGAACATAACCGGTTTAACGGTTTCAGCGCAAAGTGCAGATGCAGGAAAATTACTTTCTGATTTGCATCCTCAATTAAAAGGCATCGTCGATTTGCCTGTTTTGCCTCTGACTGATGTGGCTGAAGCAGCGAAAGGTGTCGATGTTGTTTTTCTGGCGACAGCGCATGAAGTCAGCCACGATTTAGCACCACAGTTTCTGGCGGCTGGCTGCGTGGTGTTTGACCTGTCCGGTGCTTTCCGCGTCAGCAAACCTGAGTTTTACACTGAATTCTACGGCTTTGAGCATCAGCATCTCGAACTGCTCGATCAGGCTGTATACGGCCTGGCCGAATGGCAGGCTGACAAATTAAAAGACGCACAGCTGATTGCTGTTCCGGGCTGTTACCCGACCGCGTCACAGCTGGCGCTCAAACCCCTTATCGACAATGGTTTGCTTAATGACAGCCAGTGGCCGGTCATCAATGCCACCAGCGGTGTCAGCGGCGCTGGCCGTAAAGCGACACTCGGCAACAGTTTCTGCGAAGTCAGTCTTCAGCCTTACAAACTCTTCAGCCACCGTCATCAGCCAGAAATTGCCGAACATCTTGGCGTGCCGGTGATTTTCACGCCGCATTTGGGCAATTTTCCGCGCGGTATTCTGGCGACTATCACCTGCCGTGTGAACGCGGGTGTGACGGAGCAGGACGTGGCGGAAGCCTTCCATAATGCGTATCACGATAAACCGCTGGTACGTTTGTACACCAAAGGCGTCCCGGCGCTGAAAGATGTGGTCGGTCTGCCATTCTGCGATATCGGTTTTGCGGTGAAAGGTGAACATCTGATTGTGGTAGCGACGGAAGATAACGTGCTCAAAGGCGCGTCTGCTCAGGCAGTTCAGTGCATGAATATCCGTTTCGGCTTCCCGGAAACACAATCATTGCTTTAACCAGCCGTCAGATTGACTGTAAACAGAAAACAACCGCCCCTGAGCGTTTATTCAGACGCGCAGGGGTGTTAGATTAAATTAAACGTATTGTTATTAATTAACATTCTCAACCGGTCGGGGCGCGAACAGCTATGAATCCGTTAGTCATCAAGTTAGGTGGTGTGTTGCTGGACAATGAAGAAGCACTTGAGCGCCTGTTCATGGCAATAGTGGCTTATCGCCAGGAATATCACCGCCCGCTGGTTATTGTTCATGGTGGTGGCTGCCTGGTTGACGAGCTGATGAAAAAGCTGAATCTGCCTGTCGTGAAAAAAGCCGGTCTGCGCGTGACACCGGCTGATCAGATTGACATTATCACGGGTGCACTCGCCGGCAGCGCGAACAAAACTCTGTTGGCGTGGGCGGTCAAAAATCACATCAACGCGGTTGGCCTGTCTCTGGCTGACGGCGGCACCGTCAGCGTTACGCAACTGGATGCATCACTGGGCTTCGTCGGTAAAGCCGAAGCGGGTGATCCGGCGCTGATTAACACATTGCATGGCGCAGGCTACCTGCCGATTGTCAGTTCTATTGGCATCACCGCAACCGGTGAGCTGATGAATGTTAACGCCGATCAGGCAGCAACTGCACTGGCGGCCACGCTGGGCGCGGATCTGATCCTGCTGTCTGATGTCAGCGGAATTCTTGATGGCAAAGGCCAGCGTATTCCGGAAATGAGTGCAGAGAAAGCCGAACAGCTTATCGGGCAGGGTATTATCACCGATGGCATGATCGTCAAAGTTAACGCTGCGCTGGACGCTGCACGTTCTCTCGGACGTCCTGTGGATATCGCCAGCTGGCGTCACGCTGAGCAATTACCCGCACTGTTTAATGGCGTTGCGATCGGAACACGCATTCTGGGGTAATTCACCTCCCGGCAGGTTTAAATCTGACGCGCATTCGGTACACACTTTTGTCAGGGCGCAGCCATATTGCGCCCTTTTGCATAAAAAATTTCAGGAGCAGGAAAATGGCACTTTGGGGCGGACGTTTTACTCAGGCAGCAGATCAGCGGTTTAAAGAACTGAATGACTCACTGCGTTTCGATTACCGACTGGCGGAGCAGGATATTGTGGGCTCGGTAGCCTGGTCCAAAGCGCTGGTGACTGTGAATGTATTAACCGCTGACGAACAGCTTCAGCTGGAAGACGCATTGACTGTGTTGCTGGAAGAAGTCCGTGCCAATCCCCGCGCTATTTTAGCCAGTGATGCCGAAGATATTCATAGTTGGGTTGAAGGCAAACTGATCGACAAAGTTGGCAATCTCGGTAAGAAATTGCACACCGGCCGCAGCCGTAACGATCAGGTCGCGACTGACATCAAACTGTGGTGTAAAACACAGGTGGTTGAACTGCGTGAGGCGCTGCATCATTTGCAGCAGGCGCTGGTCGCCACGGCCGAAGCCAATCAGGACGCCGTGATGCCGGGTTACACCCATCTGCAACGCGCCCAGCCGGTGACGTTTGCGCACTGGTGCATGGCGTATGTTGAAATGCTGGCGCGTGACGAAAGCCGCCTGAAAGACACGCTGGCTCGTCTGGACGTCAGTCCGCTGGGCTGTGGCGCACTGGCCGGTACTGCCTATCCGATGGATCGCGAACAACTGGCTGGCTGGTTAGGTTTCGCTTCTGCGACACGTAACAGCCTCGACAGTGTTTCTGATCGTGACCATGTTCTGGAGCTGCTTTCCAACGCGGCCATCAGCATGGTTCACCTTTCACGTTTTGCAGAAGACCTGATTTTCTTCAATACCGGTGAAGCGGCGTTTATCGATTTGTCCGATCGTGTCACCTCCGGCTCTTCCCTGATGCCACAGAAGAAGAATCCGGATGCACTGGAGCTGATCCGTGGTAAGTGCGGTCGTGTGCAGGGCGCGCTTACCGGTATGATGATGACGATGAAGGGTCTTCCGCTGGCGTACAACAAAGACATGCAGGAAGATAAAGAAGGGCTGTTCGACGCACTCGATACCTGGATGGATTGTCTGAACATGGCATCGCTGGTGCTGGATGGTATTCAGGTAAAACGCCCAAGGGCAAAAGAAGCCGCGCAACAGGGCTATGCTAACTCCACCGAACTGGCAGATTATCTGGTTGCCAAGGGTGTTCCGTTCCGTGAGGCGCACCATATTGTGGGTGAAGCGGTAGTGGAAGCGATTAATCAGGGCAAAGCGCTGGAAGAATTACCGCTGGCAGATTTGCAGAAATTCAGCAGCGTGATTGGCGACGATGTTTACGCCATTCTCGAACTGCAATCTTGTCTCGACAAACGAGCCGCTAAAGGCGGTGTTTCTCCGCAGCAGGTTGCACAGGCGATTGCTGATGCGAAGGCGCGTTTAGCGTAAATAAAAAAGGCGGATCATAGATCCGCCGAAAATTCACGTAGTCTTACTTTGCTTTTTTGTCGGTAATGCAGGGATTTCTTGCCTTACTGCTTACAGCAGATCCTTATTGACGCTTACTGTGCCACTTCGCACACGTCTTGTATTTCTGAATGGAGGTAAACCTCCAGATCGTCACTTCCCCCGATGTGGCGTCCACCGATAAAGACTTGCGGCACTGTTGCCCGGCCCGTCACGGCGCGCAGGCTGACGGTGGTCGCGTCTTTACCTAATACAATTTCTTCATACTGAATGCCGCGTTCCTGCAACATTTGTTTGGCTTTCGCACAGAACGGACAGCCCGGTTTGGTGAATACGGACACGGATTCCTGCACTTTAAATTCTGGTGCCAGATACTTGAGCATGGTGTCAGCATCAGACACTTCAAACGGGTCGCCTGGCTTATTTGGCTCAACGAACATTTTCTCGACGACACCGTTGCGTACCAGCATGGAATAACGCCATGAACGCGGGCCGAAGCCTAAATCCGCTTTCTCTACCAGCATGTCCATCCCTTTGGTGAATTCACCGTTACCGTCCGGGATGAAAGTGATGTTGGAGGCGTTCTGTTCGGCTTTCCAGGCGTTCATCACGAAGGTGTCATTCACGGAAACGCACAGGATGCTGTCGACGCCGTGGTTTTTAAACACCGGAGCCAGTTCGTTGTAACGTGGCAGGTGACTCGAAGAACAGGTCGGGGTGAATGCACCCGGCAATGAAAATACGATCACTGTTTTATTTTTAAACAGATTGTCGCTGGAGAGATCTACCCATTGATCGCCCTGTCGGGTGTGAAAAGTAATGTGCGGTACGTGTCTACCTTCCTGGCTTGCAAACATGAATAACCTCTTAATTAATCAATAAAATAGAAAGTTTTTTCGGCATTTCTGCCTTGTTGGAAAGCATTATTCACGATAGTAGTTGATAGATATAATCGTTGATTGCTATCTTATCTATCGTTAACGACTATCGCATTGCCTTTTAGGGACTGGAGGAAAAATGAACATTCGTGATCTAGAGTATCTGGTGGCACTGGCTGAGTTTCGTCATTTTCGACGCGCAGCAGATTCATGCCATGTCAGCCAGCCGACATTAAGTGGTCAGATACGTAAACTGGAAGATGAACTTGGCGTTATGTTGCTTGAAAGAACCAGCCGCAAAGTGCTGTTTACGCAAGCCGGTTTGTTGCTGGTGGATCAGGCGCGCACGGTGTTGCGTGAAGTGAAAGTTCTGAAAGAGATGGCGAGTCAACAAGGCGAAGCGATGTCCGGCCCGATGCATATCGGCCTGATCCCGACAGTCGGGCCTTATCTGCTGCCTCAGATTATCCCCTCGTTGCATAAAACCTTCCCGAAACTGGAAATGTATCTGCATGAGGCGCAAACCCATCAGTTACTGTCTCAGCTTGACAGCGGAAAACTCGACTGTGCGATTCTGGCGCTGGTAAAAGAGAGCGAAGCGTTTATTGAAGTGCCGTTGTTTGATGAGCCGATGAGGCTGGCGATCTACGATGATCATCCGTGGGCATCGCGCGATCGTGTGGCGATGGCCGATCTGGCGGGTGAAAAATTACTGATGCTGGAAGACGGGCATTGCCTGCGTGATCAGGCACTCGGTTTCTGCTTCCAGGCGGGGGCGGATGAAGATACCCATTTCCGGGCAACCAGTCTGGAAACGCTGCGTAATATGGTGGCGGCGGGCAGCGGGATTACCTTGCTGCCATCCCTGGCTGTGCCCAATGAGCGCAGCCGTGACGGAGTGACGTATCTGACGTGTGACAAACCGGAACCGCGACGCACAATCGCGCTGGTATATCGTCCCGGTTCGCCACTGCGCGGGCGTTACGAGCAACTTGCGGAAGCCATCAAAGAGCACATGCAGCCTTACATGGACCGAACTGCAGTGTTAAAAAAGGCGGTTTAATCCGTTCAGTGCCGCAACGCGATAGGCTTCTGCCATGGTCGGATAGTTGAAGGTGGTATTAACGAAATACTCGATAGTATTACCTTCACCTTTCTGTTCCATAATCGCCTGGCCGATGTGAATAATCTCGGCCGCACGTTCACCAAAGCAGTGAATCCCCAGAATTTCTTTAGTATCCCGGTGGAACAGGAGCTTCAGGCTGCCCACGTTCATACCCGCAATTTGTGCGCGTGCCAGATGTTTAAACTGTGCGCGGCCCACTTCGTATGGCACTTTCATCGCCGTCAGTTCCTGCTCGGTTTTACCCACGGAACTGATTTCAGGGATGGTATAAATACCGGTCGGAATGTTTTCGATAAGGTGGACTTTCGCTTCGCCCTGAATCATGGCCTGCGCGGCAATCCGGCCCTGATCATAAGCCGCTGATGCCAGACTTGGATAGCCAATGACGTCACCTACCGCATAAATATGTGACAGCGCAGTCTGATACATGCTGTTCACTTTCAGCAGCCCGCGGCTGTCAGCTTCCAGACCAATATTCTCCAGACCCAGTTTATCGGTGTTACCCGTGCGTCCGTTGGCATACAGCAGCGCATCAGCCTTCACTTTTTTACCGGATTTGAGGTGCATGATCACACCGTCTTCCACGCCTTCGATCATCTCGAACTCTTCGTTGTGGCGGATGACCACACCGTTATTCCAGAAGTGATAGGACAGCGCATCTGACATTTCCTGATCGAGGAAAGACAGCAGGCGGTCACGGGTATTGATTAAGTCTACTTTGACGTTCAGACCGCGGAAGATTGACGCATATTCGCAGCCGATCACCCCCGCGCCGTAAATAATCACGTGGCGTGGCTCATGGCTCAGTTCGAGGATCAAATCGCTGTCGTAAATGCGCGGATGACCAAAATCGACATTGGCAGGCCGGTACGGGCGCGAGCCGCAGGCAATCACAATGTTATCTGCGGTAATCACTTCGTGTGTGTTATCGGCGTAGCGGATACTGATGGTATTGGCATCCACAAAACTGGCATCACCCGAGAACAGCTGGCATTGGTTTCTCTCATAGAAACCCTGGCGCATACGTGTTTGCTGATTAATCACTGAATCGGCGTGACGCAGGATGTCCGGGAAAGTGGAGCTCATTGTGCGGGAGTTATCGCTGTAGAGCGGGTTTTGGTTAAATTCGATGATTCTGCTGACGGCGTGGCGCAATGCTTTGGAAGGGATGGTTCCCCAGTGAGTACATCCGCCACCGACATTGTTATAGCGTTCGATGACAGCAACCCGGGCGCCTTGTTTAACCAGTCCCATGGCAGCGCCTTCTCCGCCAGGACCTGAGCCAATGATGATGGCATCAAAATGTGAGTGCTGTGGCATAGTTCGAAACCTATTTTTATACAAAATCACAACGAGAAAGTAACATATTACACCTATTTACCCCACATGCAGTTGTCATTTAATGGTAATGCAGCAACATTCTGACCCACTTTATGCTGTTGTATCTTTGGCTCCGACCGCTAAAAATTTTGATATAGTGAAGCGATATCAGGCGAATAATCAAAAAGAAGAATACTATCCGGATGAAGGTTATGGGCGTAAGAGCACAACAAAAAGAGCGCACGCGTCGTTCACTGATTGAGGCGGCTTTCAGCCAGCTCAGTGCCGAGCGCAGCTTTGCGAGTCTGAGTCTGCGTGAGGTTTCCCGCGAGGCAGGCATCGCGCCAACCTCCTTTTACCGGCATTTTCGCGATATGGATGAACTGGGCCTGACAATGGTTGATGAAAGCGGGCTGATGCTGCGTCAGCTGATGCGCCAGGCACGCCAGCGCATTGCGAAAGGTGGCAGCGTGATCCGCACCTCAGTCTCCACATTTATGGAATTCATCGGTAACAATCCCAACGCATTTCGTCTGTTGTTGCGTGAACGCTCCGGTACGTCATCGGCGTTTCGTGCCGCCGTCGCCCGCGAAATTCAGCATTTTATTGCGGAACTTGCCGATTATCTGCAACTCGAAAACCATATGCCGCGCAGTTTTACCGAAGCGCAGGCTGAGGCGATGGTTATCATCGTTTTTAACGCCGGTGCGGAAGCGCTGGATGTGGATATTGCACAGCGCCGCCAGCTGGAAGAGCGGCTGGTATTGCAGCTGCGGATGATTTCCAAAGGCGCATATTACTGGTATCGCCGTCAGCAGGAACGGACGGCCGTGACTCCCCCTCAATAATATGACCAGAGGTAAAGAAAATGACCGAACAACCGAACCAGGATAATGGCACTCTGGTTTTGGCTTTGATTGCCGGGCTGTCGATTAATGGCACTTTCGATGCGTTATTCAGTTCTGTCGTAACGTTTTCGATCTTCCCGATCATTTCTCTGGTGTTAGCGGTGTATTGCCTGCACGTTCGTTACCACCGCAGTGAAATGCCGAAAGGGTTACCGGTTTTAGCCGCGGCTTGCTTTCTGCTGGGGCTGTTGCTGTACAGCACCATTGTGCGCGCGGAATACCCTGAACTGGGCTCGAACTTCGTGCCGTCGGTGATTTGTGTGGCGCTGATCTTCTGGATAGGTCTGAAGCTTAAAAAACGTAAGTCTTCCTCGCAGTAGTCCCTTTCTGATAACCCAACGAGGCAATCTGCGGATTGCCTTTTATTATTTCCCGCCAGTTAATGAACTGTCATTTCATTAATATCAAACCGATGTTCAATATTTAGAGATTGATCGCCCACTTCTTCATTTTTTTGCCATAAAGTTCGTTTGAGTGGCAAAAACCAAAAGGTTTTCATTCCTGCTCCCCGTTAATTTGAATCATGGCCGGACGAAATATTTTCGTTCGCATTCCGCCTACGCCTATAGGTGATTTAACAGAGGCAACACGGCAATGAAAACACGTAAAATCGGATTCTTTAATTACATCGCCTATGGGTCAGGCGATTTTCTGGGGGCGGGGACGACAGCCCTGACCGCAGCGTGGCTGCTCTATTTTTACACCACGTTCTGCGGGCTCTCGCCCATCGAAGCGACATTTATTTTTGCCACCGCACGCGTCGCTGATGCCGTACTGAGTCCGCTGATGGGGTATCTCACCGATAACTTCGGCAATACCTGGCTCGGTAAGCGATTCGGTCGCCGCAAATTCTTCATCCTGTTAGGCATTCCCTGCGTGTTCAGCTACAGCTTTATGTGGGTGGGCGATATGGGATATGCCTATTATCTGCTGACCTATCTGCTGTTTGATATTGTTTACACGATGATTCTGGTGCCGTATGAAACATTGGTGCCGGAAATGACCGATGATTTCAAACAGAAAACTAAATTCTCCGGCGCCCGTATTGCTTTGGCACAGTTGTCAGCGATTCTGGCGGCCTTCCTGCCGGGTATTCTGTTGCAGCATTTTGGTAAAGATAACGCCATCTCCTTCTTCTATTCGAGCCTGGTCTTTGCCGTAATCTGCGCATTCGTTCTGACGCTGGTGTATTTCTTTACCTGGGAAAGACCGGAAGAGCTCAAATCTGAAGCCACGAAGAAAATTGAGCGCGAACGTCAGCAACTGACCCTGGCGCAAAGCCTGAAACGCCTGAAAGTCGAATTATCCTCGACGCTGCGCATCAAAATTTTCCGTCAGCATCTGGGGTTATATCTGGGCGGGTATATCGCGCAGGACGTGTTTAACGCCGTGTTCACCTATTACGTGGTGTTCGTGCTGATGCAAAGTGCTGCCACGGCCTCCAACCTTATGGGCATGATGGCCATCCTGCAATTTGTGGCGGTGATCGGCATGATCCCACTGTGTATCCGCTTTGGCCCTGCGCCTTCTTATCGTCTGGCTGTTTCTCTGTTCGGGCTGGCCGCTATCTCTTACGGCTTACTCTATTACGCAGGCATGAATGACTCGATGTCATTATTGTTGTTAATTTCCGCGCTGGCCGGTCTGGGCCGTGGGGGGATCAACTACGTGCCGTGGAACATTTACACCTATATCGCTGACGTTGATGAAACTATCACCGGCCAGCGCCGCGAAGGGATTTTCGCCGGCGTGATGACACTGACCCGTAAGGCGTCACAGGCCGGTGCGGTGATGCTGGTGGGTATTATCTTACAACTGGCCGGGTTTGTTTCCGGACAAAGCCAGCAGGTTCCGGCAGTCGGTCATACTATCCTTGGCGTGTTGGTGGTGGGTTCCCTGCTGATGCTCAGTATCGGTTTCACCATCTCTCTGTTCTTCCGTCTTAACCAGAAAACACACGGCGTGCTGACCCGCGAAACGCAGAAAATGCGTGATGCTAACCGTATCGTGCCGGAGCAAATTACGCCGGAAGACCGCGCTACGGTCGAAATGCTGACGGGGATGAAATATGAATCGCTGTGGGGTAATAACAACATCGGTTATCTGCATCGCAATAACCCGCCCCCTGAAAAGCTTACCCGTGAAAATACTGCCGAAATGCCGGTCCAGGGACGTTTATAAATTTTGAGTTCACAGGAGAACACCATGAAAGTTTTTGAAGTTAAACACAGTGCTTTGCTGCGACAGCCGGAACATTTCATTTCCCGCGGGGAACTGAAATCGCTGATCCACAACGTGACCAACAATCTGGTGAATATCGAAGATAAAACCGGTGAGTTCCTGCTGCGGTTGGACGATGGCCGCGTGATTGATACCAAAGGCTGGGCGGGCTGGGAATGGACGCACGGCATCGGGCTTTATGGAATTTATCAGTATTATCAACAGACCGGCGACGAAAAAATGCGTGCGGTGATAGATGACTGGTTTACTGCGCGTCTGGCGGAAGGTACACCGACCAAGAACGTTAATACCATGAGCCCGTTCCTGACGCTGGCGTATCGCTACGAGGAAACCGGTAATGCGGCATGGCGTCCTTATCTGGAGCGCTGGGCTGAATGGGTAATGTACGAAATGCCGCGCACAGACAAAGGTGCGATGCAGCACATTGTTTATAATAACGAAAATCATCAGCAAATGTGGGACGACACGCTGATGATGAGCGTGCTGCCGCTGGCGAAAATCGGTACATTGCTGGGTCGCCCGGAGTTTGTCGAAGAAGCGACGTATCAGTTCCTGATGCACGTGCAATATCTCATGGATCGCGAGACTGGTCTGTGGTTCCACGGCTGGACATTTGACGGCCATCATAACTTTGCTCAGGCCCGCTGGGCGCGCGGTAACAGCTGGCTGACGATTGCTATCCCGGAATTTCTTGAACTGGTGGATTTGCCGGAAAACAACGCCACCCGCCGCTATTTATTGCAGGTGCTGGAAAGTCAGGTCAGTGCGCTGGCAAAATGTCAGGACGATAGCGGTTTGTGGCATACGCTGCTTGATGACCCGCAGTCTTATCTTGAAAGCTCAGCGACTGCCGGTTTCGCCTACGGCATTCTGAAAGCCGTGCGTAAACGTTATATTGACGCGTCATATGCGCCGGTAGCGGAAAAAGCCATTCAGGGTGTAATTAAGCACATCAATCCCGCAGGGGAACTGACGCAAACGTCATTCGGTACGGCGATGGGTAACGATCTCGATTTTTACCGTGAAATCGCGCTGACCTCAATGCCTTACGGGCAGGCGATGGCTATCCTGTGTCTGTCAGAATATATGCGTGTTTATTTATAATATTGTGGATAACGGAATGATATAAAAACGGGCACTCAGAAGGTGCCCGTTTTTGTTTTTCCATTCGCTGTCAGAATTTTTCCAGCAGCACACCCGATTCCATATGGTGGGTGTACGGGAACTGATCAAACAACGCCAGACGCGTGACGCGGTGCGTTTTGCTCAGGGTTTCCAGATTTGCACACAGTGTTTCCGGATTGCAGGAGATATAAAGAATACGTTCGTAGCCCGCGACCATTTTCACGGTTTCGTCATCCAGTCCGCTGCGTGGCGGATCGACAAAAATCGTGTTGCATTCATATCCGCTTAAATCCACCTCCTGCAGACGACGGAATTCGCGCACCCCATTGAGCGCCTGGGTAAAATCTTCAGCCGCCATGCGGATAATTTGCACATTATCAATCTGGTTAGCTGCAATGTTGAATTGTGCCGCAGCCACGGAAGGCTTGGCGATTTCTGTTGCCAGCACCCGGCGGAAGTTACGCGCCAGAGCCAGCGAGAAGTTGCCGTTACCGCAGTAAAGCTCAAGCAAATCGCCGGTCGAGTTTTCCGTGGCCTTCAGCGCCCATTCCAGCATCTGAATATTCATCTCAGCGTTTGGCTGGGTGAAACTGTTTTCCACCTGACGATAAATCATATCGCGGCCAGCCACCGGAAGGACCTCGTCGACATAATCCTGGTCGAGCATGATTTTGGTTTTGGCGGCACGGCCAATCAGATGGATATCAAATCCCTCGGCGCGCAGGTGGTCGCGCAGAGTACTGGCAGCCTGCTGCCATTCGTCATCAAGCTTACGGTGGTAAAGCAGCGAGGCGATGATTTTGCCGCTGCGGGTCGATAAATAGTCGATCTGAAAAATCTTGCGGCGCAATGCCGGATCCTGCCTGATGGCCGCGATAAGCACTGGCATCAGACGGTTAATCAATTCGCTGGCGATCGGGAACTGATCCACACGCACGCGGGCTTTGGTCTGCTGATCGAACATGATGTGGTACAAATCGCCTTCATCATGCCAGACGCGGAACTCGGCGCGCATACGGTAATGGCTGACAGGAGAACGGAAAACGTCAGGCTGCGGCGCATTAAAAGGCGACATCATCGCCGTGAGACGTGCGGTCTTTTCCGCCAGCTGGTCGTCGTAGTGTTCAATGGGCAGGTTTTCAGGCGTCATCGGTTATCTCGTCTAACAGGAAGTAAATGGGCAAACTTTGCGGGGGATTGTAGGGAAAGTCTCCCCTATGTCTACCTTTGTTGTATTTATATCAGGAAAGTTCATCCGACATTACGGATGTCTGGATTTCCAAATGGGTTGATCGTAGGATTGCGTTTCGGCCTCATTGACTGAGTTAAAAGGGAATCCGGTGTGAATCCGGAACTGGCGCGCAGCGGTATGGGGAAATCACGGCGATAGCATTCTTTATTATGCAGACACTGTTTCTTTTTTCTCTTTCCCTTTTTATATAAAGGCAAGAGGGAAGAGGAAATGGGAAGTCATCGCCCGGTGCGGATATTTTAATTGATTACGATGTAATTAATTAGCCTGCAAATCCTAAGTCCGAAGACCTGCCGATGTTACGTCGCATTAATCATCGTCGTCGCGAAATACCGTCGGTGATCCTCTGCGGCATCCGCCAATTAAGTTTGGATGCTCGATTTATGACAATTAAAAAGCATGTGCTGCTGACGGCATTATCCGTCACGGCTTTTTCAGGGTGGGCGCAGGACAACACTTCCACAAACAGCAGCGATGACATGGTCGTTACTGCCAACCGTTTTCCACAACCTGTTTCTTCTGTATTAGCGCCGACGGATATCGTCACGCGTGAAGATATTGACAGATGGCAGTCCAAATCCGTAGCTGATGTATTGCGTCGTTTACCAGGCGTGGATATTGCTCAGAACGGCGGAATGGGCCAGCAGACTTCATTATTCGTTCGCGGAACGAATGCCAGTCACACATTAGTGCTGATGGATGGCGTGCGTCTTAACCAGGCGGGTATTTCCGGCGCGGTGGATATCAGTCAGATCCCTATTTCTCTTGTTCAGCGTATTGAGTTTATTCGTGGCCCACGCTCCGCAGTTTATGGTTCCGATGCCATTGGTGGCGTGGTTAACATCATTACCACGCGCGATAAATTAGGCACGACTTTGACAGCCGGTATCGGATCAAATGGCTATCAGACTTATGATGGCTCAACGCAGCAGAAACTCGGTGAGAATACGGTTCTGACGCTGGCGGGGAACTATACCTATACAAAAGGGACCGATGTGGTGGCGAATCTGCCGGATACTTACGGTGATCCGCGTCAGCCCGATCGTGATGGCTTCATGAGTAAGACACTCTGGGCAGGTCTTGAGCATCAGTTCAATGATCAGTTCAGCGGTTTTGCCCGCGCATACGGTTTTGATAACCGCACGGCCTATGACGGAACATACAGTTACGCAGACCCGGCACACAGTGATGCGTTGCCTGACACGCGCCAGTTATACAGCCGGACTTACGATACCGGGTTGCGCTTCCAGCAAGGGATCTATTCGACGCAAATCAGCGGAAGCTACAGCAATACTAAAGACTATAATTATGACCCGAAATACGGTCCGTATTCCGCTTCTGCAACGCTGGACGATTCGGATCAATACAACCTGCAATGGGGGAATACTTTCCAGGTAGGGCAGGGGACCCTCAGCGCTGGCGCTGACTGGCAGAAACTCAGCACTCAGCCAGGCACCAATTATATTACCGATGGCTACACCCAACGAAACACGGGTGTATACGCGACAGCTCAGCAAAAAGTGAGCGATTTCACTTTTGAAGGCGCAGTGCGTAATGACGATAACTCACAGTTTGGTTCACATGGTACCTGGCAAAGTAGTGCTGCCTGGGAGTTTATTGACGGCTATCGTTTGATTGCGTCTTACGGGACAGCCTTTAAAGCGCCTAATCTGGGGCAGCTATATGGCAGTTTTGGCGGTAATGCCGATCTTAAGCCTGAAGAAAGTAAAGAATGGGAAGGTGGGCTGGAAGGCCTGACCGGGCCATTAAACTGGCGTTTGTCCGCTTATCGTAATGACATCGATCAGATGATCAGTTACGACAATCAGCAATCCGGTTATTACAATGTCGATAAGGCAACAATCAAGGGGGTTGAATGGACCGGATCTTTCGATACTGGCCCGTTGAGGCATCAGGTCACACTGGAATATTTAGATCCCCGCAATGCTGAAACCAACGAGATTTTATTACGCCGCGCTAAACAGCAGGCGAAATATCAGCTCGACTGGACAGTCGCTGATTTTGACTGGTCGCTCAATTATCAGTATTTGGGTGAACGATACGATAAGAATTACAACACCAGTGAAAATGTACGTCTGGGAGGCGTGAGTCTTTGGGATCTTGCGGTGTCATATCCGGTAACGTCACATCTCACGGTTCGTGGTAGAATTGCCAACCTCTTTGATAAAGATTACGAGACGGTTTATGGCTACGAAACACCAGGACGTGAGTACAACCTTACTGGAAGCTATACCTTCTGATACAACCCAAGTGCCTGATCGCCCGACAGTGCTGGTTTTCGATTCCGGCGTCGGCGGGTTATCGGTTTATGATGAGGTCCGGCAAATGTTGCCGGACCTGCACTATATATATGCCTTCGATAATGTGGCGTTCCCCTACGGGGAGAAATCCGAAGCGTTTATCGTTGAGCGTGTGGTTGAAATTGTCAGCGCTGTCGCAAAACGTCATCCCCTCTCTGTTATTGTCATCGCCTGTAATACCGCGAGTACCGTTTCCCTTCCTGCATTACGCGCTAAATTCAGTTGCCCTGTTGTCGGGGTTGTCCCCGCCATCAAACCTGCGGCTAAATTAACCCGTAATGGCGTGGTCGGATTGCTGGCGACTCGTGCGACAGTTCAGCGTCCTTATACTCATGACCTGGTTGCTCGCTTTGCGACGGATTGTCAGATTCTGATGCTGGGTTCTGCGGAACTGGTGGAACTGGCAGAAGCGAAGCTGCATGGCGAAGAGGTTTCGTTAGTCGCAATAAAGAAAATCCTGCATCCGTGGCTGCGTTTACGTGAACCGCCCGACACGGTGGTGTTAGGTTGCACCCATTTCCCGTTGCTTTCGCAGGAGCTGTCACAGGTTTTGCCCGATGGCACGCGTATGATCGACTCGGGTTCTGCGATTGCGAGGCGCGCACATTGGCTAATTGAGACTTCTCATGTGCCGGTCCCGGTAAAAAAAGCCGATGTGGAAATCGAGTGTGTCGCTTATTGCATGGCGATGACTGCAGAAGCGCAAAGTTTGCTGCCTGTTTTACAAGCATATGGCTTCAGAAGTATCCAGGAATTGCCGCTTTAAACGGCATTTGATGAAAGATTCAGCGGTCAGTAAATTATTTGTATTTTAGGGGTTGCGGGCTTCTGAGAACTCCCTATAATGCGCCTCCACTGACCGGGAACAACGACTGACAAGTCGCCTGGCCAGGAAGAGAAAAAGAAGAATGTTCGAATGAATAATCTCTTGACTCTTCAGCGGGAAAACGTAATATACGCCTCCCGCGCCGCATAAGATTCCTTGCGAACCGCGGCATGCTCTTTAACAATTTATCAGACAATCTGTGTGGGCACTCACAAGACGATATCAGCCACTTCGGTGGCAAAAAATATCAAGTCTTAGAGTGACCAAGCAGTAATTCATTTAGTGAATTATTACGAAGTAATCTCTGAGCACCGCTTAACGTGTTTAAGCAAATCGAACTTTTAATTGAAGAGTTTGATCATGGCTCAGATTGAACGCTGGCGGCAGGCCTAACACATGCAAGTCGAGCGGCAGCGGGAAGTAGCTTGCTACTTTGCCGGCGAGCGGCGGACGGGTGAGTAATGTCTGGGAAACTGCCTGATGGAGGGGGATAACTACTGGAAACGGTAGCTAATACCGCATGACCTCGAAAGAGCAAAGTGGGGGATCTTCGGACCTCACGCCATCGGATGTGCCCAGATGGGATTAGCTAGTAGGTGAGGTAATGGCTCACCTAGGCGACGATCCCTAGCTGGTCTGAGAGGATGACCAGCCACACTGGAACTGAGACACGGTCCAGACTCCTACGGGAGGCAGCAGTGGGGAATATTGCACAATGGGCGCAAGCCTGATGCAGCCATGCCGCGTGTGTGAAGAAGGCCTTAGGGTTGTAAAGCACTTTCAGCGAGGAGGAAGGCATCACACTTAATACGTGTGGTGATTGACGTTACTCGCAGAAGAAGCACCGGCTAACTCCGTGCCAGCAGCCGCGGTAATACGGAGGGTGCAAGCGTTAATCGGAATTACTGGGCGTAAAGCGCACGCAGGCG
>NZ_JAFMOS010000527.1 GCF_019049755.1 Rahnella perminowiae
TTATTCGCCCCGTCTGGTTTGCGCAAAGCGTCAGCCGCATCACATTTTCATCTTTAACTTCATACTTTTCTGTTTAAAAACATTATTTTTGAACAATAATTTAACAAGGTCGCAACCAAATATAACCAGGCGACCCCTACCTCTGCACATCACACTCTCGACATAAAAAGTGGCGGGCTCTCACCGGACCCCTCATAAGGAGTTGTACATCATGAAAAGCGTCAAGTCCGGGATAACCTGGCTGGTGGTGGCGTTAATCGGGGCTTTTGCCTTTGGGATGCTGGCCCTCAGCCGTGGCGAACATGTTAATGCTCTCTGGCTGGTGGTTGCCGCTATTGCCTGTTACAGCATTGCTTACCGCTTCTACAGCCTGTTTATTGCTGAAAAAGTTTTTGAACTCAACGACAAACGCATGACTCCGGCCGAGCGTCACAATGACGGGCTGGATTACGTACCGACCAATAAATGGGTCTTGTTCGGCCACCATTTCGCGGCCATCGCCGGAGCCGGTCCGCTGGTCGGCCCGATCCTCGCCGCACAAATGGGTTTTCTGCCGGGCACGATCTGGATCCTGGTCGGCGTGATGCTGGCCGGTGCGGTACAAGACTTCCTGATACTGTTCATTTCTACCCGCCGCGATGGCCGCTCTCTGGGGGAAATGGCCAAACAGGAACTGGGGAACTTCGCGGGCGTTATCACTATGCTCGGCGCGCTGGGCGTGATGATCATCATCCTTTCCGCGCTGGCGTTAGTGGTGGTCAAAGCACTGGCCGACAGTCCGTGGGGACTGTTTACCATCGCCGCAACCATTCCGATTGCCCTGTTCATGGGCATCTACATGCGTTTTCTGCGTCCGGGGAAAATCGCTGAAGTGTCGGTGATTGGTTTTGTGCTGATGATGCTCGCCATCATTTACGGCGGCAATGTTGCCGCAGATCCGTTCTGGGGACCGTTCTTTACCCTGCACGGCACCACCCTGACCTGGGTGCTGGTGATCTATGGATTTATCGCCTCGGTATTGCCGGTCTGGCTGCTGCTGGCACCGCGCGATTACCTCTCCACATTCCTGAAAATCGGGGTTATTGCCGGGCTGGCCGTAGGCATTGTTTTTGCCATGCCGGAGATGAAAATGCCTGCAGTATCGCGCTTTATCGACGGCAGCGGTCCGGTGTTTTCCGGCAGCCTGTTCCCGTTCCTGTTTATCACTATCGCCTGCGGTTCGATTTCAGGTTTCCATGCGCTGGTCTCCAGCGGCACCACACCGAAACTGATTGAGCGCGAAAGTCATATCCGCTTTATCGGCTACGGTGCGATGCTGATGGAATCCTTCGTGGCGATCATGGCGCTGATTTGTGCATCCGTTATCGACCCGGGTGTGTATTTTGCCATGAACTCTCCGGCGGCCCTGATCGGGACCACGGTAGAAAGCGCCTCGCAGGTGATTAACGGCTGGGGCTTTGTGATCACGCCGGAAATTTTGACGCAAATCGCCAGAGATGTCGGCGAGCAGTCAATCCTTTCCCGCGCAGGTGGCGCGCCTACCTTCGCCGTCGGGATGGCTCACATCATCACCGATGTGTTCAACAGTCGTGCGATGATGGCCTTCTGGTATCACTTCGCTATCCTGTTCGAAGCCTTATTTATTCTTACCGCCGTGGATGCCGGTACCCGCGCCTGCCGCTTTATGGTGCAGGATCTGGTGGGTGTCGCGGTGCCTTCTTTAGCCAATAACCGCTCGTGGATTGGTACCTTCGCCGGAACTACCGTCGCGGTTGCAGGCTGGGGCTTCTTCGTTTATCAGGGCGTCGTCGACCCGCTAGGCGGCATTAATACCTTGTGGCCATTGTTTGGTATCGGCAACCAGATGCTGGCTTCGATGGCGTTGATTCTGGGCACGGTGGTGTTGTTTAAAATGAAGAAGCAGCGCTATGCATGGGTCACCATTTTGCCCACTATCTGGCTGTTTATCACCTCGATGACCGCAGGCTGGCAGAAGATTTTCCACGAAAAACCATCGATTGGTTTCCTGGCGCAGGCGAAGAAATTCGGTGCCGGTATCGACAGCGGCGAAATCATTAAACCCGCCAAAACGCTGGCGGACATGCACACCATCGTACTGAACAATCAGATCAATGCCCTTCTGTGTGGATTCTTCATGCTGGTAGCGGTCACCATGTTGATTTCGGCCTGCTTCGTGATCCGCCGTGCGCTGCAATCAGACACGCCGACAGTGCATGAAACCGCTGTTGTACAACGTCGTGAGGCCCGCCATGTCTGATTCAAGAGCATTATTCAAAACACCGCGGCCTGCGGTGTTACAGGTTATCCGCTGTCAGCCGTTATTCACGGTGCAGCCAAAACCACACAATGTGGCCGGCTGGCTGAGGCTGGCGATAAAACGTACCGCACAGAGTTTTCGCCTGATGGTCGGCGTGCAGGATTATCAGAATTATGTCCGCCACATGGCCGTCAGACATCCGGAAATGACACCGATGACTGAACGTGAATTCCACCGGCGATGTCTGGAGGCGCGGTTCCCGAGCGAAGGGGGGAAGATGGGTAAATGCCCGTGCTGATAGTGAGTTGAACGTTTCAGCTTAAATGGCGATTTTCTTTCTCAGGAGCAGACGTCCGGATGTGGTTTTCTGGCTTTACGCCTCCCCTTTTCAGGGGAGGTCGTCGTAAACTATCAGCTCGCCACTAACATCGGTTCCATCACCGGCGCGGTCTGCTCAAAGACCAGAGACAACAGGATTTTTTTCACCGCCATGGCTTCCTGCGATAATGCCAGCGTTTCACAAACGCAGAGCGACAGCGGAACCTGAATTGCCGGGCCGCTGATACATGACATCCAGGCTTTGGCCGGGCCGGTCATGGCACGGGCCGCAGATTCAGGCAAAATAGTGGCACCCAGTCCGCTGGCGACGGCGGCGGTCAGTGTGGCTGAAGATTCAATTTCACCAATGATATTGGCACTTAAACGGCGTACCGCCATCGCATCATCCACCAGACGGCGGGTAATATTATGTGAGCGCGGCATAAACAGGTTTAGCTTTGCCACATCACTCAGTTCGACATATTTCCCCGGATTCGGCACGGAGTGTGCCCCGACGAGATACAAATCTTCTTTCATCAGTGGCTGACTGCTCAGCCCGGAAGCGATGCCGGAACCGTAAAAAACCGCCATATCCATACGCCCGTTAATCACCAGATCCCCCAGGGCAGTGCCGAAATTCTCGTTGAGATACAACAGAATCCCCGGATGTTGTTTGCGAACTGCCTGCAACAGCGGCAGCGCCAGCCCGGAGGCAGCAGTGCCCGGCGCAAGACCGACGGAAACCTGTCCGCTAAGCGATTGTCCGGCGTTGTTTACGGCACTGTGGATTTGATCACACTGACGCAAAATGGCCTGCGCATGCGAATAAAGAATATTACCGGCTTCGGTGGGAGTGACGCCGCGCTTAGTGCGAATCAGCAATTGTTGCTGCAATTCCCCTTCCAGCGTCGCCAGTTGCTGGCTTAATGCCGGTTGGGCGATGTGCAGAACATCAGCAGCCTGCGTCAGGCTGCCAATATCGACGATTTTCACAAAGTACTTCAGACGTCTGAGATTCATCTCTGTCTCCATCTTACGCGAAAGGGATAACCCTGGGCGGTCGTTGTTGATGTGAATAATAAGTGTGACTAATAAAAGCAAGATTTACGCCAATCTCCGGCACGTGAATTAAAAATTCCCCATTACTGGTGCTAATCCACGAAAATATAAGAGAAAACTATTACACGGGAAAAATAGGCGACAGAGGGCGGGGATAAAACGGAGGATCATGACATACGGCTGCAAAAGAGACCTGCACCAATATCATGCAGACTTATAGGTTATCTTTAAAAATTAGCAGGTTTAATAACAGCGATGCCACGAAACAGATTCGCAGCATCACTTCCTGACGTAGCGTTTATATTGACGGGATCATGCCGCCATCGACGCGGATCACCGAACCGGTCATATATGACGTCTGCTGACTGGCAAGAAACGCCGCCACAGCGCCATGCGGCCCTGGATACCCAAATCCATCACTTTTTCCTCTTGTTTATGTAAGACAAAAACAGCGGCTCACCCCACTTTACCGACTTTGTTAAGCACCATCTGATAAGCCGATTGCAGGTGGCTGCGCATCATGTCCGCCGCCGCTTCCATCCGCCCTTCCAGCACGGCGTCGATGATCGCGACATGCTCCTCGCACCATTCGCGCACACGCTGTTTATTGGTGTAACTGCCGAACTCCAGCAGGCGGCGCAGCCGGTTTTGCTGCTGAATAGCCTGTAAAACAAAAATATTGCCGCTGAACTCCGCCAGCATTTCATGGAAGGTGGCGTCCGTTTCGAAAATCTGACGGCCATCAACGGCCAGAATATCCGGATGAGTAATCAGATAAATATGCTGCATCCGCAAGCGGCGCAGCGCGCTTTTATCGGCGTGATAACCTGCCGCCATTAGCGCGCCTGGCTCAATCATCAGACGGAATCCGTAGCCGTTACTCAGCGCTACATCGGTATTCAGGGTCGGTAAGAATGACCAGCCATGCCCCTTGTTGCGGGCGATCAACCCGTCTTCCGCCAGACGCAGCAACGTGCGCGCCAGCACACCACGATCAACGTCATAGCGCTGGGCGATTTCCGTCTGCGTCAGGGAATCCGGCAACTTTCCGGCGATACGGTCTTTGACCAGTTGCTCGTATAAATCCTGATCATTACTGGCAGGGATATCAATGCTGATGCGCTGAAGTTCGTCGAAGGCTTTCAGCAGGAAAAAACCCTGATTGCGTCGCGCTTCGATAATTCCTAACTCACACAGTAATTTCAGGGCAGTACGCACCGGCGTACGTGAAACACCGAGCATATCAGCCAGTTGTTGCTCCCTGAGATGATGACCTGGCTCAAATTTTGCTTCACGTATCAGGTCAAGGATTTGGTTTGCCAGACGCCTTCCGCTGGCTGTCGTAGATTGGGTCATGGAATAGCAACACCTGAAAGTATTTGTTGTTTAGGTTTGTACAATATCACAAGCCTTGAGGATGGTGAAGTCTGGTTATAAATCCCCCAAATCGTGCAATTAATGCACCAAAAAAGAGCCTTGACTCACAAATTTAATTGTATTTAATGAGACACAAAGAGCAATCCTGCTCATGGGAAACTGGAGTCTGTCATGTCAAAAAAAGCTTTTTTGCGTCGATATGCCGCCGTCTCTCTGGCCGCTATTTGCCTGAGTGCTCCGTTGTTCAGCCAGGCTGCTGCGCCGGCGCTGGTCAGTAAAGGTCATCTGACGTATGGCACCGCCGCCACGTTCATGCCGTTTGAATTTACGAAAGACGGCAAGCTGAGCGGTTTTGATATCGATCTCATCACCGCCCTGTCGGAAAAACTGGCGCTGACACCGGAACCGATGTCGATGGAGTTCAAAGGACTGATCCCCGCGTTGCAGGGTAAACGTCTCGATATCATCAACTCAGCGATGTACATCAACCCGACCCGTTCTGAGCAGGTGGATTTTGTGCCGTACCTGAAAATCGGCAGCCGCGTCATTGTGGCGAAAGGCAATCCGGAAAAAATCACCGGTCGTGATTTGTCCCTGTGCGGCAAAAACATCGCCGTGACGCTGGGCGGCATTGAAGAAAGTCAGGCGCGTGCAGACAACCAGAAATGTCTGGATGCTAAAAAACCGGCGCTGACCGTGCTGACCTTCCCGGCTGCCACGGATTCTGCCGTCGCAGTGGCACAAAAACGTGCTGATGCAGAATTCCTGTCAACGCCGGGTGCTGTGGCACTGCTGAGCGAAAAAGGCGATACCTTCGAAGCCGTCGGTGCTGAGTTTGAAGCAGACACGCACATCGGTTTTGCCGTGCGTAAAGGCGATACCGAAATGAAATCGCTGCTGGAAAAAGGCCTTCAGGACGTGGTGAAAGACGGAACTTATCAAAAAATCATCAGCAAATGGCAGTTCCCGGCTTCGGTGTCCATTTTCTGAAACCGTAATGTTAAGTAAAGCGTTGCCCTGACATTGAGGAAAGTTCATGTCACTTGATCTTGTTTGGCAATACCTGTTCTCACCGGCGTTCTTTCAGGGCGCATTAATGACCTTGTTATTAACGGTGTGCTCGCTGTTCTTTGGCATTATTGCGGGGCTGGTGCTGGCCCTGCTGCAGGAATCCCGCTTCAGGGCGGGATCCGTTCTGGCCTTCTTCTATCTCTGGTTGTTTCGCGGCACACCGGTGCTGTTCCAGATTATTTTCGTTTACAACGTTCTGCCAACCTTCGGCCTGCGCTTCTCCGCTTTCACCTGTGCGGTGATGGCGCTGTCCTTAAATGAAGGGGCGTATATGGCGGAGATTTTACGCTCCGGCTTACAGGCCGTGCGCAGCGGGCAGCGAACGGCGGGGATGGCGCTCGGCATGACTCAGGGCCAGATCATGCGCAAGATTGTGTTGCCACAGGCCGCGCGCATCGTGCTGCCGCCGATGGGCAATCAGATGATCAGCATGCTGAAGTCGAGCGCACTGGTGTCGGTGATTGCCGTACAGGAACTGCTGCTCATCGCCAATCAGACCGCCAGCGCCAGCTTCCGATATTTCGAAGCACTCTGCGCCGCAGGTATTTACTACCTGGTGCTGACTTCCGTTTTCATGGTCGGACAGGCCTGGCTGGAGCGTTCGCTTGATCCGAAAAAACGCAAAAAACCCGCGCTGTCACTGACTGAACGCCTGCTGCGCAGCAGCACGCCAAACTGAGGAGAAGTCCGTGAGTCAATCCAAACCGGTTCTGGAAATCATCGGCGTCGATAAACATTTTGGCGCACAACACGTTCTTAAAAACTGTTCCCTGAATGTGGTTCAGGGCGAAACCGTGGTGCTGATTGGTCCGTCAGGTTCAGGCAAATCTACCCTGCTACGCTGCATCAATTTGCTGGAGCCGATCCAGGGGGGTTCGATTTTCTTTCGCAATCAGGACATCACCCACGCCAGTATCGAGCCGCATAAATTACGCCGTGACATCGGCATGGTGTTCCAGAACTACGAACTGTTTTCCCATCTGACGGCGGCCGAAAACATCATGCTCGCGCCGATGACCGTGCTGGGCGTCAGCCGCAGTGAAGCCGGGGCACAGGCCCTGGAACTGCTCGGCAAAGTACGAATTCCTGATAAAGCCGATTCGTTCCCTGATGAACTTTCCGGCGGCCAGCAGCAACGTGTTGCCATTGCCCGTGCTCTGGCAATGAAACCCAAACTGATGCTGTTTGATGAACCCACCTCTGCGCTTGACCCGGAAATGATCCGCGAAGTGCTCGACGTGATGGCCGATCTCAGCGCCGAAGGCATGACCAGCATTGTGGTCACGCATGAAATGGGCTTCGCGAAACGTGCAGCCAATCACATCGTCTTTATGGAAAACGGCGAAATCATCGAAAACGCGACCGGCGAAAAATTCTTCGGCGGCGATGTCAGCCTGCGGGCACAACGTTTCTTAGATCAAATCTTGCATTGATCCTTTTCAGCACCCCCAAAACATTTATTGCGCCCTCACCAGGGATCTGACTTTTGCCACAAAACTGTTTTTCAGGAGACACCGATGAGTCTTTCATCGCCCGATATCAGCAGAATGAAACGCGATCTTGCCGCACTGGTGGCGATCAATACCGAAAACCCGCCGGGACGTGAACACGAGGCAGCAGAGCTTATCAGCGCCATGCTGAGCGACATCGGCTTCGACATGACGCTCAGCGAGTACGCACCGGGACGCACCAACGTGATCGGCAGGCTGGCAAACGGCAACGGCCCGTGCTTTGCCTTTAACACCCACCTCGACGTCGTACCGGCCGGTGAAGGCTGGCAGCAGGATCCGTTTACCCTCACCGAACGCGACGGGCGGTTGTATGGCCGCGGAGCCTGCGACGCTAAAGGCCCGCTGATCGCCATGATCGAAGCCATGCGATGGCTCGCGGCCAACCGCAATGACTGGAGCGGCACACTGATGGCGATTTTTGTCGCCGACGAAGAAGTCGCCAGCGAAGGCGCGAAGTTTTATGTGCGTGAAGCTCCGGCGCATATCGATTACGTGGTGATCGGCGAACCGACCTCCAACACCACATACTCGGCACACAAAGACAGTTTACGTCCGCTGGTTCGCGTTCATGGCGTCACCGCGCATTCCGGCACACCGGAGCTGGGGGAGAACGCTATTTTCCGTACCGCGCAACTGCTCGGTCTGGTGGAAGAAACGCATGAACATACCGTGCGTTGTCGCTGCCATCCGCTGGTCGGTAACGCCAGCCTGACGGTCACGCGCATTAGCGGCGGACATGCCGATAACGTGCTGCCGGGCGCCTGCGAATTATTGCTCGACCGACGGATGGTGCCGGGCGAAGACGAGAACGCCGTGAAACAGGAAATTCAGGATTTACTGCAACTGGCGCAGGAAAAATTCGGTGTGCGCAGCGAAATACTCACCTACAAACCGACCACCGGCGGTGCGACCGAAACCGATTCTGACGATCCGATTGTGCGGGCGGGCGTTGAAGCCTGCGCCGCGCAGGGCAATCCTGAACCCGGACCGTTCGGTTTTCAGGGGGGATGCGATCTGGTGCATTTTCGCAGTCTGGGCACTAAAGGCATCATCATCGGCCCCGGTTCGCTGGCCGTCGCGCATAAACCTGATGAATTTATCCCCATCGATGAATTCGTGGCAGGCAGCAAAATTTACTGCGATGTCGCCTTAAAAATGCTCAAACGCTGAGGGGAAAACAGTGAAAGCGACCTTATATCGCGCCGACCTGCGGTATCCGCATCTGCAACTTTATACCGCCTCGTCGGGCCGTGTGCCGGGGCTGGACACCTTGTATCTGCTGCTTGAAGACAAAAACTTCAACGGGTTGGGCGAAGTGCGCATCAACATGGCTTATCTCAATGGTTACAGCGCCGAACGGGTGTTGAGTGATGCGATCCGTGCGTTGCAGCAACTGGATCTCAGTCAGCCTGCCAGCACAATTTTGCTCAATCTGCCGCAACGGCTGACGGATTTTCTGGCACCGACACGCATGTTGCTGGATATCGCGCTGCATGATCTGATCGCGCGTCAGGAAGGCATCAGCGTGGCGCAACTGGCCGGCGCAGATAATAGCGAAACAGTGAGTTATCACACCAACCAGACGCTGTTCTGGACGCCGATGGCGCAGATGCTGCAACAGGCGACGGCGTATGTGGATCGCGGTTTTACACAGCTTAAACTGCGCGTCGGCGTGGCTTCGTTCGAAGAAGATGAAGCACGGCTCAGTGCGCTGCGCCGACGTTTCGGGCACGAAATCAGTTTGTCCGCAGATGCCAACGGCCAATGGCAGCCGGAAGCGGCCCGCAGCCATTTAATCTCGCTGGCGAAGTTTGAAATGAGTTATCTCGAACAGCCGGTTTCTGACGCGAATGCGCACTATTATCCGGCGCTGGCCGAAGCCAGCCCGGTGCCACTGATGCTCGATGAAAGCATGAGCAGCGAGGCAGATTTAGAACGCATTTTGCGGCTGAACGGTAAGATTATGGCACATCTCAAACTGGTCAAAATGGGTGGCATTGCGCCGACAATGGCTGCCGCACGACGTCTTACGGCAGCGGGCGTGCCATTCATGATTGGTCAGATGAACGAAGGCGGTGCCGCTACCGCCGCCGCACTGCACGTCGCCCGAGCCTGCCAGCCTGCTTACGCCGAACTTTACGGTGCCGACGGACTGGGCAACGACCCGGTTCACGGCCTTTCCTATCATCAGGGATTACTCAGCAGCCCGCCGGGCGCGGGGCTGGGTATCCACTTCACCCCTTCCCGTACAGAATTCATTCAGGAGTTTGAACAATGACAGCAACATCATTACCCGATACGGGCCGCATCGTACCAGGCGCAGAATCTGCGTTTCACGAAGAAGAATATCGGCAGCGCATGGCGAAGGCGCGTCAGTTACTGGTGAAAGCCGGTCTGGACGTGATGGTGATCACCGGGCCGGAAAACATCTTTTACCTGACAGGCCAGCAAACACCGGGCTATTACACTTTCCAGACGCTGGTACTGCCGGTGGAAGGCGATCCGGTTTTCGTTATCCGCCAGCTGGAGTATTTCAACTTCATCTCCAACACCTTTATCCGCGATGCGGCGATTTACACCGATGGCGATAATCCGGTGAATTTCCTGCTCGATGTGCTGAAAGCGCGTGGCTGGATGAAGAGCCGGATCGGTATCGATAAACGCGGCTGGTTCCTGCCGATCGCAATATACGAAGCCTTACAGGCTGCAATCGGCACGATCCACGATGCGGCTGGTGTTATCGAACAACTGCGTGCCGTGAAATCAGCCGCAGAACTGGAAAAAATGGCGCACGCCGCCCGTTACGTTGACGCCGGCATGCTGGCAGGCCGCGCGGCGATTGCCGCCGGTGCGACAGAAAACGATCTGGTTTCTGCGATGATGGGCGCGGCGATTGCCGCCGGTTCCGAATATATGGGCATGGAACCGCTGGTCTCCAGTGGCCCGCGCACCGGTGTGCCGCACGGTACATGGCGTCGTCGTAAAATCGTCGAGGGTGACCCGATTTTCCTTGAAATGGCTGCCGCTCACGACCGTTATCACGCGGCCCTGATGCGCTCCGCCTGGCTCGGCAAACCGCCAGCCGTGGCGCTGGAAATGGAAAAAGTGTGTCAGGAAGCGTTGCAGGCTGCACTCGATGCCATCCGCCCGGGCGCGACATGCGAAGCGCCGCATCTGGCCTGTCAGGCCGTTATCGACCGCGCTGGCTACACAGACAACTTCAAAAAACGCACCGGTTATTCGATTGGTATTTCGTTCGCACCGGACTGGGGCGAAGGCGCGATCCTCAGCCTTTACAGCGGCATCACCACCGAATTACAGCCAGGCATGACCTTCCACATTCCGCCCGCATTGCGCATTTACGGCGAATTCACCGTTGGCGTTAGCGAAACCATTGTTGTGACTGAAACCGGCTATCGCGCCCTCGGCACAGTGGATCGTCCGCTGACCTTACTTTGATTTTGCTTTTAACCAGATGATGGGAATTGAATAAATGAAAGACATCAGTGAAAGTCAGGCGCGCCTGAAAGGTATTTTTAATATTACCGTGACGCCTTTTACGGCAGGCGGTGAGTTTGATTTCGCCGGGTTATCCCGCAACATTGAGCGGGTAATCGGCCTCGGTTATGACGGCATTTTGATTGGCGGCACGTACGGGGAATTCCCGGCGATGACCGCAGACGAACGCGCCACGCTATTCCGCCATGTGATGGAAGTGGTGGGCGACCGCGTGCCGGTGATGTTGTGCAGCGCAGGTTCAGATGCCCGCGTCGTGCGCGATTTAACACAACTGGCAGGCAATCTGGGTGGCCTGCCGATGGTCACGCCGCCGTTTGTTTCTGAAGTGACTGACGCGCAAATTATCAGCTTCTTTAAACAGATAGCACCGTTATCACGCACCGGAATTCTGGTGTATAACGCACCGGGCATCGGCATTACGTTGCCGCCGGTAGTGCTGGAGCAACTGGCAGACATCAACGGCGTGGTGGGTATCAAACAAGGTGACCTGAACCCGACGGCCATCGATCAGATTGCCAGCCGTCTTGGCGGGCGTCTGCGCCTGTTCTGCGCCTCCGATCTGGCATTTTTAGGGCCGATGATGTGTGGTTTTGACGGCATCAGCACCACAAACAGCGGCGCACTGCCGGAAATTATTCTGGCAACCTATCGTGCGCTGGAAAGCGGCGATGCCAGCACAGCCCGCGAACTGCACCGTCTGTGGTATCCGTACCGGGCGCTGGCCCGCCGTTTCGGTCAGCCTCAACTGGTGAAAGCGGCCATGAATCTGCGCGGTTTTGATGGCCACCATGTCCGCGCCCCGCTGAGTGATCTGCAAGCTGATGTGATCGGGCTGGTGGAGCAGGAACTGCGCCGTCTGGCCGCCGATCCGCGTTCCGGCGTCACACTGAAGTAGTCCACTTTAAGCAAAAATCCCCGTCTTTGAAGGCGGGGATTACTCATGGTGCCGTTAATTTATCCGTGCTGTGCTGACGCCGCTTGCAGAAAAGCTATCAGCAACGGGTGAGGTTTCACGGGCAGTGATGACAACTCCGGGTGGCCCTGTACGCCGAGGTAAAACGGATGGCGTGTGAATTCGATTCCGTCAGCAATCTTGCCGGTGGCATCGGTCCCGCTGATCAGTAATCCGTGATTTTCCAGATCCGGTTTCAGTTCAGGTGCAAGGTGAAAACGGTGGTTGTAGCGCACGATAAATTCATCGCCAAGAATATCATGCAACCGGCTGCCGGGGCGGGAATGCATCCGATGATCCCCGAGGCGGTGCACCGGAAATGCTGGCATATCCGTCAGCGGCACAAAAGTTTTAATATCAGCATCAGGATCCGCTTCCGCCAGACTGGCTTTCGCAGAACCCATCATGTTCTGCACGATGGCCGTCGTCATGGTTTGCATGCCCAGGCACAGCCCGAGAACAGGAATATTGCGATTGAGGGCATAATGCGCGGCACAAATCTGTCCGGCCACATTACACATCGCGGAGCCGCCCGGCAGTAAAATGCCATCGACGTTTTCCATCACCTCATGCAGATGATCTTCCAGCACCTGGGGCGCGGCATATACAATATCAAGCGACACGGATAAAGCATCCGCGGCATCACCCAGCGCAGCGAGCGTGGCCGGATAGGTCGTGCACTGCTCGGACTGCACGCCGACCAGCGCGATACGCAGCGAAGTGGGGGTTTGTGACGGCGTATCGTGGTTTATCCAGCGCCCATAACGATCACGCCACCAGTATCCGGCGGCTTCACCCGTCAGTCCGTGCCGTCTGAACACATACCCCTGATTTTCGCGCTCAACCGTAATCAATTCATAGTCAAACGCGTTTTCGCGAACCTGCCGTGCCATTTGAGTGAACTGAATGATCTGCGTTGGCCCGAGGGGGATCACCATATCCCCGGTGCCATACGTCTTCAGCAATTCCTCCAGCTTCATCACCTTACCGGCACTTTGCAAAATCAGCCGTTCTGCCCAAAGCAACCCGCTGGTGACCAGTTGCCCTTCACCCACGACGTGCTGACAGGCATCAGGATAGTGTGCGGTATCCCAGCTCACCGGCAGATGTGCCAGCGGTAAATTTTTTTGTGCCGCCAGTATTGCCGCCATCGCGCCGTACAGCGATGGCTCAGGTGTGTCATGTGCAACAAAAATAAAAGCCATAAGACGACCTTGAAATATAAATGAAAAGTTCAGACAGCCCGCAGGCTCATCGCCAGCAATACCCCGCTGCCCTGCCATTTTCGTCAGTAAAATACAGCTCAGTACGCAGAAATCATGAGCAAAGCAAAAAGAAGAATGGTAAGTTTAAATTGGTTTTAATGATTCACATAATACAATTTTGTTATTGTTCATACAGGGGAAACAATGTCTGCTGAATTTCTTGCACCTCGTTTGCGTCGTGTGCGCCCTTCGCCGACAGCGGTGATTTCCGACCAGGTTCGTGCGCTCAGCGCGGCGGGTACTGATGTCATCAACCTGGGCGAAGGTGAGCTGGATTTCGATACTCCCGCACATATTAAGCAAGCCGGCATCGACGCGATTGTACAAGGTGACACAAAATACACTGCCGTTGCCGGTACCGCCGCGCTTAAACAAGCCATCATGGCTAAGTTTAAGCGTGAAAATAGGATCAGTTACCGCCCGGACGAAGTCATCGCGGGCAGTGGCGCCAAGCAACTCATTTTTAACGCACTTTTGGCCACCGTTTCGTCTGGCGATCAGGTGATTATTCCTGCCCCTTACTGGGTGTCTTATCCGGATATGGTGGCACTGTCGGAAGGTGAACCGCGGATTGTTCATTGTCTGGAAAGTGATGGCTGGAAATTGCAGCCGGAAGTTTTAGCCGCCGCAATCACCCCGAAAACACGTTGGGTAATCCTCAACTCCCCGAACAATCCGACCGGTGCAGTCTATTCAGCTGCCGAACTCCACGCACTGGCCGCCGTTTTGCTGGAGCATCCTCAGGTGCTGGTGATGGCAGACGACATCTACGAACAAATTTGTTTTGTGCCCGGTATTTTCGCCACACTCGCCGAAGTCGAGCCTCGTCTGAAAGAACGTATCCTGACCGTAAACGGTGTTTCTAAAGGTTATTCAATGACCGGCTGGCGTTTGGGTTATGCAGGCGGCCCCGCGTGGCTGATTTCTGCCATGCAAATTTTGCAGTCGCAAAGCACTTCCAACCCCAGCTCCATTTCTCAGGCCGCGACTGTTGCCGCTCTGGAACAGGGCAATGAATTCATCGCAGAATGGATCGACATCCTGACGCACCGCCGCGCCTTGATCATGAACTGCGTGAATGCCATTGACGGCCTCAGTGCCGAAGCGCCGCCGGGCGCATTTTACGTTTTCGCTAATTGTCAGGGGATGTCAGGTAAAACGACACCTTCAGGTGATATTCTCAAGACAGATGAAGATTTTGCCGCTTATTTGCTGCAATCAGGCCACGTTGCCACGCTTCAGGGTTCTGCTTTTGGAGCGCCGGGTTATCTGCGTATTGCTTATGCCATTGATGACAACCGGTTGCAGGAAGCCTGCGAGCGGCTCACCCGCGCTTGTCGCGCATTGCGTTAAGACCGAAAAAGACCTGACTTAATATGAAAGCGGGCCTTTTTGACTCTATTCTCAACAAGTTGGCTAAAGTACCAGCAAACGCACGCATTTATACAGTTTCCCCTTTGACATGCCACGGGGCAGTCGTTATTATTCGCCCCGTTCCAACGATTCCTCTGTAGTTCAGTCGGTAGAACGGCGGACTGTTAATCCGTATGTCACTGGTTCGAGTCCAGTCAGAGGAGCCAAATTCTTGTTTTCATGCCTCTTTGCGAATCCTTATGTGATTTAGAT
>NZ_JAFMOS010000526.1 GCF_019049755.1 Rahnella perminowiae
TTATTAAACTGTAACATAACTACTCAATTGATATTAAAGGGATAGTCAGGTTGTTTTAGAGTCTGATGCCGCGTTAAAAACGCTGAACCCGATAAATCATAATAGTTTCTCAGGTGATAGAGATACAAAACAATAATATCAGGCTTCATTGATTAGAACGGATACTTTATGCTGTGAGGAGTTGAACTGATGAATGCGGAAACGTCAACGCCGGGAAAAAGCCGGAATATTTTAATTACGGGTGGTTCCAGCGGTATTGGTGCTGCAACAGTCCGGGCCTTCGCCAGCAGAGGTGATCAGGTGTGGTTTACCTATCATCGGGGTGAGGATCGGGCGCTTGAACTTATTAACGCCTTGTCTTCCCTTGTTTCTATTCCCCCCCAAGCTTTACCTTACGATCAGGGCAGTTGGGAAAGCCTTTTGCAGCTTGTTGACGCTATTCCCGCAGAAATCGACATCCTTGTAAACAACGCGGCTTTAGGAACCAAAACCGTAGAGCTTGCTGGCATAGAAGAACGGCATCAGCAGGACGCATTATTCACGCAAGTCAACTGTCTGGGGCCACTTTGGCTCACCAGGCAGTTTCTCCCAGGGATGTTGAAACGCGGCTACGGGAAAATCCTCATGCTCTCAAGCGTTGATGGTGGAATAGCAGCCTTTCCGGGGTTTAGGGATACAGACGGCATGACCAAAGCGGCAATCGCCTTCCTGACAAGGCAATGGGCGGCGGAACTTGTTCATGATCCCGTCGAGGTATTTTGTGTTTGTCCCGGGGCTGTTGACACGCCGATGTTCCGTCAAAGCACGCTGGATCCTCTATCGTCTGCATCAGCGGATGAACTTATTGCTCAACTCCCGAAGGGGCGGCTCATACGCCCCGATGAAATCGCCGATATTCTGTGGTGGCTGACGACAGACGCCGCTGTCATCATGCATGGCGCCGTTATTGACGCCTCAATGGGACTCGGTGTGCATCCGGGATGCATTACGATGCGCAACCCGCGGACGACGTTGAAAGAGGGCGTAGCATGATGCACAAGGAGGGATACCACGGCTGGCGGGCAGGTGAGTTCGCTGATGCCGTACTCGCAGTGGCCAAAGTGCTGGACGACTATGTCCAGGACTCCCAGCAGGGTGAAGTAACCGTATTAAAACAAACTCCACCGCAGAAGCTGATTAATGACTTGAACATGCGCACGTCCATTAAAGCTGGCGGAATGACGGACAGCACATTAGCCGCATTCATTAAGGCGTATCTGGATCAGGGAACGCGGCTCCACCATCCCGGTTATATGTCTCACCAATGCGCGGTTCCCGATATCGGTTCCGCCATTGCCGACCTGGTGCATGGCGTAAGCAACAATGCCATGTCTTTATTCGAGATGGGCGCCGCCGGGGTAGCGGCCGAACTGGTGGTCACCGAGTGGATGCTCGGAAAAGTGGGCTGGTCCCCCGAAGACTCCGGCGCGATCCTTGTTCATGGCGGTTCGCTGGCGAACCTCACAGCCCTTCTGGTGGCCCGTCATCATATTTTTCCCGATGTATGGCAGCATGGAATGCCGCAAAATGTGATTATTCTCGCGCCGGCAAACGCCCATGTCTCCGTCTCACGGGCGGCTGCCATTCTTGGCCTTGGCAGTCGCGCAGTACACGCACTGCCTTGTGATCGCTTTGGACGCGTTGCCGGTGCGCAGGTTAGCGAGAGCATCAAGGCGCATCATCGTGCTGGCCGCACAGTGATGGCCGTTGTCGCCAATGCCTGCGCAGCACCAACCGGCTTATTCGACCCCCTGGAAGAAATCGCCAGCGCCTGCCATCACGAAGGTATCTGGCTGCATGTCGACGCGGCTCATGGAGGATCTGCCTTACTCGTTCCCGAGTTACGCCACCACCTGCAGGGTATCGCTCAGGCAGATTCAATCACCTGGGATGCGCATAAAATGCTGCGGACCTCAACACTTGCCGCTGCCGTGCTTGTTCGCGCCCGTGCAGACTTAAGCCAGGCATTCCAGCACAATGCCGATTACCTGTTTTTCGACGAACACCGTCCCGGTCCGGATCTGATGCACTACACCATCGAAGGGTCTAAGGCAGAACTTGGTCTTAAGGTCTTTCTTAATCTGGCGCACAGAGGAGAAGCGGGCCTGGCAGAGTATGTCCATAGCCGCCATCGGGCAGCACGCAGGTTCTGGCTAATGATCCTGGCACGAAAAGAGTTTGAGGGACTTTGTGAGCCGGAAAGCAATCTTGTCTGCTTCCGATATGCCGATACACCAGGTCCGGACAGTGACCGGTTACACATCGCTGTGCGCAACGAGCTGATGCAGCAAGGAATCTTTCATCTGGCATCTTCATTTGTTGATAACCGCCGTTGGTGGCGCGCGACTATCATGGCACCTTCAACAGATGCCCCGACGTTAGCCCGTTTGCTGGATACACTTGTGCATACCTATAGAAAACTTTCCCAGACTGCGTTCTGAAATCACTATCCACGATCCGGCTCTGCACTTTGCGGTGTAAAGATCCCTGACATAATGTATTGAGAAAGATTTGGAGGAATATTTCCGATGACCCGAATTGAAATAGTTTATCGTGGACGTACCCATATAATTCACCATCAGGAGTCGATTAAACTCTCTGCGCAGCTCTGTTTTGCAGATAACGCTGTCAATCTTTATGGCATTGCACCGGCTTATGAAGCTCCCTTAAAATATGAGAATAGTCAGGCCAGAGTAACTTCCGGCGGTGCCTGTAACGCTTCGCTTATTAGTTTCGTTCCACATTGTCACGGCACCCATACTGAATGCATCGGTCATATTTTGCCTGAAATACATAACGTAGCTGATCTCAGCATGCCTCTTTTTATGGCTGCCACTTTGATTCACGTTTCGTTAGAACGGGTATCAAAAATGAAAGACCGCTACAACACCCACGCTGAAGATAATGACTGGATTATTACTGAAGAGGCAATTAACCATGCGCTGACCCCGCTAGGTTCAGATTATCTTCAGGCGCTGGTTATTACAACGGATGATAAATCCTGGCTGCCTGACGGCAATGGTGCTCCCTATTTTAGCCATCAGGCAATGGAGAGGGTACTTCAGCTTGGCGTACAACATTTATTTGTGGATATACCTTCTATTGATAAACTGCACGACGGAGGACTGATGGATAACCACCGCTGTTTCTGGGGAATGGCAGACCCCTGCAACCCTATTACTGAACGCAGGCAGGCTTCTGTGACAGAGTTAATTCAATTACCTGAAGGTATATTTCCGGGGCATTATTTTATTTCTCTACAGTTACCGGATTTAACCGGGGATGCGCTGCCCAGCAAACCTCTGCTCTTTCCCTTTTCCTGATTAGCAATAAAACCATGTCTGTATCAGACTATATTAACCCATGATACTGATAAATATTAACCCTTAATCAATGGGTGAATGCTGAAAGATTGCTTTGACGACTGGCGGGATGACCAAAACAGGTAAGCGCGTGGCTCATAAATCCTAAATCATGGTTTGGGCTTAAAACTCGCGGGTAATAAGGTGTGGACGGTGAATGGCATTCAATCCGCAGTCATCAGACGGCAGAAAATCCGGACATAAACTTGCGACTTATCTGCAAGAATCAGACCGTTTGAAGTTATCGCAAGCGGGAAGTATTCATATAATTTATTATGGACTATTCAAGTTATCTTAAATTACATGAGTTATTATCTCTGCAACAACCAAAATCACCTCACAGCGAACAGCGCAATGAGAACCTTTTCATTATTACGCATCAAACCTATGAATTATGGTTTAAGCAATTAATTAATGAAATTCATCATGTCATTAATTTAATCAAAAAAGGAGAAATACCTGAGTCAATCAGCAGCATGATTCGCATAAATACCATCACCCGAACGATGGTAAATCAAATAGCTGTCATCGACACGCTGAAGTTCCATGAGTTTCAGCAATTTCGCGGTTATCTGGGCGGCGCAAGCGGTTTCCAGTCATATCAGTTTGATGCAATTGAAGCGCTTTTAGGAAAGGCAAACAGCAAAAAACTTCAACAATATGAACATGACGATGTGATACAAGAAAGATTAGCGGCAATTCTTCTGCCAGCCTCATTATGGGAAGTTGTACGTACACAACTCCTCGGCTCAGGCGAGTTAAACAAAGAAGAGAAGGATATCTTCCGGGATATTTTAGAGCAGTATTCTTGCGAAGCCCTGTTACTAAACCAGCTGTTAGACCTGGATTCGCTGCTACAAGAATGGCGCTATCGTCATGCGAAACTCGTTGAACGCACTATAGGTCAGTCGCAAGGTACAGGCGGTTCCGCAGGTTTAAACTATTTAAAATCCACGCTCTTCACACCTATATTTGCACAGCTTTGGGCAGCCATTAACTCACCTTAATTACGGCAGTGACGGCACTGCTGAGGATATAACGCCGGCAAACTGGCCGCGGGCAGACAGGATAAAAACTAACCGCAACCGTTTAGAAAGCAATCAATATTCAACCTGTTCTCTTTTATCGTTAAAACCCGCCAGCAGGGTGTAGATTAATCTGATTTTTCCTGCGCTTACCTGACGAAGAGTTATATTTATCTATTGGAAAATTACTTCAGAGGTGTTCAGTGCATTGACGCGCTGTGTCGTAACTTGCAAACAGGAGAGCTATTTTGACCACAGAAATTCAGGAAAATCACACCGAAACACCGCTTCTTCCGATATTGGACAGTCGTCAATACGCCTACTTTTTCGACGTCGATGGCACCCTCGCCGAGATATGTGACGAGCCTGATGCCGTCACGATCCCCGCTGATGTTCGTGCCCACCTGCAAACGCTGTTTGCGGCATCTTCAGGTGCGCTGGCACTGGTGTCGGGACGTCCGGTGGAGCAGCTTGATCAGCTGGTCAGTCCTCTGGAACTTCCCGCAGCGGGTGTTCACGGCGCAGAAATGCGCGACGGCAGCGGCAGGATGCACCGCGTCACCTTACCCCGCCACGTGGCAGAAGAGGTGCAACAAACTCTTGAAGCGGGAATGAACGCGCTGCCGGGTACGTTACTCGAAATCAAAGGCATGGCTTTTGCATTGCATTATCGTCAGGCAATGCTGCATCAGCAGCAGGTATTAGCCCTGGCGGAATCCGTCGTAGCAAAATTCCCTGAGCTGGTACTTCAGCCCGGTAAATGCGTTCTTGAGATTAAACCTCGCGGAAAAGATAAGGGCGCTGCGATTTATACGTTCATGCAACAGACACCCTTTTCCGGACGTATTCCGGTATTCGTAGGCGATGATCTGACCGATGAAAAAGGGTTCGAAGTGGTTAACGCCATGCGGGGGATCACGGTGAAAGTTGGCGAAGGTTCAAGTCTCGCGCAGTATCGTGTCAAAACCGTTCACGACGTTTACCGGTGGATTGAGGCGTTACAACGTCACACATTAACATTTAAGAAGGAGTCCGAATTATGAGTCGCCTGGTTGTTGTCTCTAACCGAATTGCCATTCCTGACGGTTCAAAATCCGCTGGCGGGCTGGCCGTGGGCATTCTGGATGCGCTGAAAAATACTTCAGGTCTCTGGTTTGGCTGGAATGGTGAGATAAGTGAAATATCGGGCGAAGAAGAGGATGACCTGCATCTGATGGAAGATAACGGCATTACTTACGCTTCGGTTCCGCTTAATCAAAACGATTACGATCTGTATTACTGTCAGTTTTCAAATGCCGTACTTTGGCCGGCGCTTCACTATCGTATCGATCTGGTGGATTTCCAGCGCGAGGCGTGGGACGGTTACTGCCGGGTCAATAATATGCTGGCGAAAAGATTGCAGCCGCTCATCAAAGCGGATGATATCTTGTGGATCCATGATTATCATTTACTGCCGTTCGCTGCCGCGCTGCGTAAACTCGGCGTAAAAAACCGTATTGGTTTCTTCCTGCACATTCCGTTCCCGACCCCGGAAATCTTTAATGCCGTGCCAACACACGATGAATTGCTCGAAATGATGTGCGAGTATGATTTGCTGGGCTTCCAGACCGAAGGTGACCGTATGGCGTTTCTGGATAATCTCAAATCGCTGGCTGATATTGAAGATTGCGATACACATCAGCACCGGGCGTTTGGCAAAACCTTTGCTACCGGCGTATATCCGATCAGCATTGCACCGGAAAGCATAAAGGAAATGGCCGAGGGCCCGCTGCCACCCAAAATGGCGGCGATGGAACGCGAACTACGCGAATCGAAAAATATTATTTCCTGTGAGCGTCTCGATTACACCAAAGGGTTGCCGGAGCGCTTTCTCGCCTTTGAGGCATTGCTGGAAAAATTCCCGCAGCATCGCGGTAAAGTGCGCTATTCGCAAATTGCCCCGACCTCGCGCGGTGACGTGCAAGCCTATCAGGAACTGCGTCATCAGCTGGAAACCGAAGTGGGGCGCATCAACGGTAAATATGGTGGTATCAACCAGACGCCGCTGTTTTACCTCAACCAGCATTTCCAGCGCAGCCTGCTCATGAAATTGTTCCGCCTGACGGATGTCGGGCTGGTGACGCCGCTGCGAGATGGCATGAATCTGGTGGCAAAAGAGTATGTCGCCGCGCAGGATCCAAAAGACCCCGGCGTTCTTGTTTTGTCACAATTTGCCGGTGCAGCAAATGAACTTACATCGGCACTGATCGTCAACCCTTATGACCGGGATGATGTGGCAGCGGCGCTGGATAAAGCACTGACCATGCCGCTGGAAGAACGGCTTGAACGCTATAACGACATGATGGCGGTGCTGCGTAAGAATGACATTGCGAACTGGGGCGAAAGCTATTTACGCGATTTATACGCCATCACACCGCATAGTGAAAAACACAGCGCCGTCGTGTGAATTTTATAAGCAAGAGGCTTGCAGCATATGCAAAATGCAAATTACCAGACGAACCAAAACGCAATGTTTGACAGCGAAAATGCTGAGAGCGAAGAGACTCGTCTGACCGAGCTCGAGCCGATTGAACTGATCCTTGACCGGATGATGGATGCAGAACCGGAACCAGAGATGATCGAAGGCTTGCCGCCTTCCGATGCCTTAACGCCTGCTGACCGTTATCTGGAATTGTTTACCAGCGTGCAATCTTCAGGGCTTTTCGAGGACAGCAAAACCTTCCCGGACTGCCCGCCGAAGATGGATCCGCTGGACATTTTGCTGCGTTATCGCCGGGTAAAGAATCATCCTGGCTTTAACCTGAAACGCTTTGTTGACGCACATTTCTGGCTGCCGGAACACCGCGATGATGAATACGTCTCCGATCCCGGCGATTCGCTGAAAGAACACATCGATAAACTTTGGCCAGTGCTGACGCGCCAGCCGGAAGATCATGTGCCATGGTCTTCACTGATGCCTTTGCCTCAGGCCTATGTGGTTCCCGGCGGACGTTTCAGTGAGACCTATTACTGGGATTCTTACTTTTCGATGTTAGGTCTGGCGGAAAGTGGCCGTAATGATCTCCTGCGCACCATGGCGGACAATTTCGCCTGGATTATTGAGATATACGGCCATATTCCTAACGGTAACCGCACGTATTATCTGAGCCGTTCACAGCCACCGGTGTTCGCGCTGATGGTTGAACTGTTCGAGGAAGACGGTGTACGTGGCGCACGGCGGTATCTCGATCATCTGAAAATGGAATATGAATTCTGGATGGATGGTGCGGACTCTCTCGCGCCGAATCAGGCGTACCGCCATGCAGTTTGCCTGCCGGACGGTACACTGCTTAACCGTTACTGGGATGACAGGGACACCCCGCGCGATGAATCGTGGCGTGAAGACGTCGAAACCGCTAAACATTCAGGCCGGCCAGCCAACGAGGTTTACCGCGATTTGCGTGCGGGGGCGGAATCTGGCTGGGATTATTCATCGCGCTGGTTGCGTGACGGCCACCGTCTCGCCAGTATCCGTACCACGCAATTTATCCCGGTAGATCTGAATGCGTTTATGCATAAACTCGAAAGCGCTATCGCCAATATTTCCGGTTTGAAGGGAGATAAAGTCACCGAAATTTTATTCCGCCGTAAAGCAGAAAACCGGCGTGACGCCATAAACCGTTATCTGTGGGATGACAACGAAGGTTGTTTTCGCGATTACGACTGGCACCGTCAGCAAATGGCGTTGTTCTCCGCTGCCAGCGTCGTGCCGTTGTATGTGGGGCTTGCCAGTCATTACCAGGCTGAACGGCTTTCAGAGGCTGTACGTAAACGTTTATTCACGCCCGGCGGCATCATGGCGACGGAATATGAAACCGGTGAACAATGGGATAAACCCAACGGCTGGGCTCCTCTGCAATGGATGGCAATTCAGGGTTTCAAGCAATACGGCAATGATGCGCTGGGTGATGAAATTGCCCGTAACTGGCTGAAAACGGTGAATCAGTATTACCAGCAACATCATAAACTGATCGAGAAATACCACATCTCAGGGGGCATCCCTCGTGAAGGTGGCGGCGGGGAATATCCGCTGCAGGATGGCTTCGGCTGGACCAATGGTGTCGTGCGGCGGCTCATTGGTCTGTATGGTGAGAATTACGACTGATCCGGTTTTCTTATCACCACTCTGACCCTGTTCCATCAGCCAACGTTCAAACAAACGCCTGGTGTAGCGGGGCCTTCAGCACGCCTGCCGGTATCAGGGCATGCTGAAGGCAGGGATGTTTATTGGCAAAAAATTTGTTATTAATATGTCAGAGACAGACTTCAGCTGCCTGGTCGACATCCTGTTATTTCAGACGGGGATCTCATTATTCTGGAACTCAGCGAAAGGACATTAACGGATGAGTACACACCCGATCCGCCAGGTTATCGAAGCTTGTGACAAAGCCATATCAGACAGAGATTTCGACTCGCTGATGGCGCATTACGCCGTGGATGCGGCGCTGGTGATTAAACCGGGCATGATTGCCCGCGGCAAAAACGATATCCGCAAAGCCTTTATCGCCATCTCGGATTATTTCCAGGATCAACTGGTGGTGAAACAGGGTGAGATGCAGGTGATTGAGGGGGCGCAGGATGCGCTGGTGATCATGGAAACGGTGCTGCACTTCCCCGACGGACAGGGCGGCACAGTGACCACTACCCGTCGTGCCACTTATGTTTTCCGCCATGAACCGGACGGGCGCTGGGTATGTACCATCGATAATTCTTACGGCACCTCGCTGCTGGATCATAAATAAGGCTCCGCAAGGAGCCTTATTTGCATCATCAACCCAGTGTTATCAGCTTCACGTCAGTTTTAACACCTGGCATCAGCTGTTCCAGTCCGTTAATCAGCATATCACCTGCGTCCTGGAGTGCCTGCAAAGGCATGGCGGGCAGGCTTTCGAGGATGAACCACATGTTTTGCGCCTCGCTGTCGAGCCGGGTTCTGATACCCTGACGCCAGTTCCAGCGCCGGCAGGTCACCCCCGTATCATCACGCCAGATAACTTCTCCGGCATCGGGGAATTCAATCACCGGTTCGCCCGCTTTCATGGTGTCAAAAGGCTCGCTGCCATCGGCAAATGTCAGCCTCGGATGGCCGGAATAAGCAGAAATATTTTCGCCACCGACCGGAATGGCATACTGAATGCTCACCGCATTGTAAAGATCGACCACCGGATCGATGGCTGGCATCGTGCCGTCTTTCAGCACGCGTTTTCTGAGGGCATCGGCTGAGCAGGCAGTACGTTTAGGTTTCGCCCCAAAGGCTTTGAAAACCTCGGTCCAGGCGTTCAGATGTTCATCCGCCCAGGGAAAATCATTCTCAACGATAAAACGGCAGGCGCTTTGTAAAGCGGCTTCCGCAATGGCAGGGTTAGTTATCGGCGCGGCCTGCGCAGACACGCTTAATACCCGAAAACCAGGGGCGATTCGCGCAAGTGACGGATCGACTGACGGAGTAACGACGATCATGGAACGGTCCTGTTGTAAAAATCAGACATTTACTATGCCATCCGTCGGCCTGAAACGAAATTAGCGTTTTGGGATCCCCGGTAATTCCTCTGAGAAACGTGCCGTCATGGCATCTCGTTCATAGCCCCGCTTATCCCTCAGAAATTCACGCCTGACTAAACCGCCCCCTGCACATAGGCTGTAAACATGTCCGCCAGCGCATCAGCATAAATTTTGATTTCAGCGGCGGTACGCGGGGTGGCAGAAAAGTCCCGGCCAAAAGCACTGAGTGTGGTTGAAAGCAGATCCCCCGCCAGCTGGCGCTTTTCTTCGGCGACATCCGGCATTACCTCATGCATAAACCGATGAAACACTTCCTCTCCCGCCGCCCGCGCTTCCAGCGCCTCCGGGGCGTCACGATAAAACGGTGCGGCGTCACTGAGCGCGCCACGCATCTGCGCTTCCTCACATTCGGAACGGATAAATTCATGCACCAGAATACGTAAGCGCACGGCAGGGGTCTTTTCTGCGTCCTGAAGAATGCTGCGCAGCATATCACGGGTTCGCCGCCACTCGTCGCTTTGCAGACGAAACAAAATCGCCGCTTTATTGGGAAAGTACTGATACAGCGAACCGATGCTGATTCCGGCTCTTTCAGCGACGCGACCGGTAGTAAAACGGGCGGCGCCTTCCTTCGCTAAAACCTGAGCAGCGGCTTCAAGAATGGTCGCCACCAGCCCGGCTGAGCGGGATTGTTTTGGCTCTTTACGTGAGGAAACCTGCGGGATGCGGCGGTGGGTCATGACGGGCTGAGTCCTCAAAAAAGAATGCGAATAGTGGAGGCAACGAAAACATCGCATAATTTTAAACGCGATGAATCACTCGCATTCTAGTCAGTTATGACACGTTGCTCAATGTTAAACAGGATAATCCTATGACCACAGAAAACACTCTGACCTGCGCACCGATGGCGCCATTACTCGACCGTCTTTTCAATGAAGCCAGCGCTGCAGCCCGTTTCGATTTCACGCAGATACCGGAAGAAGAAACTACGCGCATGATGCACAGCAAAACAGAATATCTGAATTTATATAGTCTGCTGAAACACATGTGGCTGCCGGTATCACGCGAGACAGGCAAACTGCTGTATATGCTGGCGCGAAGTACTAAGGCAACATCGGTGGTGGAATTTGGCATGTCGTTCGGGCTGTCCACGTTGTATCTGGCGGCGGCGTTGCGCGATAACGGCGGCGGTAAGGTCATCACCAGCGAGTTTGAGCCGACAAAAGTGGCAAAGGCACGGGAACATTTTGTGCAGGCTGGCGTGAGCGATTTAGTCGAAATTCGTGTCGGTGACGCGCTGAACACACTGGCCGTTGATCTGCCAGAGACCATCGATTTACTGATTCTCGATGGCGCAAAAGTACTTTATGACGATATTCTGCATTTGCTGGAAAGCCGTTTTCATCCGGGCACGATGATCATCGCCGACAATGCGAGCTACAACCAGAACTATCTTACCCATGTGCGTTCGGCGGAGAACGGTTATCTTTCTGTACCATTCAGTGATGATGTCGAGCTTTCAGTCAGGCTGCGCTGATCAGACACCCGGGCAGAGCGATCCAGGCTCAGCACTATAAAAAACAGGCCGGATGATGTATCCTTCACTGATTATTGGTATACTGGATATAATTACAGTATAAGGAGCGAATTATGGCTGTTGAAACAAAATTTGTTGTTGTCAGAAAAGGTGAAGAGAAAATGACTTTTGCCAATAAGAAAGAAGCAGATGCATACGACAAAATGCTGGACATGGCAGATGCTTTTACTGAATGGCTGTCACAAAGCAATCTCGACCTGGATGAAACACTCGCGGAAAATATTGCGCTTCACCTTGCTGAACACAAAGATACCGTCCAGCATATTTTGCGCACCAGCAAACTGCCCGAAGAGGGGACAGCGCAGCAGCCCGTCGCACCAGCCGATACCACCGCTGAAGACCGGGCTGTCGCTGAACCTGCCGCGACCAAAAAAGTACGTGCGGTCAAAGCAGCCTGATAGAGAACGTCAACATAATGCGGGAACACATCCCGCATTCTTTTATCCTCTCCCCATCTTTATCCTGCCTGATATCGCTGAAGCAAGGTGTCCTGACATTGCTGTTGTGTTCTGATTTTTTCGCGATCGGTTTTGCTGAGCGATGTCCATGTTTCAATCACCTTATCCGCTTCATCCTCATTAAACTCTGGCTTATTGATCGACGACGGAGACTGAGATTGCGTCGAAATATCTTTGATCTGCTCACGGAAATAATCCGCAGTACCATCAGGTTTATTAAGCGCGGAGCTACAGAGGATATTGATATAGGTCGCGGGAGTATGTTGCGAAGTCGTGTCTTCGGCGACAGCAGAACCCGCGATCAACAGGGTGAGTAACAATGCGATTCGTCTCATAGCGTCTCCTTATGTTGAACACCTTAAGGGTAGAAGACTCCACAACCCGGAAGGGCCGCATGCGGGACAGAATAGTCTGAAATGCATAAGAAACCTCAGAGACATGCATTTCCAACCACTGATTCGTTCACGGATAAAACCTGATTAACATTTTGTTACTTATTAAAACTCATCCACATCGCGACATGGTTAACGTTAATAATTACTATTTACATTCTCATTTAGGCTGTTCGTGTAAAACAATAATAGAAACAGTCTTACACTTATAAAATTTTCTACGGGAATGTGTTATGTCTTTGAATGGCAGGGTGATTTATGCACACCAGTGTGCCGCAGACGCAGGGAGAACTTTTGCGGTTTCATCACTGGCACTGGCGATATTTGTTCTGGTAAATCCGGTACTGGCGGCTGAAAACCTCAGCGGGATAAAAAGCACTGCCAGTACGGATACATTTGGTCAGCAGCAAGATATGGTGATCGAAGGCACGGCGACGCCAACCGGCAGCGACGCACAGGATTACGCCGTCCGAACCACCACCGCAGGCACCAAAATGAACCTGACGCCGCGAGATATTCCGCAATCAGTGAGCGTTATCACTCAACAGCGTATGCAGGATCAGAACCTCCAGTCGGTCGGCGACGTGCTGAATAATACCACCGGCATCTCAACGGAGGTTATTGACAGCGAACGCGTGTCTTATTTTTCCCGCGGTTTTTACATCAACAGTTACACCTACGACGACATTCCGACCTCCGTCAGCGATACCTGGAATTTTGGTGATGCAGCCGAAGACACCGCGATTTATGACCGCATCGAAGTGGTGCGGGGTGCAACCGGCCTGATGACCGGAACGGGTAATCCGTCCGCTTCTGTCAACATGGTGCGTAAACACGCCGACAGCAAAGAATTCACCGGTGAGATTAGCGCCGGTTACGGCAGCTGGAACAAACAGCGTTACGTCCTGGACGCTTCCGGTCCGCTGAATCAGGAAGGCTCGGTGCGCGGACGCGTGGTCGCCGGTTATCAGGATCAGGACAGCTGGCTGGATCGCTATCACAAGCGCAAAAAATTCTTCTACGGCGTGGTGGATGCAGATGTGACCGATAACACCACCGTGTCGCTCGGTTACGATTATCAGGAAAATAATACCGCTAACCCGACGTGGGGCGGCCTGCCAACCTGGTATACCGACGGTTCGCGCACCCATTATGACCGCAGCACGAATACTTCCGCAGACTGGACGAATTACGCCATCCAGTCGCGCAAAGTATTTGCTAACGTGAAGCATGACTTTGATAACGGCTGGACATTGCGCGTTAATGGCACACACGGCGAGCAAACGTTTAACGATAAATTGCTCTATCTCATGAATTTCCCGGATCACACTACAGGCACCGGCCTCAGTGGTTTTGGCAGCAAAGACCGTGGCACCCGCAAAGTGGACTCCATCGACACTTATGCCACCGGGCCGTTTGAATGGTTTGGCCGTCAGCATCAGATGGTGGCGGGTATCAGCTACAGCCGGCAGCATAACCAGACTTACAGCGCAGACGGTTCCCTCGATAGTGACACCATTGGCAGTTTCGGCAACAGCTGGGACGGGCGTGTCAGTGAACCGGAGTGGGGAGACTGGTATCTGAATGCGGACGATGTGATCCGCCAGAAAGCGGGTTACTTCGCAACGCGCTTCTCACTGGCGGATCCGCTTTCGTTGATCGTCGGCGCGCGCTATACCCGGTGGAGCACCAACGGCAGCAGCGGCAGTATGAACAAAAACAACATCACTCCGTATGGCGGGCTGGTGTATGACATTAACGATACCTGGTCGGCGTATGCCAGTTACACGTCCATCTTCCAGCCACAGACTGACCGCGATATTAACGGTCATTACCTGTCACCAACGACCGGGAAAAACTACGAAACCGGGCTTAAATCTGCGTGGATAGACGGTCGTCTGACCGCCACGATGGCAGTATTCCGTATCGAACAGGATAACGTGGCGCAGGAAGACGGCAGCAGATACGTTAACGGTTCGAGCGAACAGGCTTATGTTGCGGTCAATGGCACCGTCAGCAAAGGTGCTGAATTTGAGCTAAACGGCGCGGTGACCGACAACCTGCAAATGACCTTCGGTGCGACGCGTTATGTGGCGAAAGACGAAACCGGCAGCCGTCTCAACAGCAATATGCCGCAGACCCAGCTGAAATTATTCAGCCGCTACCAGGTGCCGGCGATGCCGGATCTGACTGTCGGCGGTGGTGTAAACTGGCAAAACCGCACTTTCCAGAATGCAACCGGACCGGACGGCGAAACCCGTCGCGTATCACAGGGCAGTATGGCACGGGTGGATTTGTTCACGCGTTATCAGGTAACAAAACAGCTGTCCGTACAGGCCAACATCAACAACCTGTTTGACCGCACATATTATTCATGGCTCAGCGATTACGCCGTTTACGGTGAACCGCGCAATCTTTCGGTCAGCGCAAATTACACGTTCTGAAGTGAAGATTTAATGCACAACACAGCAAAGCCCCGTCTGTATTTTCAGGCGGGGC
>NZ_JAFMOS010000525.1 GCF_019049755.1 Rahnella perminowiae
CCTTAAGCGGGCTTCTCTAAATAATTAATGTTGCAATAAGTCACTTAAAAACTTCCTGGCACGTGGGTGTTGCGGGTGATTGAAGAAGTTTTCCGGTTTGGATTTTTCCAGAATTTTCCCCTGATCCATAAACCAGATTGTGTCCGCCACGTCGCGGGCAAAATTCATTTCGTGTGTGACGCACATCATGGTCATACCTTCACGTGCAAGACTGCGCATCACATTCAGGACTTCACCGACCATTTCCGGATCAAGCGCCGACGTCGGTTCATCAAACAGCATCACTGGCGGTTTCATGGCTAATGCCCGGGCGATGGCAACACGTTGCTGCTGCCCGCCGGAAAGCTGTGCCGGATAGGCATTGGCTTTGTGTGATAATCCGACACGTTCCAGCAGTTCACCCGCGTGCTTGCGTGCTTCCTGACGTTTCACGCCGAGCACCTTTACCGGCGACATCATGATGTTGTCCAGCACCGAAACGTGCGGGAAAAGATTAAAGTTCTGAAAGACAAAACCGATACGCGTGCGCAACTGGTTCAGGCGGGTGCTGGTGCCATGAATATCCATGCCATCGAACAGGATCTGGCCCTCTTCAATAGGTTCCAGCCGGTTCACGGTGCGGATCAGCGTTGATTTGCCCGAGCCGGACGGTCCGCAAACCACTACGACTTCACCACTTCTAATTTCTGCACTCAGGTCGGTCAGCGCCTGATATTCGCCATACCATTTATTAACCTGATTAAATAAGATCATCGGTCGCATCGTCGTTCCTTATTATGGTTGAGTCTTCAGCAGTGGAGCCTTCGTCATTTTCTCCGCTTCCGGCATCCGGTTCTGTCGTTTGCGCGTGATACGGGCTTCAAGCTTATTGGCCAGCCACGTCAGGCTGAAACAGATGATGTAATAGCCAATCGCGACAATCGCGAAGACTTGAAAAGGTTTGGTCAGCAGTTGGTTATTCACCTGATTAGCGGCAAAGGTCAGCTCCGGCACGTTAATGACGTAACCCAGCGTGCTGTCTTTAATGATAGAAACCAACTGGCTGACCAGACTTGGCAGCGTGTTGTATAACGCCTGCGGCAGAATAATCAGACGCAGCGTTTTGAAATAACTCATCCCTAAAGCGCGCGCCGCTTCGTACTGGCCGCCCGGCAGCGCCTGAATGCCGCCGCGCACGATCTCGGCGATATACGCACTTTCATAAATCACCAGCGTACACAGCATAGTGCTGAAGCCGCTGATGTTGTGACCGATTAACAGTGGAACGCAGAAATACGTCCAGAACACCACCATCAGCAGCGGAATGCCGCGTAAGCCGTAGACCCAGCAGGCAGCGGGCCAGCTCAGCCAGCGGAAAGGCGATAAACGCGCCAGCCCGAGCAGAATACCCACCGGCAGTGCAAACAAAACGGCCAGCAGGGAAATCAGTAACGTACAAAGTATCCCGCCCAGTGGCCCCTGCGGGTATTGCCCCATCAGGAACAGCATCCCGTTGTCGTGCAAAATCGTGAACATCTCGAGCATGTGATTACCTCGCGTAGGCCCGCTGGAACCGGCGGGCCAGCAATGCGCCAGCACCCATCAGCAGCAGAGAGAAGAACAGATAACTGGCAGAGGCCACCAGATACGATTCGAAAGTCCGGAACGTCTGGTTTTCAATATCACGGGTCACGTAAGTCAGTTCAGCTACGCCAATGACCATAGCCAGACTGGTGTTTTTGAACAGTAAAACGGTGTGGTTGAGCAGCGAGGGCAGCGCGTTGCGGATGCCCTGCGGTAAAATAACCGAACGCAGCGATCGGGTGTAACTCATGCCCAGCGCGCGTGATGCTTCGGTTTGCCCTTCAGGAATAGCGCGTAATCCGCTGCGGATGTCTTCAGAGAAATACGCCGCCTGACACAATCCGAGCGCAAACATCGAGAACAGAAACTCGGCGTTGAAATCGTTAATCCACATCTGCACAGATTCCGGCAGCAGCGTCGGAATGGCGAAATACCACATCATCAGCTGAATAAGCGTCGGTACATTGCGGTGATACGACACATAGGCGCGGACGAAATATTCGGCGGCGCGTTTGTGCGTCAGCCGGATGACGACCAGCAGCAGGGCAATACACATCGCGAGCAGCCAGGACCCCAGCGCCAGCTTGAGGGTGACAACCATGCCATCGACGATCATCTGCCCGAACTGACCGGTCAGGACTTTGCTGAAATCGAGCGTCATCGTATTTTCACCCTCCTGAATGGTTGAACTGTGGGTTTATAGGAAAAAGATCACAGACCTTCGCCGGGGCGCATGGTGGAAAGGCCACCGGGAACCTGCAACGTCGGGGTGATTTCGATGTTGCCGATGTTGACGGCAATCGGCGCAGAAACGGCAAACGCCACGCAATCGGCGATGTCTTTGGCTTCGGGCAGTTCAAAACCGTCAATGAAACGGCGGCGGGCTTCTTCGTGATCGCCGGAAACATTGCCGAAAATGTCAGTCGCCACGCGGCCCGGGCAGATTTCAGTGATGCGCACACGCTTGCCGTAGCAGTCAACGCGTAACTGGCGTGACAGGGCGTGAACTCCGGCTTTGGTGGCGTGATAAATCGAGTTGCCGCCGAAGTTATAAATCGCGGCAATCGAGGTGATGTTGATGACGTGGCCGCGATCGCGTTCCATCATGCCCGGCACCAGCAGGCGGCAAAGATGCAAAACGGCGCGCAGATTCACATCCACCTGCGTATCCACGGATTCTTCATCGGCGCTCAGGATAGAGCCGGGACGGGAAACCCCGGCGTTGTTCACCAGAATATCCACGCTGATCTCGCTGCACAGGCGCGTCACCGCGTCGAGGTCGCTGACGTCGAGCGCATGCGGAATACAACCGGTGCGGGCGGCGAGGGCGGCCAGCTGATCGGCGCGGCGCGCGACGGCATGAACGGTGATCCCTTCCTGACAAAGGCGTTCGACAATGGCTTCACCCATGCCGGCCGATGCGCCGGTCACCAGCGCGGTTTTGTAATCTGAAAATGGCATTGCGACTCTCCTGTTAAACCTCCGGCTCCATCATGTTCTGCCGGTGGGTGTTTTCTGACTGTATCCAGTAATTCTCAGACGGTATAAGACATAAACCGTGTGAGGCGATAAGAGGGGCTTATAACAGCGTGTTTTACCGTGCCATCTGGCGGCGTTGCCGGGCTGGCGGCATCAGCGCGATGTCCATTTCGGCAATAATTTCCCGCAGCGTATGCACCATTTCGAGGGATTCCGGCGTATCGCCGTGAACCAGAATCGATGTCGCATCCACCGGCAACGTCACGCCGTCGATGCTTTGCACCGTGCCTTCGCGCAGCAACTGCCGGATGCGCGCGCGTACCTGCTCTTTGTCATGAATAACCGCGCCCGGCAGCGTCCGGCTGACCAGCAGGCCGTTGCTTTCATAGGCGCGGTCGGCGAGAAACGTACCAATCACCGGCAAATCCAGCGCCCGCGCCATGCGTTCGACGGCGTTGCCGGGCATCGTGCTGATGATCATTTGTGCATCGAAATTCTTCACCGCCTGCAATAACACCCGTGCCAGCCGGGCGTCTTCGGACACCATATTGCCCAGCGCACCGTGGAAACTCATGTGCGTCAGCGGGTAATCCGCCGCTTTCGCAAAAGCAGAAAGCGCGCCAAGCTGATAGGTGACGTAATGCGCCATCACCTCCGGTTCGATATGCATCCGGCGGCGGCCAAACCCGGACAAATCGGGAAATCCGACGTGCGCGCCGAGATCCACCTGATACTTTTTCGCCAGCGCGACGGTTTTCGCCATAATCACCGCATCCCCCGCGTGAAACCCGCAGGCCACGTTGGCGGAGGTGATCAGCGGCATCAGCGCGGCGTCGTCGGCGATGGTGTAATCGCCAAAGCCTTCGCCGATATCGGCGTTTAAATCGATGTATTTCATGCGGCCAGCTCCTCGCGGCGTAAAGTGAAAATCTCCGCGCCGTATTCCACGCAGTCACCGTCTTCCACGAACAGGGATTCCACCACGCCCTGCACCGGGCTGCGCAGCGGCAGATAAATCACGCCGACTTTCAGCAGGCCGAGCAGCGCATCTTTCCCGACTTTTTCACCCGGTTGTGTGAACGGAATTTTGTTGAGCGGATGCCGTAACAACACAATGCCGGGGAAAGGTGCACACACCGCGTCGGGAGCGGTCAGCACGGGAAGCGCAGGCGTTTCGTCCGGCATGCGGCATGGCAAAATGGCGGGGGAGACTGGCGCGTATTTCATGCTGATCCGAAAGCCGTTTCCGCTGAGTTCAATCTGGCTCAGGCCGGACGTACGCATCTTTCGTGCGATATCTCGCAACTCGCTGAGTGCTGGTGCTTTTTTTTCCATATCCTTCCCGTCGAAGAGAGAGTGTCCCCGCGCAATAACGACGACAAAACGACCCGCTTTGCGGGCGGTAAAAGCACTCTATCGTGTCACTGCCGACGTCAGGAAAGAGGATTTCGCTTTGCGGTAATAAGGTGTGCTTATTACTCCACCAGCGTCAGTGGCCGGTTATCCACCGTGCGGCTGGCCATCAGCGACAGTAAAATCGCTTTGACCGCTTCGGCGGGCTGGGACAGCGGCAGATGGTCGGACATGCAAAATGACAGCGCCGCCTGAATATTCGGTTTATCAATTTTCGCCATCCACGAACCCGAGGCTTTGAGCATCGCGCGGGCGGCGGATTCCGGCATGATCGTGCAGCCTAAACCCGCCGCCAGCGCGGCATTGAGGGTGGTTTGCGATTCGATTTCGCATTTCACGCGGTACGTCACTGCTTCATGGATAAACGCGTCGTCGATGACTTTACGCATGATGTTGTAAATGCGCGGCAGGAACAGGTCATACTTTGCCACCTGCGCCAGACTGACGGATTTCAGCGGTTTGCTCAGCGCGTGCGGGCAGACGAAATACAACTCTTCTTTCATCAGCGGCATAAACCGTAATCCGTGAATTTCCCGGTTGCCGTAAATCACCGCCATATCCATCCGGCCATTCATGATCAGCTCGCTGAGCGTGGTACCGAAGTTTTCATTGAAATACAATACGATGCCCGGATATTGCCGGTGGACTTCTTCCATCAGCGGCAATGCCAGTTGCTGTGCGGCGGTGCCCGGCGCAAGCCCGACAGAAACGCTGCCCGAAAGTGCCAGCGCCGAGCCGTCAATCGCGCTCTGGGCCTGATCGCACTGGCGCAAAATGGCCTGCGCGTGGATATACAAAATCTTGCCCGCTTCGGTCGGCGTCACGCCGCGTTTGGTGCGGATCAGCAGTTGCTGATTCACTTCGCCTTCCAGCGTCGCGAGTTGCTGGCTGAGCGCAGGCTGCGCAATGTGCAGGATATCTGCGGCCTGAGTGAGGCTACCCACATCGACAATCTTGATAAAATATTTAAGGCGGCGGAGATTCACGATGGCATCCTCATCACGGAAACAAGTGGTGTTATAAGTAATGTGTATGAAGCAAGATGAGTGCCAACACGCACTAACAGGCTGATTTATGTCCGATATCCGGTTTTCCTTCTGATTTACCCGCCGATTTATTCACTGTATAGCCGGATGTTTTCTGCCTTTGCGCAGCCTCCCGAATAATGAAAATTCCCGCCTGCACTGCGCCGGTGCAAATTGCCTGATTTGCGCGTTCAGCCATTGTTTTGTGTTATGTCACCACAACAAAGCGCTATTGGTCGGCGCGGTCCGTTCCTCATTACTCTTTCCCCTGAAGTGCCTCATCGCTGTCCGTCTTTTTACGTTCGATAAAAACAATGGAACCCCAGGACCATGCCTGATATCGCCGATCGCTTAAAAAATGTCTCTGTTTCTGCCTCCGTCGCCATGACGCAAAAGGCCCGTGACCTCGCAGCCGCAGGCGTGAACGTCATTGCGCTTTCTACCGGTGAACCGGATTTTCCGACGCCCCCTCATGCCACGGAAGCCGCCTACGCCGCCGCGCTCGGCGGTGATACCCGTTATCCGCCAACCGACGGAACCCCGGCGCTGCGGGCGGCCATTGCGCGTAAATTTCAGCGCGATAACAACCTGAATTACGACGTGGGCCAGATCCTCACCGCAGGCGGCGCGAAGCAAATTATTTTTAACGCGATGCTGGCGACGATTAATCCGGGCGATGAAGTGGTGATCCCGACGCCGTCGTGGATTAGCTATGCGGATATCGTCAAATTCGCGGGCGGTATTCCGGTACCGGTGGCCTGCCCGGAGGAGAACAATTTCAAGCCGTATCCGCAGGACATCGACGCGGCGATTACGCCGAAAACCAAGTGGCTGCTGCTGAATTACCCGAGCAATCCGACCGGTTCCGTGGCAACCCGCCAGGAATTGCAGGCGATGGGGGAGGTGATGCTGCGCCATCCGGGCGTGTGGATCCTGACCGATGACATTTACGAACATCTGATCTATGACGACGTGACGTTTTATACGCTGGCCGAAGTGGAACCGCGTTTGCTCGATCGCGTGCTGACGGTCAACGGCGTGTCGAAAGCCTATTCCATGACCGGCTGGCGTTTAGGTTTTTGCGGCGGTCCGCAAGATCTGATTAAAGCCATGAGTAACGTGAACACGCAAAACAGCGGTGGCGTCACCACGCTCACGCAGGCAGCGGCGGTCGCGGTGCTTAACGGCCCGCAGGATTTACTGAAAGAGCGCGCCGAAATCTACCGCCAGCGCCGCGATTACGTGCTGGAGCGGTTAACGTCCGTGCATGAACTGCGCTGTCATAAACCGCAGGGTGCGTTCTATCTGTTCGTGAACATTGAAGGCTGCATCGGGAAAACCACCGCAGGCGGGCGTCACATCAATAGCGATGCCGATTTCGTGATGGCGCTGATCGAAGAAAAACACGTCGTCACCGTGCAGGGCGCGGCCTACGGCATGAGTCCGTATTTCCGCATTTCGTATGCGACCAGCATGGAAGTTTTGCAAGACGGCTGCGACCGGATAGCAGAGTTTTGTGCGGAGCTGAAGTCATAACGTCTGAGTCAGAAGCATAAAAAAACGGGCCTGTTCTGGCCCGTTTTCTGTTTCATCCATAGGGCGTTTTAAACCCCCATGATTTTCTTCACCGGCATAACGCTATCGCGCAGGCGGGTGAGCCACTGGCAGATCTGCGCCGCAACAGCAATGGCTTCGCGTGCATCGCTTTTGACCAACTGAATGCTCTGACCGGGCTGAACCTGCGCCAGGCGCCATAAGTCTTCTTCAATAATTCCGGCAATTTTCGGATAGCCTCCGGCGGTATTGGCGTCAGCCAGCTGAATGATCGGCTCGCCGGCAGGCGGAACCTGAACGATGCCGGGGACTAAACCGTATGAACGCATTTCGATGACTTTCGAGGGCGTGACCGGCGCGCCGGATAAGCGGTAACCGGTGCGGTTGCTGTGCAGGGACACTTTCCACGGCTGCGACCAGAAGCGGGGAAGATCGGCTTCAAACAGCGTGTATTCTCCGGCGGGAATAGCCCGCAGTTGCACGCATCCCTCAGTGCTGGTCGGGAATACGTTTGCCAGCGCGATCTCCGGCGGCTCGATGCCCATACCTTGCGCAGGCAGGGGAGATGCGGTGGTTTTACCCGCCGCGAGGCGATCGTTTTTCTCCAGTGGTCGTCCGTCTAAACCACCAAAACCACCACGCAGCGCGGTACTGCGCGAGCCCATAACGACCGGGACGTCAATGCCTCCGGCGACGCACAAATAGCTGCGCGCACCGTAACGCGGGAACTGCATTTCCAGTTCCTGCCCTGCGCGGACGGAACACGCCCACCAGGGCGGAAGATCTGTACCGTCGAGCTTCGTGCGGCAATCTGCGCCGGTGATGGCAATGCTGGTATCGGCGAGAAACCGGACCTTAAACGGAAACATCTGCACTTCAATGCAGGCGGCGTTTTCGTCATTGCCCAGCATGATGTTGCCCGCGTGAAACGCCAGCGGATCCATCACGCCGCTGACGGACACGCCGATATCCCGAAATCCGTTGCGGCCCGCGTCCTGAACGGTATTCAGCGGGCCGGTTTTCACTATTTCAATCACGGCTGGTTCAGTCACAATTCAATCCTTTCTGGCAGAAAGCGCACGCTGTCCCCCGGTGCCATGAGTGCAGGATTCTCCGCCTGCGGGTCAAACAGCGTCAGTTCGGCGAATCCGATGGCGTTCCAGCCGTTTGGCCCGGTCAGCGCGGAAATCCCGGTCTGTGCGCCGCCGATGGTCACGGTGCCTTTGAGCATATTCAGCGAGGGGACTTTTTTACGCGGCGTGGCCAGAGACGGATCCAGCCCGTGGAGATAGCCAAAACCCGGTGCGCTGCCCAGTGAAAACACCGTGTAGCAACCCTCGGAATGGCGATGGATGACCTCGCGTGGCGAAAGCCCGGTATGCTGGCAAACCGCGTCCAGATCGGTGGCATATTGGCCGCCGTAAATCACCGGAATTTCAATCAGTTTGCCTTGCGGATGTACGGCCTGTGCCTGTTCCCAGGCGGCCACCAGCAGGGCAAAGGTGGCGTCGTAATCTGCCGGTGTCTGGCGAAACAGCACCAGCAGATTGGTCACGCCGGGGATCAGTGATTCGATATCATTACGCGCACGCAATGCGACCGCCAGTGACCAGATGCGGCGCTGGGCGGGCAGGTCGAAATCTCCTGGCGCTTCAATCAGCCATGCACGGCTGCCGATGGTGGAGATTTTGATGTTGTCGCCCTGACTGGCAAGAATAAAAGAGGCGCGGGAAGGCGCCTCGTGCGACGCAGTGATCATCGGTTATTCCAGAGGTTCGAATTTAAGGCTGGAGAGCGGCTGTACTTTGTCTTCGCGCACCATTTTGTATTCGGTATTTGGCCCGATCCAGGTATCCCAGATTTTATCGATGGTGCCGTCGTCATCCATCGCTTTCAGGCTGCTGTTAACCTTCGCCAACAATGCCGGTTCGTCCTTTTTCATGCCGACGCCAATCGGCTCCAGCGCCATCGGCTCTTTGATCATCCCCAGTTCAATGCCATCTTTTCCGGCCTGAGAAATCATTTTGATGGCGGTCATGGTGTTGGTCACAAAGCCCACCGCTTTATTCTGTTCCAGCGCCAGAAAGGCCGACGCAGCATCCTGGAAGGTCACGGCTTTTGCGCCTGCCAGATAAATCGATTGTTCAGACGTTGTGCCTTTGGTGGCGCTGATGCGTTTGCCTTTAAAATCCGCACGAGTTTTATCGACGTTGGGCTTTTTCACCACCAGCACTTCTTTCGCCACATAATACGGGTCGCTGAACTGAATCTGTTGGCCGCGAGTTTTGGTATACGCCAGATTGGCAATCAGCACGTCGGCGCGCCCAGTGGTGATCACCGCAATGCGCGCCTCAATAGACGTCGGCATCAGATTGAGTTTTACGCCCATCTGTTTGGCTAACGCCGTACATAAATCGACGTCCATTCCCGCAAGCTGGCGCGTTTTCGGATCCGGCGACGAGAACGGCGGCACATCGGAATACACGGCACAATTGAGTGAACCGCGTGCCTGAATATCAGAAAGAACATCCGCTTTCGCAGAGGAAAAGGCCGCCATCAGTGGCAACGCCAGCAAGGAACAAGACAGTAACTTCAGTTTCATCATTCATTCTCCGGGATTTTTTAATTAGCAGTGTGTGACGACAACTTCCCCTGGCTCACTGTGAGCAAAACTGGCTGCGGTTTCTTTATGAGTCAGCCCGACTATATAAGCTCACCCTGGCGTTGTATAAGAAGTAAACCCTGTATGGCGATACGCTTTTTGTATGACCGGGAAAAAGGCAGCTCTGCCAGAATAGCGGACAGATTCATCCCGCTGCTCACCAGGAACGAAGGTTAATAATGAACGCCAGAATGGGTATTTCGCTAAAAATATTATCAGCCCTGTGTGCCACATTAATGCTGGCCTGCGTGAAAGGGTTAGGCGGAAATATACCTACCGGAGAAGTGATATTTTTTCGCTCTTTTGTTGCCTTATTCCCGCTGCTGATCTGGCTCAAATTGCAGGGCCCTGTTTTCCCGCAAATTAAAACGAAGAATATATTCGGCCATTTAATTCGCGGTTTTTCCGGCACGGGTGGAATGTATTTTAACTATCTGGCGTTAGTGTATATCTCGCTGGCGGATGCCACGGCGATAAGCTACGCCGCGCCGCTATTTACGGTGGTCATGGCCGCGGTTTTACTGCGTGAAAATGTTCACGCAGCCCGCTGGCTGGCGGTGGGCATCGGTTTCACCGGCATTATCGTCATGCTGTGGGCGCATCTGACAGACAGCGGTTCGCTGCTGTCGGGCAGTGTTAAGCAGGTTTCAGCGGGGCTGGGCGTGATTCTGGCGCTGCTGGCGGCGATGTGTACGGCCGTCTCTTCGGTGCAAATCCGTTTTTTAAATGGCATCGAAAGACCGGGCGCGATTGTTTTCTACTTCTCGCTGATGACCATGCTGATTGGTCTGGCGACGATTTTCTTCGGCTGGAAAATCCCGACTACCTTGCAGCTTTTACTGCTCATCGGTTGCGGATTTTTTGGTGGAATGGCACAGATCCTGATTACGCTGAGCCTGCGTTACGCCGATGCGTCGCTGCTGGCGCCTTTTGATTACACCACGATGGTCTGGTCGATGATGCTTGGTTTTCTGTTCCTCGACAGTTTTCCATCATCTTCTACGCTGGCCGGTGCGTCAATCGTGGCCGCAGCCGGGATTTTCGCCTTATTGAGTGAGAGGCGTATAAACAGAACGGCTATTATCAAATCAGCAAAGTAGGGGAGTAAGGGGGGCGGTAAGCATCCTGATCTCCTCCAGGATATCTCAAACGTGCGTGGAACTAAAACAGGTGTGCTTACATAATGGCTACGCGAATTTTAGCCAAGCCAGCACGGCAATAACGAATTTCATCACAGGCTATTACAGCCAGCTCAGACCCCATCAATATAATGGTGGTTTGACGCCGAATGAATCAGAAAGATTGTTCTGGAAAAACTCTAAAGCCGTGGCCAGTTTTTGTTGACCAGTACAGACCTCATACTCATTTTCCTCCAAACAGAAACGTCCTTCGTGCTAACCCATCCTGTTCAGCAAAATCGCAAGGCATTGTCCGTTTTGTGATCTGTATTGCAGTACGTGTTTAATAAATTGTACTACAATTTTCATGAAAATTAAGAACAATAGTTGTGAATTGTACGGTGATCTTGCGACGCATAGGCGCGATACAGGTAAAGTACCCGGCAACTTTTCCTTTTATTCTTTTGTGGAGCCTCTATGAGTAGCCAGGAGTTGAGCAAAACCGATCGCATTATTCTTGAGATAGGGCAGCAAATCGTCAGTGGCAAATATGCCCCGGGGTCTGCATTGCCAGCGGAAACCGAGTTGTGCGAAGAGTTCCAGACGTCACGGAACATCATTCGTGAAGTGCTTCGCTCGTTGATGTCGAAGCGGCTGGTGGAGATAAAGCGTTATCGCGGTGCTTTTGTGGCTTTACGCAACCAGTGGAATTATCTGGATACCGATGTTTTGCAGTGGTCGTTGGCGAATGATTATGACCCGCGGCTGATCCCGGCGATGAGCGAGGTGCGTAATCTGGTTGAACCGGTCATTGCCCGCTGGGCTGCGGAAAGGGCGACCTCCAGCGAATTAGCGGTTATTGAAAAGGCACTTAACGATATGATCGCCGATCACCAAAATCGTGACGCATTCAATGAGGCTGATATCCGTTTTCACGAAGCGGTACTGGCGTCGGTGCATAACCCGGTGCTGCAACAACTCAGTGTGGCGATAAGTTCCTTGCAGCGTGCCGTATTTGAACGGACCTATATGGCCGATGAAGCCAACATGCCGCGCACATTGAAGGAGCATCAGGATCTGTACGATGCGATACGGCATCAGAACGCAGATGCAGCAGAACAGGCGGCACTGACAATGATCGCCAGCTCGACCAAAAGGCTGAAGGATATTACATGAGAGAAAGTTATATCGCCATTGACTGGGGCTCGACCAACTTGCGCGCCTGGCTCTACCTGAACGGTGAATGTACCGATCACCTGGAGTCAGAAGCGGGGGTTACCCGGCTCAATGGCCGTACTCCTGAACAGGTTTTCCGCGACACACTTTTACCCTGGCAAGCTCATCAGGTACCGGTTCTGATGGCGGGAATGGTTGGCAGCAACGCAGGATGGATGACGGTACCGTATCTGCCTTGCCCGACGCGGCTGACTGATTTCTCCAGACAGTTAACGCGGGTGGAGCAGGCCACACCGTTCAACGCGTGGATTATTCCCGGTCTGAGTGTGGTCAGCGAGGGTAATTGCAATGTCATTCGCGGTGAAGAAACACAGTTAATCGGTGCTTATACAGAATGTCCGGCTTCGCTTTATCTGATGCCGGGAACGCACAGTAAATGGGTACAGATGGACGGTAGCGAGATTGTTGATTTCCGTACCGTCATGACCGGCGAACTCCACCATTTGCTGATGCACCATTCGCTGATTGGTATCGGGCTGACCGGGCAACAGGCAAATCCGGCGGTATTCCAGCAGGGGCTGGAGAGTGGTTTCAAAGAAACCAACATTATTCGCAGTCTTTTTGAGACCCGCGCGGCGCATGTGTTAGGGCAATTAGATAAAAGCGCCGTCAGTGAATGGCTATCGGGGTTGTTGATCGGCAATGAAGTGTCGCAAATGCAGCGGCAATACGGCATCACTGGCGATCAGCCCATCACCTTAATTGGGAGTCCCAAACTGACCGCACGTTACCAGCAGGCATTGAAGTTTGCCGGACTGACCTGGCAAACGCTGGAAGGCGATCGCGCTTTCCAGACAGGTATAAGGAGTATTATCAATGAGTTGGAATACTAAACTTCCGTTAATCGCCATTCTGCGCGGTATCACACCACAAGACGTTCAGGCGCATGTGACAGCATTGCTGGAGGCAGGTTTTGATGCAGTGGAGATCCCACTCAACTCGCCTGACTGGCAGCGCAGCATCAGTGAAACGGTGAAAGAGTTTGGGCATCGGGCGCTGATTGGTGCCGGGACGGTTTTACAACCCGCGCGAGTTGATGAACTGAATGCGATGGGTAGCCGTCTGGTGGTCACCCCTAATATTCAGCCGGAAGTGATTCGTCGGGCTGTGGGGTATGGCATGACCGTTTGCTCTGGTTGCGCGACCGCGACGGAAGCCTTCAATGCACTGGATGCGGGCGCTCAGGCGCTGAAAATCTTTCCTTCCAACGCATTTGGACCGGATTACATCAAAGCGTTGAAAGCGGTGTTACCGCCAGAAATTCCGGTCTTTGCCGTGGGGGGGATCACTCCTGAAAATTTACATCTCTATCTTAATGCCGGTTGTATCGGTGCAGGGTTGGGAAGTGATCTCTACCGTGCCGGACAGTCTGTTGAACGTACGACACAACAAGCTAACGCCTTTGTTAAAGCTTATAAGGAATCAACCCGATGAAAGTGACTAAACTAACCACCTACCGGCTACCGCCGCGCTGGATGTTCCTGAAAATAGAAACTGATGAAGGCATTGTCGGTTGGGGAGAGCCGGTTGTTGAAGGCCGTGCCCGCAGTGTGGAGGCTGCTGTGCATGAGCTGTCTGAATATGTGATCGGACAGGATCCGGCGCGCATCAATGACATTTGGCAGACTCTGTATCGCGGTGGATTTTATCGCGGTGGGCCGATTCTGATGAGCGCGATTTCCGGTATCGATCAGGCACTGTGGGACATTAAGGGCAAAGTCCTGGGCGTTCCTGTTTATCAACTGCTCGGTGGTCTGGTTCGCGATAAGATTAAAGCCTACAGTTGGGTTGGCGGCGACCGTCCGGCAGATGTGATTGAAGGCATTAAAAAGTTGAAAGGCATTGGTTTTGATACCTTTAAACTCAATGGCTGCGAAGAAATGGGCATGATAGACAATTCACGTAAAGTTGACGATGCCGTCGCTGTCGTGGCGCAAATACGTGAAGCATTCGGTAACAGCATTGAGTTCGGACTCGACTTCCATGGCCGCGTCAATGCACCTATGGCGAAGATTCTGATCAAAGAGCTCGAACCTTACCGTCCGCTATTTATCGAAGAACCGGTACTGGCCGAACAGGCAGAATACTATCCTCGTCTGGCTGCTCAGACACATATTCCCATTGCAGCCGGTGAACGCATGTTCTCGCGCTTTGAGTTCAAACGTGTATTGGCCGACGGTGGTTTAGCCATTATCCAGCCGGATTTGTCGCACGCGGGTGGGATCACGGAATGCTTTAAAATTGCGGCGATGGCAGAGTCTTACGATATTTCGCTGGCACCGCATTGTCCGTTGGGGCCGATCGCACTGGCTTCTTGCCTGCATCTGGATTTTGTGGCGCGTAATGCGGTATTCCAGGAGCAGAGTATGGGTATCCATTATAATAAGGGTGCCGAATTATTGGATTATGTCATTAATAAAGAAGATTTTACCATGACGGATGGTTATTTCTATCCGCTGAATAAACCTGGACTGGGCGTTGAAATTAATGAGGAGTTGGTGATTGAGCGCAGTAAGAATGCCCCTGACTGGCGCAACCCAATTTGGCGTTATGAAGATGGTGCTGTCGCCGAATGGTAACCTGTTCTATATATTTTAAGTAACAGAGATAACAAGTAAAACTATATCAATAAAGCAATTAATAATAATATCGATATATCCGTATTTGTTTTTTAATCCACATTAGGTGGGATGGCCATCTTATGCCCTGACACCAGGGACAGACTCATTAAGGTGATAATAATGAACATCGATC
>NZ_JAFMOS010000524.1 GCF_019049755.1 Rahnella perminowiae
GAACAGTGGTTCGTTACCGGACAAGTTACCGCCCGAGCGCCAGCTGGCGGAAGAATATGGGGTGTCGCGCTTTACGGTGCGTAAGGCATTAGAAAAACTGGTAAGTATCGGGGCGGTACACATTGTGCAGGGCTCAGGAATTTACATTAACCCCGGCGTGAGCAGTAATCCGCTGGTATACAACTCGATCACTGAAAAGAAATTCACCGAAATCAGCTTTAAAATGCTGGACCTGCATAAGCGGCGTCCGGATAAAGAAGAACAACAGGTATTCGATCTGAATACCGATGATTTTATCTGGGCGTTCACCCGCTTGCGGCGCGTCAGTCAGCGCAACGTACAGATTGAATATTCCCGCATGCCCGCCAGAGAATTTGGCGATCTGAATCAGAAGACTATTGAGCATTCCATTCAGCAATATGTTCTTAGCAAAGGCTATGTGATTTCACATTCCCTCACCCGCTATCAGGCGGTGACGGTGAGTAAAGAACAGGCATATATTCTGGGATGTAAAAAAGGCATGGCCGCCATGCATATTACCAACAGAGGCATTTTGCAGGGCGGCAAGGTTTACGCATTCAGCGACATTATCGACATCGATTATTCCTGCACCTACGTTATCCCGTTTAATCAGGACAATTTGGCTTTCCGCCAGAAGTAAGCGTGTCAGGGCGTGTGGATCACGCCGTCCGGCAGGCGGCTTTGCGTCCATTCATGCGGACGATATACCACCGGAAACTCTGCCGCCGCCTGCGGGTTAAAGCCCACGCCGATCCCCGCGCCTTCTCCCGGATAGAAATACCCCTTCACCGGTGCCTGTGCGCCCGGAAACACCTGTTGTGTGTTGGCGGGATAGGCAACAAACTCCTGGATCGCCGCATTATGCAGATGAATATTGAGGTGCGTATTCACCGCTGCGCCAACCGGTGTCATATCCGGCGGACAATGCCACGCCAGCCGCACGCCAAAGCTCTGGCAGAAATGCGCCAGTTTCAGCGCCGGTGTGATCCCCCCGATTTGAGAAACGTGGCAGCGGATAAAGTCGATCCGGCGGTGAATGATCAGATCCTTCCATTCCGCCGGATTATTGAATAACTCGCCGGTCGCCAGCGGCACAGCTGTCTGGCTGCGGATCTGCGCCAGCCATTCGTTCTGATCCGGAGGCAGAATATCTTCGATAAAGTAAGGCCGGTATTGTTCCACCGCTTTGGCGAACTGCACTGCCTGTTGCGGGAACAGCCTTTCGTGAACGTCATGCAAGATATGGAACTGATTGCCGTATTTTTCACGCAACGCTTTAAACATCGTCAGTGTGTTATCAATGTACTGATCCTGATCGTAATAAGCGCCTGCTGTCGGTTCGCGGGTACTGTGAAGTTCACGCGCATTGCCACCGTAAAAACCCAACTGACAGCGGATGTGACGATAGCCTTCAGCCAGTAAACGATCCACTTCGCCGTATAATTCTTCCAGCGTTTCACCGGTCGCATGGCTGTACGCCGTTACGGCATCTTTAGACTTGCCGCCAAACAAGTGGTAGAGCGGCATATTTGCCAGCTTACCTTTGATATCCCACAGTGCCATATCAATACCCGCAATAGCGTTATTGATCACCGGCCCGTTACGCCAGTACGCGTTCACCATCATCATCTGCCATAAATCTTCGATATGATTCGCATCACGCCCTATCAGCAACGGTTTGAGATACTCATCCACCATCAGTTTGACCGCCAGCGGGCGCTGCTGGAATGTCGCGCAGCCAAGGCCGAAAACGCCACGATCCGTTTCAATACGGACCACCACTAAATTATGACGATCGGGGCGCGTTATCTGACATTCGATATTCGTCATCAGCACAGGCTGCATGATTAATCCTTCATAAAAGCCGTTATTTTTAATTAAAAATCGGCGGTGATATTTGTATTACCGTTATTTCAACGTATTTTTATCCTGCTTGTAAACCTTAAATTCAGGCTTTTATTTTGGTTTAAAAGCACACCTGAATATCGATAGAAAACGGACCAATTCATTCATTATGTGCGAACAAGCCCCATCTGCGTGAAGTTTTGTGATGAAGATCCTGTTTTATTGGTTTGTTTTATAAAAAGGCCGTCATTACACTCCCCTTCCATCTGACAATGAATAATGAATTTTTCGTCGCGGGGTTCAGGGTGAATACAGAAATAATGCATTCGGTTATTAAGCTGGTAGGCGGAGCGGGAAATATCAATAAAGTCTGGCATTGCATGACCCGTTTGCGCTTTGATTTACACGACGAAAATAAAGTGGCCTGGGATGAGATTAAAAATCTGCCCGGCGTGCTCGGCGCACAAAGCCAGAGTGATCAGGTGCAGATCATCATTGGGCCGAAAGTGAATGTCTGGTACGACGCCATCGTGTCACAACTGGATCCTGTGACCGGCAACGCCGAAAAAACAACAGGAAATGTTTCCACAAAAGGGCGGAAAAGCCTGGTGTCGATGTTCATGGATACCGTCTCCGGCGTCTTCGGCCCGATCGTTCCGGCCATTGCGGGCGCAGGGATGATTAAGGGTTTGCTGGCCGGACTGATTGCTTTAAAAGTGATTTCAGCCAAAAGCGAAACGGTGATGATTATCGATTTGATCGCCAGCGGCGTGTTTTACTTCCTGCCGTTTTTCCTCGCCGTTTCTGCGGCGAAGATCTTTAAAACCAATGAATATCTGGCTGCTGCCGTGGCCGCCTGCCTGATGTACCCGACGCTGACAGATGCTGCGAAATCGCTCGCCAGTCATACAGCCGGTGCACCAACTGCGCTGTATTTTATGGATATACTGCCGGTGTCCATTTTCAATTATTCGGCCAGTGTCATTCCGGTGATTTTCTCCGTGCTGGCGCTGAGTTATATCCATCGCTGGGTGGATAAAATCATGCCGGACGTGTTGAAAACCGTCTTTACCCCGACGCTCACACTATTTATTGCTGCGCTGGTGTCGCTGACATTGATTGGCCCGGCGGGGATTTATCTCGGTAAATTGCTGGCATTTGGCATTCAGGGGTTGTTCGGAGTATCAGCGGTGTTTGCAGGCTTTATTGTCGGCGCGATCCGTCCTGTGGCGATCCTCACTGGCATGCACCATGCGATGACGCCGGTTGCCTTGCAGAACTTCACCGATCAGGGCTGGGATATGCTGATGCCAATGATGTTCATGGCCAACATGGCAATTGCAGGATCGACGTTTGCCATTTATTTCCACGTCAAAACCCGCGAACAAAAATCCGTCGTGCTGTCAGCCGCGATTTCCGGCTTACTGGGGATCACCGAACCGGCATTGTTTGGCGTGCTGACGCGCTACAAAAAAGCATTTATCGCTACCACCATCAGCAGCTCCGTGGCGTCGGCCTTTATCGCTTTCTTCGGCGTGCGGCTGTACGGCTATATTCTGTCGAGCATTTTCAGTCTGCCCGCTTACATCGGTCCGTATTTTATTTACATCCTGATGGGCGTAGCGCTTTCGCTGGGGCTGTCATTTACGCTGACTTATCTGATGGTCGTCAAACACAAAAGCACCGGACAAACGGTGCCTTTGGTTAATCAAACACGCTGAGGTTTATCAGGCCGCTGTTTTTGAATTTGTCATCTCAGACAGCGGTGCATTCTGGATAAGATTGGTCAGCCGGCCGATATTTTCAATTTCAACTTCAATCTTATCATTCTCATGCAGGAACAACGGCGGCACGCGGGTTTTTCCAACGCCACCCGGGGAACCGGTCATGATCACATCGCCGGGAGAGAGCCGGGTAAAGGTACTGATATACGCGATAATTTGTGGGATGGTATGCACCATATTGGCGGTGGTGTCATCCTGCACCAGCCGGTCATTCAGCCAGGTTTTGATGCTCAGATTTTGCGGATCACCCACTTCATCCGGCGTCACCATCCACGGGCCAAACGCGCCTGTCGACGGCCAGTTTTTACCTGCCGTATACCACTTATGCTGCCAGTCACGCACCGAACCATCCATATAGCAACTGTAACCGGCAATATAGTCCAGCGCATCATCAGCGGAAATATTGCGACCGGTACGTCCGATAATAATCGCCAGCTCACCTTCATAATCAAACTGCTCGGAAGAAGCCGGTTTGATGATCACACCATTATGACCGACCTGCGAATCCGCAAAGCGGACAAACAATGTTGGCGCGTCGCTGGTTTCATTGAATTCTTTGCGTTTTTCTGCGTAGTTCATGCCCACACCAAAAATTTTTCCTGGCCTGTCGATAACCGGCAGGAAACTGATGGCGTTTAGATCAAGATCCGCAGGCAACTGCACGTAACGTTGCAAGTCTTCCAGCTGATAATGTGCCATGAATTCGTTAATGTCCCGGCATCCCGAGCGGGCACCGACATCGACAATCCCCTCTGCCTGGAAGATGCCGAAGCTTTTGGTGTGGTCTTTACTGATGATGAAATTAACAATTTTCATAGATGCACTTAGAGTCTTATTTTACTTAAAACAGGTGGATTTGCTGGTGTTGTCTTCGTGATGACGTCCGCGCCACTGTGAAGATCGCGAGATTATTGACCCTGCGTTTCATGCCTTCTACTATATTTTATTACCTAATCGATGAATTTCAGGAATCAATGTTAAATAACAGAGACTTAGATTATTTCGTCACTGCTGCGCAGATGATGAATTTGAGACTTGCGTCACAAAATTTAAATATAACTCAGCCTGCTCTTTCAAAATCGATCACCCGTCTTGAGCGCGAACTGAACATCAAACTGTTCAAACGGGCAGGTCGCGGGCTTGAACTGACCGAAGCAGGACGCATTCTTTATCAACGTGGTATCGCGCTGCAAAGTTCGTATCTCGAGATTGGCGAAATCATGAATGAACTGAGCAGCGGCGCGGGCGGGATCGTTCGCGTGGGCGTGTCCGGTTCAGCCACGCAATTCCTGTTACCTGAGATCTGCAAAATGCTGCAATCTCAGGTACCGAATATGAAACTGGAAATCCAGATAGGCATGAATGACGTGCTTTTTACCCTGCTGGAACGTCATGCGATTGATGTCATCATCGGCCCGCTGGTCAATTACGACAGTCCGGTGGTGCAGTTGCCCGTGACTGCCGACCGGGTGATCGTCGCCGCGTCCCGTGATCATCCGTTGGCCGGTAAACCCGCCAGCCTGCGCGAACTCAGCCGTTACGGGTGGATTTTGCCAGCGAAAACCGTGTCGATGCGCCAGTGGCTGGATAAAATGTTCTATGAAAACCACTGTCCGCCACCGGATGTGAAAGTGGAAATCAGCTCGCTGGCCTCGGTGCCGGGGCTGATTGCGAAAAGCGGATTACTGAGTTTTTTGTCGGAGAATATTTTGGTGGAAGAAGAATTTCTTTCGCGACTGATCCGTATTGATAACGATCAGTTAGTGATGGAGCGTCGCGTCGGGATCACCTGGCTGGAAGGCGCATTTCTCTCACCGGCCACACAGAAAGTGATCGACGTCACCAAAAGTGTCGGGCAAAAAATGCAGACGGAAGCCCGCCGGATTTTAGAAGACTGAAATCCGGCAAGCTTTTTTACACCAGATGGCAGGCCACGCGATGGCCTCTTTCTATTTCACGCAGTAACGGGATTTCTTTACGACAGTGGTCGGTTGCACGCGGGCAGCGGGTATGGAAACGACAGCCGGCAGGCGGTTTTGACGGATCCGGAATTTCCCCACTGACCATCGCCACCGGCTCACTGTCCGGGTCAAGCGTCGGCACTGCTGCCAGCAGCGCCTGTGTATAGGGATGCAGGGGCTGCTGGAACAACGCATCGCGGCTGGCCGTTTCCACTAACTGGCCGAGATACATCACCGCCACGTCATCACAAAGGTGCTCCACCACCCCCAGATCGTGGGAGATAAACAGAAACGTCACGCCATGATCGTCACGTAAATCAGCGAACAGATTGATGATTTGCGCCTGAATCGACACGTCCAGCGCGGAAATGGGTTCATCGGCGATAATAAAGTCCGGTTGCAGGATAAGCGCGCGGGCAATGCCGATACGCTGGCGCTGTCCACCGGAGAACTCATGCGGGAAGCGGTTGTAATGCAGCGGTGACAGACCGCAGATCTTCATCACATCCAGCACCTTTTCATGCAGTTGCGCCCGTGAACACCGTTTATGTTCCAGCATCGCTTCACCGATGGCATCACCAATGCGGATCCGCGGGTTAAGCGAACTGTACGGATCCTGAAAAACCAGCTGGATTTTCGGGCGCAGTGCTTTCAGTTGTTTGGGCTTCAGGCCGTGCAGGTCTTCACCACGGAACTTCACGCTGCCCGCGGTTTTGTCATACAACCCAAGCAGCGTACGGCCCACGGTGGTTTTGCCGCTGCCGGATTCACCCACCAGCCCGAAAATCGTGCCTTTACGAATGTTAAAACTGACGCCATCCACGGCGCGCAACTGGCCGGTTTCCTGCCCGAATACGCCGTCACGGATCGGGAAATACTTTTTCAGGCCATCCACTTCAATCAGATATTCAGCATTCATGGCTGTAATTCCCTGTTTTCGATGTCACTTACGGTGCTCAGTCCGCCGTAAAAACACGCCACCTGCCGGTGCCGGCCTTCCAGCGCAGGAATGCCCTGGCGACATCTGTCAGTTGCGCGGGCGCAGCGTTCGGTGAATGCACAGTAAGGGGGCAGTGCGGCCAGATCCGGCACCTGGCCGGGAATAGAATACAAGCGGCGGCGGCGTTCGCCCGGCGTGGGTCTGGAGGCAATCAGCCCCTGTGTATAAGGGTGCAGCGGATTGCGCAGCACTTCAGCTGTCGCGCCCTGCTCCACAATTTTACCGGCGTACATCACCACAACGTGATCGGCCATTTGTGCGATCACACCTAAATCGTGGGTGATCAGCATCAGCGCCATGTGATTCTGCTGAGCCTGTTCACGCAGCAAACGCAGGATTTGCGCCTGTACGGTGACATCCAGCGCGGTGGTGGGTTCGTCAGCAATCAGTAACTGCGGCTTACAACTCAGCGCCATCGCAATCATGATGCGCTGCAACATGCCGCCCGAAAGTTGGTGCGGATAACTGCTCATCAGGCTTTCCGCCCGCGCCAGACCGACTTCGGTGATCATATTCGTCGCATGTGACCACGCCAGTTTCGGTGATTCACCGAGATGGCGGATCAGCGGCTCGACCAGCTGTTCCCCCAGAGTCAGCACCGGGTTCAGCGCGGTCATCGGCTCCTGAAAGATCATCGCCAGCTGGTTGCCGCGCAAGTCCGCCATCTGAGAGGACCGCAGCCTGAGTAAATCCGTTCCCTGAAACAGGATTTCACCGCTATCAATACGCGCAGCCTGTGGCGGTAACAACCCCATCAGCGACATCGCCGTGACACTTTTCCCGCAGCCAGATTCACCGACAATACCCACGGTTTGACCGGCCTGAACGTCAAAGGTGACATCTTGTACGGCACGCACACGGCCCTGATCACTGGAGAACGACAGAGAAAGCTGATTAAAACGGATCAACGGTTGCGTCATTTTTTGCTCCGTTTCAGTTTGGGATCAAGCGCATCACGCAGGCCATCGCCCAGTACGTTAATTGCAATCACCGTAATAAAGATCGCCACGCCGGGCGGCATCCACAACCACGGGCGACGCTGGAAATCGATGAGACTGTTCGCCGCATCCATCATATTCCCCCATGACGGTGTCGGTGGCACAACCCCGAGCCCGAGATAACTGAGCGCGGATTCGCTGAGAATGGCATTCGCCACAGCCATTGTTGCCATCACCACCAGAATTGGCACGGTATTGGGCAGTAAATGGCCAAACAGCCGACGACGCGAAGACAAGCCGAGCACCTGCGTCGCCAGCATAAAATCACGCTCACGCAGGGAGAGGATTTGCCCGCGGACCAGACGCGCCAGCTTCGGCCATTCCAGCAAGCTGAGCATTACGATCACCATATACACACGGGAATCCGGCGAAAAATCCAGTTCCGAAAGCATCGCACCCATAACGATCAGCAGCGGCAGGCTCGGAATAGTCATCACCAGATCGGCAAAACGCATGATGATTTTATCGGTTACGCCGCCCAGATAGCCGGACACCGCGCCCATGAGATATCCGAACGTCACAGATAACAACATGGTCAGCATGCCGATAATTAGCGAGATACGTCCCGCCAGCAGCAGCCGCGTATACACATCGCGCCCGAGAAAATCGGTGCCCAGCCAATGTTCCGCATTTGGCGCTTTGTTGATCATCAGCGCATCGGTGGCATCATCGCGCCAGGGAGAAAAGTAAGGACCTGCTATGCACCAGACGGCCATTACCAGCAGCAAGACTAAGCAAAACATCGCCAGTCTGTTCTGACGTAGCGCCCGCCACGCCTGCCGCCAGGGTGACGGTGTCACCTGAGCAAGCGCCGGAATTTGTGCTTCGCGCAGACGGCGGTTAGTCGAAAATAAAGAGCCAAACATTATGACCTCACACGAATACGCGGGTCAGCCCACGCATACAGCACGTCGGCAATCAGATTGCCAAGAATGGTCAATACCGCCAGGAACAACGTGAATCCCATCAGAACCGGGTAATCACGCGCTGCCAGCGAATCAATATGTATATGCCCGGCACCTGGCCAGTTGAAGACCTTTTCGGTGATCAGCGCCCCGGAAAACAGCCCAGGCAACTCAAAACCCAGCAGCGTGATAATGGGCAGCAGTGCATTTCGCAACGCATGTTTCAGGATAACTGTACGTTCACGTAAGCCTTTGGCACGCGCGGTACGAATGAAATCCATACGCACGACGTCGAGCATACTGGCGCGGAAATAACGTGTCAGGCTGCCTGCCTGTAGCATCACCAGCGCCACCACCGGCAATACCAGATGTGCGGCGACCTGCATCACCCATGCCCATCCTGTGGCGTCACTGCCGGTGTTGGTCATGCCCCCCACGGGCAGCCAGTGCAAATCAACGGCAAACCATTTAATCAACAGCAAACAAAGGAAAAACGTCGGGAAGGACATTGCGGCGAAGATGACCACACTGACTGCGTGATCAAACAGGGAATAAGGCTTCATCGCGGAGACAATGCCAACCGCCAGCGCGATCCCCCAGTACAGCACCATCGCAATAGTCGCGAGCAGGAAGGAATTCCAGATGTACTGATTCAGCAACTGGCTGACCGGGATCTGATATTGCAGCGAGAAACCCAGATCCCCCCGCAACAGATTACCCAGCCAGTGCAGATAACGGCTGAGCAGCGGTTGATCCAGGCCGTATAAAGCTTTCAGTTCAGCAGCGCGTTGTGCGGTCAGCGTAATATTGCCATCGATAAAGTCGCCCGGCGTTTTGGCAAACAGCATAAAGATGAGCAGCGAAGCGAGGAACAACATCGGAATGGTTTGAAGCAAACGACGCAGAATGAAATTTCTCATGACTTTCTCATTGAAGCTGCCGGAAGCGTCCGGCAGCTGCGTTATTTCTGATTATTTTACAATTTTGACGTCCGGCAGGCTGCCGGTCAGGCCGTTATAGATATCCGGTTTAAAACCGGTCACTCGGGCACTGCTGGCCGAAAGGATTTTGCGGTTACCGAGCAGGATCACCGGCGGATCGTTAGCCAGCACTTTATACAGCTCATGGTAAATCGGCTTACGCTTTTCGATGTCCAGCGTAGCGTTCCCTTCGTTGATCAGCTTATCGACTTCAGGATTGTTGTAGCCGGATTCAGTAGCTTCGGTGCTGTAATAATCCCACACGCCATCGTGCGGATCGTTAAGCGTGCTGGTGCTGAAGGAGGCCAGATCGTAATTGCCCGCTTTACGTTGTGACATCAGGGCGTTGAAGTCCACAACCTGTGGTTTCAGCAGTACGCCGATTTTCTGATAATCTTCTTTTGCAATCGGGATCAGTGCATCGTTGAGCACTTTTTTGCTGACCAGCAGCGTCAGTTCGAGACGTTTACCGTCTTTCACACGAATACCGTCACCGCCCACTTTCCACCCGGCTTCATCCAGCAATTTATTGGCCTGCGCCGGATCAAATTTGTACGGATTCACGCCGTCAGTGTTGTACGCCCAGGAAATAGGCGCGATCGGCTCAATCGCCACGGAGCCGTACCCCTGGTACACCACGTCAATCAGCTTCTGGCGATCCAGCCCGTAGATCAGCGCCTGGCGCACTTTCACATCCTGCAACGCCGGACGATGAACGTTAAATTCAATTTTGCTGTAATCACTGGATCCGTACAGGTTAATGTTGGCAAAGCCGAGCATTTTCAACTGCTCAATGTCATCCGGGCGGGAAGTGAAGGCATCGTAATCTGTATCGCCCGTCTGGAATAACTGGAAGTTAGTCGACGGATTGGTCACCCGATAAATGAAGCGCGGTGTCGGAGGGACACCGCGGTAGTAGTTTGCATTGGCGTGAAAACGGATCTCCTGCCCCGGGATGTACTTATCGTATACATAAGGGCCATTCCCCAGCGGTTTACCATGAAGCGTGCGCAGGTAATCGAGATTTCCGCGTTGGTAACCTTTACCGTAATAAGCTTTCGACAGTACAGGTCCGCCGATTTTTTGCAGCGTTGTGGCTCCCGGTTGTGTGGTGGTGACCTGCAATGTCAGCGGGTCAATCACCTTCAGACCGCTGATGCTTTCTGCTTTGCCTTGCTTGTATTCATCACCACCTGCAATATGCGCCAGCGTAATATCGGTATCCCCGTCATATTTTGGGTCATAGAGCACTGTCAGCGTAAATGCGACGTCTTCGGCGGTCAGGGGTGAGCCGTCGCTGAACTTCAGGTCAGGGCGTAATGTGATGGTATAGGTTTTGCCGTCAGGGCTGACTGTCCAGCTTTGGGCCAGACCGGGAACCAGTTTTCCCTGGCTGTCCCAGTCAATCAGGCGCGCGAAAATCACGTTAGTGACGTTTTCATCCCAGCCGTTGACGAAGAAGTATGGGTTAAAGATCCCCTGTGGTTCGGAGATCCCGGCAATCACAGTATCAGTGCGCAGTTTCGCAGCAGCAGGGATCTGGCTGGCATCAGTGGCCGGTGTAATGCCTTCTCTTAAAACATCATCAGCGAATGCAAAAGAAGACAGCATCACGGCACTGGCCAGTAATGCAATTTTGAAAGAAGCAGTACGGCGCGCGCGTTGTGCGACTGGCGCGAATGCAGAGCGTAATAACGTAGCCAAAAGACATCCTCATCAAAAGTGTGCAAACGATTTACAAAACATGACAAAGAGTAAGGATGCCATTAGGCCTTGTCTAACAACGAAAAAATATGGCTTATAGCTTTTAAACAGTACGCTGGAAAAGCCGCCAAAACGGCTAATGTGGAAAGATTTTCTGATACAACCCAGTAAGTACTTACTAACCTATTAACGCTTATTCAGAGGCGTATAGACGTTAACAGTTGGGTCTTTACCCTAAGAAAAACGGCGTATCTTTCACAAGATACGCCGTTTACTTTTATTTTCGGATCATAGCGCTCAGGCAGCGGTTTTTTTGCTGCGGGAACTGACTTCCGCAAGGATCTCTTTTTGTTTATTCTTCTCACCGATCAGCTTATACCAGCCTGACAGCTTGCGCAGATCCGGCAATGTGGCCTTTTCATCCGCATCGTAAGCGCTTAGCTTTTCACGATACTCTTCGAAGATCGCGATGCAACGGCGTGCCCATTCGCCTTCCAGCGCCGATCCGGCAACAGCACGCGGACGGCGCGGTAAGCGCGGGCGCAGCGGTTTGCTGGCTTCTGGCGCGGATTCATCCACATAGGCAAACTTGATGGAGACGACAGTTCTCCCCTGCTTTACCGGCTCCCAGACCACTGAAATATCGGTATTGGCATTAATCCGGTTGATCGTCGGCTCAAGAAGTTTCTGGCGGAAGTCACGATAATCCTCGTATTTGCCCGCCAAACCGGCCTTCTCACGCATCCAGTTGAGATCCAACGTTACTTCTATGGCTTTGCCGCTGCGGCGCCCGTAAAGGTTCTTAGCTTTGATGAGCCAGCCATAGAGTCGTACGGAAAAAGGCGTATCAAGTTTTGCAATGTTGGCAAAATTCAATTTGGTAAAAGATTCTTTAAGTTCATAAAGATACGGGGCGACATCCTGCCCGAAACGCAGAACCACCGCGCTGTGATCGTCGCTACTCACATATTCGAGACGTGAAAACCAGGAGAGTTGCACAGTACGGACCTTGCCGGTTTTAACATCCGGCTTGTAAATGGTGACCGGCTTTTTCATCAGGCTTTCAGCTGCTTCGCGCAACTGGCGGTGGCTGCTTGTCGGGTTTACCCCGTAGATCCGCTGATAATCCTGAGGGAAAAGTCGATAAAGCGTATCTGGCTGAGGTTTCCTGCTATCAATTTGTGCCAGTGCCAGGTTTAGCAGGCGCATTTCATCCAGAGTGACGCTGTAAGCGCCTTCAAGAAGATCATTCCCCTGAACTACGGTGAGTTTATTCAGTTCCATGTAGCAGGATCCATAAGTGGAAAGTAGCTAAATTATTCCACATAAAAAATGCCGGCGTAAAGCAAAAACAAGGGTTATTTATCCTTTTATAATCAGCATGTTAGAAAAGGATCGAAAAAGTCGGATCAGGAAAAACCTCCACATATGATTTTCGGCAGCACCAGGGATCCTTTTTTTAACACCTTGGATCGTCTGGACTTTTACAGGAAATTATTCCACATATGCAGAAGAGGATCTTCGCAAAAAACTATCAGCCATTCACAACCAGAATCTCTTCTGGATCAGAAAATCACTCCACATATGAGGCGCTACCGCAAACTAAAATACCAGAATCAGCTTTGTGATCCCCTTCTCACTTCGTTCCGGGCCGTGGTTTATCGCTCAGAGACGACCCACAGGAAAACTCTCCACGTATTGCGAAGCATGGGATCAGAAAATGTTTCCACATTAAGAACACATTGGCCGTATTGACAGGAAATTACTCCACATAATCGGTACAGCCGTATGCACAGAAAATCTTTCCACATAACGGCACCAACAGGATCAGGAAATATCTCCACCTTAATTCGCTCCATATGTGTATTCACACGGCAGGCTTCATGAACATCATCGTTTTAGAACAGGAAAACATTCCACATATAAAGTTGTGACAGCGTCACATAAATTGCAACCAACTGATTTATAGTTATTATTTAGGCAGGATTGTGGAAAGATGACTTTCAGGGAACAGATAATGTTTCCACATAGGCTGTTTCAGGATCAGGAAAAGTTTCCACATATACCTCTATCAGCGGCCCAAAGAAGGTCAAACTGCTCTACCTGTGGATGGCAGGGATCCGTTAACTGACTATGTGACATAACGTGACGCTGTAACAGGAAATTGTTCCACGTATTGGTGTTATCGATGGATCAGGAAATTCTTCCACTTATTAAAAATGCCTGTTGTGACAGCCTGTTAGAGAGATGCTAAGCTTAGGGCGATTACTGAATGACCTGTAAATGAGATATCCACAGAAAATTACTCCACATAGGTAATGGTTTGATCCATAAAGAAATTATCCACAGAAAAAACGTCTACATTCGCCATGAAAAGGATCCACATCCAACAGGAAGGATCTCCACCTGACGCAGGAAATATCTCCACAATACCCTTCATAAGCTGCTGATAATAAAAAATAAAATACCTCTCTAAAGAGAAAGATCTAAACTTAGAAAATAAACAAAACATTATTTGATCTTAAGATCTGATCACACAGAAGAAGAGAGTTGACGAAGGGATAAGTTCGCACTGAAAGCAGACAGAGTCAGGAATGTAAGCATGTGGTCTTCGGAAACGGGCCCTGAAAGACCCGGTCCAGCCAGTGTTCAGTGCATTACGTGCGTTCGTTGGTGATAAGCCAGGCCTCGATCAACTCGGTCAGGACGTCTTTCATTTCGCGATCTTGCAGGAAGCAGCTGGTTTTAAAACGACGATGCAGCTCTTCATCGATGTTGGTCTGCAATTTTTTTACTGATGCAGGTGGTTTAGAGACTGCTTCCAGTGCTGTCGTCAGTTGTCTGTGCTGGCCAAGTTTCATTTTCATTTCAGCAACTCCATGATTTCTTTAGTCATAATTTCAATTTCCCCTTTCGCGTTTCCGTCTGTCGTATCGAAAACAGTACCGCCATCCATCATTGTGCGGATGTAAACCTGGCGCTGCGTCGTACCAGTACGCAATGCGGGAACACCGGTATCGGCAATGGATTCTTTCAGCACTTCAAGCATTTTAGCTGAAGCGACTTTTTTGGTGATTAGAAAACGGGCAATCACCGGCTGCAAATTTTCGCGAGCTTCCACGACGGCCAGAATAGCGCCACAGGCAGCAAAATCTAAAGGTGACGGTGTCACAGGAATCAACACCAGATCACTCACCATCACAGCAGCGGAAGAAATTGCTGATATAGCAGCAGCGCCATCTATTACCACGTAATCGTATTCTTTTAATTGTTTGCGAACGGTATAGACTTCTTTTTCTGAAGCCGCCTCTGCAAGGTCGAACTGGCATTTGCTTTCGTCATACCAGTTACTGATACTTCCCTGCGGGTCGGTATCTACCATTACGACTTTATGTCCTTGTCGGGCAAGACAGGTCGCTATGTTTATAGACGTTGTGGTTTTCCCTACTCCGCCCTTCCCGTTCAGGAAAGAAATAATTTTCGCTGCCATGACAACCTCTGATGAAGCGTTCAATGAAGATTATAAGATTCTGAAACCCTAAGAT
>NZ_JAFMOS010000523.1 GCF_019049755.1 Rahnella perminowiae
ATCTAAAAAATAGAAACATCGTTTCAAATTATGAAGTGAATCACTTTTATCAGCCTGATAAATGGATAACGTAGCGGCATTCGGAGTCTGTTACTTTTTAAATCAGGTGAAAATTATGCACATTAAACGAGCGATAGAAAAAATCCCTGGCGGGATGATGTTGGTCCCTCTCTTTATAGGTGCGTTGTGTCATACCTTCGCGCCTGATTCCGGTAAATATTTTGGTTCCTTCACCAACGGACTGATGACCGGTACTGTACCGATTCTGGCGGTGTGGTTTTTCTGCATGGGTGCCTCCATCAAACTCAGCGCAACCGGTACGGTATTGCGTAAATCCGGCACACTGGTTGTCACTAAGATAGCGGTCGCCTGGATTGTTGCGGCAGTGGCATCACGGTTCATGCCGGAGAACGGTGTGGAATTTGGCTTCTTCGCCGGGCTTTCGGTGCTGGCGCTGGTTGCATCAATGGATATGACCAACGGTGGCCTGTATGCCTCGGTGATGCAACAATACGGCACAAAAGAAGAGGCGGGCGCGTTTGTGCTGATGTCTCTTGAATCCGGCCCGCTGATGACCATGGTGATCCTCGGCACTGCCGGTATCGCCTCTTTTGAACCGCACGTCTTCGTCGGCGCCGTGTTGCCATTTCTGGTCGGTTTCGGCTTAGGCAATCTCGACCCTGAACTGCGTGAATTCTTCAGCAAAGCAGTACAAACGCTGATCCCGTTCTTCGCCTTCGCGCTGGGTAATACCATCAACCTGACCGTCATCGCGCAAACCGGCCTGTTAGGCGTATTACTGGGCGTAGCCGTCATTGTCATTACGGGTATTCCGCTGATCCTCGCCGATAAATTCATCGGAGGCGGTGACGGAACAGCCGGTATTGCGGCCTCCAGTTCAGCCGGTGCCGCCGTGGCAACACCGGTGCTGATTGCCGAAATGGTGCCGCAGTTTAAACCGATTGCGCCGGCCGCCACTGCGCTGGTTGCCACATCAGTGATTGTCACTTCAGTTCTCGTGCCGATACTGACCGCGATGTGGTCGAGAAGAGTGAAAAACAAAGCCGTGAAAGGCAAAGTGGCGATGGATCCGCCGATGGCGAGTGTTAAATAACACCAGATTTGGATTACTCCTCCCCTTCGCAGGGGAGGAAGCATTCCGAAATTATCTTTAAAGTCCTGGCGCTTTCCACATCGACGTCGTCAGTTGCCTGTCCACCAGTCCCAGTTGATCCGCATACACTTCCTGCCAGTTCGCTTTCTGCACCAGATATTTTGCATGATTGGCGACATCCGGTTGATATTCTCGCTCCCAGCGCACCAGTGATTCGCCGGTTTCAGCGAGGGACGAGTAGAGACCTGCTGCAACGCCTGCGGCAATTGCACAACCCAGTGCGGTGGCTTCTTTCACCACGGGCACATGAACCGGAACACCGGTAACATCACTTAAAATCTGACACCATAATTTTCCTTTTGAACCCCCGCCGGAAAACACCAGCGATCGGGCACGTACACCGGAAAACCGGGCGATCATATCCAGATTACAGGCCGAGACGATGGCGGCATTTTCTTCTAATGCACGGAAGAGTACCGGTTTATTGCACTTTTCCGGATCGATAGACAGATTGATGAATGACGGTGCCGCGTGATACCAGTTTTTGAAATGCATGGCATCGGAGAACACTGGCGTGACGCCCCAGGCACCGACAGGTACGCGGGCGGCCATGTCTTCCAGCAAGCTGTAAGCGTCTACGCCAAGACGGTGCGCCATGGTTTTCTCTTCGGTACAGAATGCGTCGCGGAACCAGCGCATGGTCAGGCCGGTGAAGAAACTGATGGATTCCGCCTGTGCCATGCCGGGAATGACGTGCGGATTAACGCGGATATTCATTTCGGGATCGGTGACCGCCTGAGGCAGGTTGACGATTTGCTGCCAGAACGTGCCGCCGAGAACGGCGGTCTGGCCGGGGTGCACCAGCCCGAGTCCCAGTGTGCCCAGTTGTGCGTCTCCGCCGCCCATGCCGACCGGCGTTCCGGCTGTCAGACCACAAGCGTCGGCCGCGCGGGCGGTGACATAACCAAGGCGCGTACCGGTTTCAGCCACCGGAGAAAGCATATCGGCGCGCAGACCGGCCATATCCAGCAGCTCAGGCCGCCAGTTGCGGGTGGCTAAATCCAGCATCCCGGTCGTGCCGGCATTTGACGGATCAACCGCCAGTTCGCCGCTGAGCATGTACGCCAGCCAGTCGCTGATCATGGTGATGGTGGCGGCCTGACGGTAAATGTCCGGGCGGTGATGTGCCAGCCACAGCAGACGCGGCATGGCGCTCAGCGCCAGAGTCTGACCGGAGCATTCATAGACTTCGCGTTCAAATTCGAAATCATGGATCTCTTTTAATTCGGAAACTTCACGGCTGGCGCGGGCATCCACATTGGCACAGGCCCAGAGGGGCTCACCGGATTTGTCGTACAGTACAATGCCTTCGCGCATGGAGCAGGCCGCCACGGCACGGATCGCAGAGGCAGGAAGATGCGCCTCCTGCAACGCCTGACGGATACACTGGCAGGCCAGTTGCCAGTTTTTTTGCAGATCAAACTCCATCGAACCGGGTACATCCGGCACCGCCAGATGGATCCATTCAGCCTGTCCGGCAGCAATCTGTTGGCCTTCGGAATTGAAAATCACCGCGCGGATGCTGCCGGTGCCCGCATCCAGCGCCATCAGGTAGCTACGATCGTGATCAGAGTTCAGGGTAGAGGTCATCAGAATGTTCTCTCGTGCCAGTTTATCGGGCACCGTTTACCTGACCGCCACGCCCCTCACTCCCTGCGGGTCAGTCGAGCAGCGCCAGCATGGCTCTTGCTGTGCTCTCTTCAGTTACCAGTGCGTTAATTCGTTTGCCTTTCAGCGCCGCAACGATGGCTTCGGCTTTCTCGACACCACCTGCGACGCCTAACACCGTCGGAATGCTGGCCAGTTCGTCCGGCGCGACGGCAATCAGCTCATCGTGGATCGCCATGTTTTCTGCCAGCTCACCGTTGCGCTGCATGAAGAAACCGAGAATGTCGCCGACCGCGCCTTTTCGGCCAAATAATAGCTGCTCACCTTCGCTGATATAACCGGAGCGTAAAATGGTCGCCTCCTGTTTCTGGTTCAGCGAACCAATGCCGACGACCGCAATATCTGCCGCGCAGGCAGCCAGCATGACATCGTGGACATTACGTTCCTGACGAAAAATGGCCGCCACGCTGGCTGATGATGCGCGCAGCGGCGCAGGAATAATGCTCACACCGCACGCCGCGTCAAGCTGACCAATTCCGGTCATATAAGGCCCGACGCCGCCGGAAAGCGTCACCATGCGGATTTGCTGCGAGGAGATGAACCCGCTCAGATGTTGCAGCGTGCTCATCGCCGTTTCACCAAAACCCACCGCCAGCAATTGCCCCGGCCTGAGCAATGCCATCAGCATGTGCGCTGCGCCAATCCCCAGCCTTGCACTCAACGCACCGTCGGACAACTGGGGCAGCACACGGATCTGCTGTAAACCAAAGCGTTTGAGCAGTGTGTTTTCCAGCGATAAACACCCCTCAAAACGCGAGTTAATTTGTACGCGGATCACCCCTGACTGTCGGCCTTTTTCCAGCAGGCGTGACACTTTCAGCCGCGTCAAACCAAGCCGTTCACCAATTTCATTCTGGGTCAGGCCGTCGTGGTAATAAAACCACGCGGTGCGCGCCAGCAGTTCCTCTTCACCCATGCTGAATTCCGGATGGTTAGTCAAATCGGAAAGCGTTGTCTTATCATTCATAGTGAACACTTATAAAAATGTAGATCAATTGTTCGTTAACGAAATGTTGTTAACTGTGATGTGTTTGGCAAAATTCAAATGATTACCGCCTGAATCATAACGCAGAGTATATGAGTTGAACAAACTGTGATCAGTACAAAAGTTTTCCCTGTCACCTCGGTCTAGTTTTATGAACAATGTTAAATCATAAATACATTTGTTCAATAAATGTATCAAGCCAGAGGCCGGTGTATGCAGAGCAGCAAACAGTTATCAGCAGACCTGCAAACCACGGACCTGCTGTTGCAGGTCAGCGGTGTCAGTAAAAGCTTCTCCGGTGTGGCGGTGCTGAAAGACATCGATTTCAGCCTGCTGTACGGAGAAGTCCACGCGCTGCTGGGCGGCAACGGGGCAGGTAAATCGACACTGATGAAAATTATTGCCGGTGTAGAAATGGCCGATTGCGGCACGTTACTGCTTGGCGGCGAACCTTTACTGGCGCTGTCACCGGCGAAAGCACATCAGGCAGGGATTTATCTGGTTCCGCAAGAGCCGATGCTGTTCCCCAGCCTGACCGTGCGCGAAAACATTCTTTTCCGTTTGCCTGCACATCAGGCAAGCGAAAAAAAATTGCAGCAGACGCTCACTGGGCTGGGCTGCAATTTACCGCTGGGTGCGCTGGCCGGAACCCTTGAAGTGGCCGATCAGCAACTGGTGGAAATTCTGCGCGGGCTGATGCGTGACGCGCGACTGTTGATCCTTGATGAACCGACCGCCTCGCTGACACCGGCAGAATCCGCCCGTTTATTCACCCAGGTCCGGCATCTCACCGGACAGGGTGTCGGCGTGGTGTTTATCTCGCACAAACTGCCTGAAATTCGAGCCATTGCGGACCGGGTCAGTGTGATGCGTGATGGCAAAATTGCTCTCAGCGGCAGGCTTGCCGAACTGGATAACGATGCGCTGATCCGTGCCATTACCCCGCATTCACAGGACACCGCGCTGCCGGCAGAACAAAAGCTGTGGCTGGATTTACCCGGCTCCCGGCGTGATAGGGCCGGCAGTGAGCCCGTCTTGCAGGTACTAAACCTGACCGGCGAAGGGTTTATCAATATTTCATTCAGCGCCCGCGCAGGAGAAATCGTCGGGCTGGCAGGTGTGGTGGGCGCAGGACGTACGGAACTGGCCGAAACCCTGTATGGCCTGCGCGGGGCGCAAAGTGGTCAGGTTGTACTGATGCAACAAGACATCAGCGGAATGAACACATTACAGCGGCTGAAAAAGGGGCTGGTGTATCTGCCGGAAGACCGCCAGGCGTCCGGCCTCTATCTCGATGCACCATTAAGCTGGAACACCACCTCACTGACCTTCAACCGTCAGAGCTGGTGGCTGAATCTCAAACGTGAAGCCGCCGTGCTGGAACGTTATCACCGTGCGCTGGGCATTAAATACCGCGACGGTGCACAAACCGCCCGCACACTTTCCGGCGGAAATCAGCAAAAACTGCTTATTGCTAAATGCCTGGAAGCACAACCTGCGGTGCTGATTGTCGATGAACCAACGCGCGGCGTGGATGTGTCAGCACGTGCTGACATTTACCAGCTGTTGCGCAGCGTGGTGCAACAGAACGTTGCAGTGATCCTGATTTCTTCTGATCTGGATGAAATCGAAGGGCTGGCGGATCGGGTATTCGTCATGCATCAGGGCGAAATGAGCGGCGAGTTGCAGGGCAGCGACATCAACGTCAGCAACATCATGCACATTGCGTTTGGTAATCATGCCAACACTCCCGCTACCGGAGGAACCTCATGCTGAAGCGGATACAAAACAACCGTGAACTGACGGCGCTGATAGCGATTATTGCGCTGTTTGCCTTGCTCGGTACGATGGACAGCCAGTCATTCAGCTTCCAGACGCTGGGCATGATTTTCGGCAGTGCGCAGATCCTGATGTTGCTGGCAATGGGGGCAACCGTCGTTATGCTGACCCGCAATATCGACGTTTCGGTCGGCTCTGTTACGGGGTTGTGCGCCGTAACGCTGGGCGTCCTGCTTAACGGCGGTATGAACCTGTCGCTGGCCTGTCTGCTCACTCTCGGCACCGGTTTACTGGCCGGATTATTCAATGGTGTGCTGGTCGCGTGGCTGCGTATTCCGGCAATCGTTGCCACTCTCGGTACGCTGGGCTTATACCGCGGTCTGATGCTGCTGATGACCGGCGGTAAATGGATTGAAGGCTTACCCGCCGGGCTGAAATCTTTATCTGAACCGGTTTTCCTGAGTGTGTCTTCGCTCGGCTGGCTGGTCATTGTATTGCTGGCGGTGATGTTCTGGATACTCGGACGCACGACATTCGGGCGCAGCTTCTACGCTGTCGGTGACAATTTACAGGGTGCACGGCAGCTCGGCGTGGCGGTTAACCGTGTACGCATTCTTGCATTCGGCATTAACGGCATGATGGCTGCCATTGCCGGGATCGTATTCGCCTCGCAAATTGGTTTCGTGCCCAATCAGACCGGCAGCGGGCTGGAGATGAAAGCTATCGCAGCCTGTGTCCTTGGCGGCATCAGCCTGCTCGGTGGTACAGGTTCAATACTGGGTGCCGTACTCGGGGCGTATTTCCTCACACAAATCGACAGTGTGCTGGTGCTGTTACGTTTTCCGGCCTGGTGGAACGATTTCATCGCCGGTCTGGTGTTGCTGGCCGTACTGGTTTTCGACGGCAGATTGCGTCAGGCCTTGCAGAAAAACCTGCGCCGCCAGAAATACGCCCGTTTTCTGTCTGCCACTCAGCCGTCACCAAAGAAACCTTCTGAACGTAAATCACAGCCGCAAAAAAATCTCACGCGGCGGTTAAGCACCGGCAAAAAGAGCGGGGTGGTGTAATGAACAAACTGCAACAATATGGCTGGGAAGCGGCGCTGCTGGTGCTGTTGATCGTGGAAATTTTACTGTTCGGTGTCGCCAATCCGCGCATGCTGGATGCCAGTACGCTGCTGTTCAGCACCAGCGATTTCATCATCATCGGCATCGTGGCGTTGCCGCTGACGCTGGTGATTGTCAGCGGCGGCATAGACATTTCGTTCGGTTCAACCATCGGTCTGTGCGCCATCGCGCTCGGCGTATTATTTCAGGCACACGTACCGCTGGTACTGGCGATACCCCTTACGCTGGCGCTCGGCGCTGCCTGCGGTTTACTGAATGCAGCACTGATCCTTTATACCGGCGTTAATCCGCTGGTTATTACGCTCGGCACACTTTATCTGTTCGGCGGCAGCGCCTTGCTGCTTTCCGGACTGGCGGGCGCAACGGGTTTTGAAGGCATCGGTAATTTTCCGGATACCTTTACCAATTTCGCCAATCTGGTGGTCATCGGCGTGCCGGTGCCACTGCTGATTTTCCTGGCCGCCACACTTTTATTCTGGCTATTGATGCACCGCAGTCGCACTGGCCGCAACGTGTTTCTTATCGGTCAGAATTCGCGTGTGGCGCGTTATGGCGCGCTGCCGGTCAGTCGCACAGTTTTCGCGTTATACGGCATGACCGGGCTGGCATCTGCTGTGGCCGCCATTCTGATGACTTCATACTTCGGCTCAGCCCGTTCTGATCTCGGCAATGCTTTGCTGATGCCGGCGATTACCGCTGTGGTGCTCGGCGGCGCCAATATCTACGGCGGTTCAGGTTCTATTCTCGGCACGGCGCTGGCGACGCTGCTGATCGGCTATCTCCAGCAGGGGTTGCAGATGGTTGGCGTATCGAGCCAGGTCTCAAGCGCACTTTCGGGGGCACTGCTGATCCTGGTGGTTATTGGCCGTTCTGCCAGTCTCAATCGTGATCTTATCCGCAGTGTATTCCAGCGTTATCGCCAGCGCGGGTCTGCGTCTTCTTCTTCCTTGACGTCGAAACCATCTATTTCTCAATAAGCCGGGGTGAATAATGAAATCCAATTGTTTGAAAACCTTATTAATTACCAGTGCTGTAAGCCTGGCCTGCCTCAATGCGCAGGCGGCTGAACGCATCGCGTTTATTCCAAAACTGGTGGGCGTCGGTTATTTCACCAGTGGGGGTAACGGCGCAATGGCCGCCGGTAAAGCGTTGGGGGCAGACGTGACCTATGACGGGCCCACGGAACCGAGCGTGTCCGGTCAGGTGCAGATGATCAACAACTTCGTCAATCAGGGATATAACGCGATTGTGGTTGCTGCAGTGTCACCCGATGGTCTGTGCCCGGCGCTCAAACGTGCCATGCAACGTGGCGTGAAAGTGCTGACCTGGGATTCTGATACCAAACCGGAATGCCGCTCGATTTACATCAATCAGGGCACGCCGCAGCAACTTGGCTCGATACTGGTGGATATGACCTCCAGTCAGGTGAAAAAAGAAAAGGCCAGGGTGGCGTTTTTTTATTCCAGCCCGACGGTTACCGACCAGAACCAGTGGGTGAAAGAGGCAAAAACCAAAATCGCCAAAGAGCATCCGGGTTGGGAAATCGTCACCACACAATACGGCTATAACGACGCCACCAAATCGCTACAAACCGCCGAAGGTATCCTTAAATCCTACGGGGACCTCGACGCAATCATTGCGCCTGATGCCAACGCATTACCGGCAGCCGCGCAGGCGGCGGAAAATCTTAAACGGACGAACGTGACTATCGTCGGCTTCAGCACACCAAACGTTATGCGGCCGTATGTTGAACGCGGCACGGTGAAACAGTTTGGCCTGTGGGATGTGGTCAGTCAGGGCAAGATTTCGGTTTACGTTGCTGATCAGTTGCTGAAAAAAGGCGAGCTTAACGTGGGTGACAAACTGGATGTGCCGGACGTCGGAGCGGTGGAAGTGGTACCGAACAGTGTGCAGGGCTACCAGTATGAGGCCAAAGGTAACGGCATCGTTTTACTGCCCGAACGCGTGGTCTTCACCAAAGACAACATTGGCAAATATGACTTCTGACGAGTAAGGAGAAAATGAAATGGCAGATCTGGACGATATCAGAGACGGTAAAAATTTCGGCATCGGCACGCCGCAGGACAATCATGCATTCTTCCTCAAAGGCAGCGGTCAGCTTGACTGGGGAATGCAATCGCGGCTGGCGCGGATTTTCAATCCCCATTCAGGCCGGACGGTTATGCTGGCATTTGATCATGGCTATTTTCAGGGGCCGACGACGGGTCTTGAACGTATCGACATTAATATTGCGCCTTTGTTTGCGCACACTGACGTACTGATGTGTACCCGTGGCGTGCTGCGCAGCGTGGTGCCTGCTGCGGTGAACAAACCCGTAGTGATGCGGGCTTCCGGCGGTAACTCTATCCTGACTGAACTCTCAAATGAAGCGGTGGCGGTAGCGATAGAAGATGCGCTGCGCCTGAATGTCGCAGCAATGGCGGCACAGGTATATATCGGCAGTGAATATGAACATCAGTCGATTAAAAACATCATCCAGCTGGTTGATCAGGGGATGCGTTATGGCATGCCGACCATGGCGGTGACCGGTGTGGGTAAAGATATGGCGCGTGACCAGCGTTACTTCTCGCTGGCAACCCGAATTGCTGCTGAAATGGGCGCGAACATTATCAAAACCTATTACGTCGATGAAGGTTTTGAGCGTGTGGCAGCGGGATGTCCGGTACCCATCGTGATTGCAGGCGGTAAAAAACTGCCGGAACGTGAGGCGCTGGAGATGTGTTATCAGGCTATTGATCAGGGCGCTTCCGGAGTGGATATGGGGCGCAACATCTTCCAGTCTGAATCGCCGGTCGCGATGCTAAAAGCGGTGAAGGCGGTGGTACATGAAAACGCCAGCGTGGTCCATGCCTACGAACTGTTCCTGAGCGAAAAGGGGTGAATCATGGAAGTGACACTGGTCGAAATTAACATTCACCCGGAAAAGGTGGATGAGTTCCTGGCGGTATTTCACGCTAATCATTTGGGCGCGGTGAAGGAACCGGGAAATCTCAGGTTTGATGTGCTGCAGGATGAGTCGGTACCGACACGATTCTTTATCTATGAAGCCTATCAGGATAACGAGGCTGTACTGGCGCACAAAAAAACAGCGCATTATCTGAAATGTGTCGAAGCGCTGGAGGGGATTATGTCGGAGCCGAGGAAGAAGACAACCTTCAAGGGGATTTACCCTTGACCTGCAACTGCAACTGCAACTGCAACTGCAACCGCAACTGCAAAACCGTGGGCGTCGGCCCACACCGACCAGAGACCCGGTAACGCGCGGGCCTCTGGACTCCGCGCTTTTTTCACTGCGCGCTATCGCTGGTATGAAGGACATATTCTGGTGCATCAGTGTGTGGCGCAAAATGTCATCGCTGCGCGATTCCCGAATTTCAGGCTTCGAGCCATAGGTCTCGAACCATTCATTCGGTGCCATTTTTGAGCACGCCAATCAACCTTTTAAAAGATGAAAAACAGTCTGCCGTTGATTTAAAGATCGTGCGGGCGATTCAGGAATCTTGCTGAACGGAGCGGCCTGGAGACCAGAGGCTCCAGGACCGAGAGAAGGCACCGCGCAGCGGCAAGATTTCCAGCCTGTCGCTGCGATACCTGAAACATAGCCGGCGCGCGGATCACGTGTTTGAAAAAGCGAGGGGAGTTCAGAGGGGAAAAGCTTTTCCCCTCTGGTCGGTTTCGGCACTGTGCTTCAGGTGACCGCTGCACTTGAGAAACCGAAATCTTCCCGATCAGGCCTTCATTGACATTGCCCTGATGGCCAATCCGCCATTACATCAATCCCTCAAGTCTTACATACAACTCCCTGAACACTTTCCTCCGTTCCGCATACGCAGTGTGCTTATCAGCATCCGGCTGATGCACTTGCTCAAGTGGCAGTTCCGGCAGGAACTGCTCCGGCGGTTTTCCCGGATTCATGGCGATTTGCGCTAAACGCGCTGCGCCAAGTGCCGGGCCGACGTCGCCACCCGTGCGGTATTCCAGCGTTTTGCCGCTGATGTCTGCCAGCATCTGACGCCAGTACGGGCTGCGGGCACCGCCGCCAATGAGGGTGACGCTGTGCGGTATCAGGCCGGTTGCATGCAGCACATCCATGCCGTCAGCCAGTGCGAAACCGACACCTTCGAGAACGGCACGGGCGATATCCGCAGGGCCATGCTGATGTGTCAGACCGAACAAAACACCTTTGGCATTCGGGTTATTATGCGGAGTCCGCTCGCCGGAGAGATACGGCAAAAACCATACAGGTGCATTTGCGCCCGGAGCCTTTTCAGCCAGATTGATCAGTTCGCCAACGGATGCGGAGCCAGTCAGGTTTGCGGCCCAATCCAGACATGAGGCGGCGCTAAGTATGACGGACATCAAATGCCAGGTATCCGGCAGCGCATGACAGAAACTGTGTACTGCCTGCTGCGGATTACTCAGGAAACCGTCGCTGACGGCGAAATACACACCGGATGTGCCGAGGGAAAGCATAGCTTGTCCGGTTTTGTATAATCCGACACCAACGGCACCCGCCGCATTATCACCACCACCGGCAATCACGGGCACGGAATCCATATTCCAGCGTGAGGCGATTTCAGGCAGCAGATGTCCGGTAATCTGGTTGCCTTCGAAAAGAGCGGGCATCTGTTCGCGGGTCAGGCCGGTTGCAGTAAGTAATGCGTCGCTCCAGTCGCGCCTGGCAACATCCAGCCACATGGTGCCAGCGGCATCTGACATATCGCTGGCGAAAACGCCGGTTATCAGCCAGCGCAGATAATCTTTTGGCAGCAAGACCTTGTTTATTTTAGCAAATACAGCCGGTTCGTTTTTACGCAACCAGAGCAGCTTAGGGGCAGTAAAACCAGGCATCATCAGGTTACCGGTGATCTGGCGGGACGCAGGGACTTCCGCCTCCAGTTGCTGACACTGGCTGAAACTGCGACCGTCGTTCCATAAAATGGCCGGACGTAAGACTTTTTGCTGTGCGTCCAGCAGAGTAGCGCCATGCATCTGACCGGTCAGGCCAATCGCTTTTACACCCCGCAGAGAGTGTTGTTGTGACAGTGCAGATACTGCGCGGTCCGTTGCATCCCACCAGTCGGCAGGATTTTGCTCAGACCACAACGGATGCGGGCGGAAAAGGGTTAACGCCTCACTGTGGCTGGCGACCACCCCACCTTCTTCGCTAAGCAAAATGGCTTTGACGCCAGAGGTGCCCAGATCTAATCCGAGATACATAATTTTCCCTTATCTGTTGATCCGAACCTGTAACGTTTAACGCCCTGCAATTCCGCCTATAGCGGGCAGGGCGCCAACTTATTTTAACCGGTTAACCAAACAGGTAGCGGTTAACCAGATTTTCCAGACGCTCCTGCTGACCGCTCTGGTGCTGAGGAGCCAGCGCATTTTGTTGCGCATAGCTGCTCAGGGTTTCCAGTGACATTTTGCCCTGCAGGATCTGCTGACTTAATTCTGTGTTCCAGCCAGCGTAACGCTGGGCAACGTGCTTATCGAGTTCACGGCTTTCAATCATACGGGCTGCCACTTTCAGCGCCAGCGCCATGGTGTCCATTCCGCCGATATGGCCGTAGAACAGGTCATATTTATCGGTGCTTTGGCGACGAACTTTCGAGTCAAAATTCAGACCACCGGTAGTGAAACCGCCTGCTTTGATGATTTCATACATTACCAGTGCATTTTCTTCCACGCTGTTCGGGAACTGATCGGTATCCCAGCCACATTGCGGGTCACCACGGTTAGCATCGACGGAACCGAAGATACCGAGAGCAATTGCGTTAGCAATTTCATGGTGGAATGAGTGACCGGCCAGCGTGGCGTGATTGGCCTCGATATTCACTTTAATCTCTTTTTCCAGACCGAACTGTTTCAGGAAGCCATACACGGAAGCGACATCATAATCGTACTGATGTTTGGTCGGTTCCTGCGGTTTGGGTTCGATCAACAGCGTGCCCTGAAAACCAATTTTATGTTTATGCTCAACCACCATCTGCATGAAGCGACCCAGCTGTTCGCGTTCCTGACGAAGATCAGTGTTGAGCAGGGTTTCGTACCCTTCACGGCCACCCCACAGCACGTAATTTTCGCCGCCCAGTTGTTTGGTGGCGTTCATAGCGTGCACAACCTGTGCGGCGGCCCAGGTATAAATTTCTGGATTAGGATTGGTTGCTGCGCCTGCGCCGTAACGTGGATGGGTGAAGCAGTTAGCTGTACCCCACAATAATTTTACCCCGCTGGCTTCCTGTTTTTGCGCCAGTACATCGGTCATGATGGCAAAATTATTCACGTATTCTTTAATTGATGCGCCTTCCGGCGAGACGTCAACGTCATGGAAGCAATAATAAGGGACGTTCAGTTTCTGGAAAAATTCAAATGCAACATCCGCCTTGCGTTTAGCCAGTTCCAGCGCATCGCCCGCTTGCTGCCACGGGCGATCAAAGGCACCCACACCGAACATATCGTTGCCGTTCCAGCAGAATGTATGCCAGTAACAGGCGGCGAAACGCAGATGCTCAGCCATCGTTTTGCCGAGGATCACTTCTTCAGGGTTGTAATGACGGAATGCCAACGGGTTAGTGCTGTTAGCACCTTCGTAGCGGACTGCGTCGAGTTTGTCGAAATATGCGTGCATTGATAACTCCTTGAAAACGGGCCCAGCGGGACTGGGAGGCTGAGGCTCTATCTTCGGAGTTGACGTTTAATCTCACAATTACGTTATTTCACACTCAATTTAATAGAATTATTAAGTGTGCGGCAGATCGCATAAATAACCCTTTTTCTTGTCATTTTTTACCCGCTTTCCATGACATCACGATAATAAAAGTACCTGGCTTGTGCGTATTACAATCAAACCATGATCACCATCATAGTTCCTAAAATAAACAAAAAATCGTAATGCAGTGATTAAAATCTGCAATTGCCGATTAATTACCCAGCGACAACAATCCTTGTGTCATTGCTGTACATACTTCTCTGTATCTGCCTCTACTTATTCTTATAAAAGGTCTGACATGATGAAAATGAATAAAGTAATTCTTTCTGCCTGTGCCGCATTAGTGCTTTTTAGCCAGTCAGGGTTAGCGAAAGAAATTAAAATTGGCATGGCTATTGATGACTTACGTTTAGAACGCTGGCAAAAAGACCGTGATATTTTTGTGGCTAAAGCCAAAACGCTGGGAGCGGATGTTTTTGTGCAATCCGCCAACGGCAATGAAGAAACACAAATGGCGCAGATTGAAAATATGATCAATCGCGGCGTTGATGTGCTGGTCATCATTCCGTACAACGGCGAAGTGCTCAGTAACGTGATTGCCGAAGCTAAGCAGGAAGGCATCAAAGTGCTGGCGTATGACCGCATGATCAACAACGCGGATATTGATTTTTATATCTCTTTTGACAATGAAAAAGTCGGCGAACTCCAGGCACAAAGCCTGGTTCAGCGTGTACCGCAGGGAAATTATTTCCTGATGGGGGGCTCACCGGTGGATAACAATGCCAAGCTGTTCCGCGCTGGCCAGATGAAGGTGCTGAATCCGCTCATCAAAGACGGAAAGATTAAAATCGTGGGCGATCAGTGGGCTGACGGGTGGTTGCCGGAAAACGCCTTAAAAATTATGGAAAATGCCCTGACCGCTAACAACAATAAAATTGATGCGGTGGTGGCATCTAACGATGCAACAGCCGGGGGCGCAGTGCAGGCACTGTCAGCACAAGGGCTGGCAGGGAAAGTGGCTATTTCGGGGCAGGATGCCGACCTTGCTGCAATTAAACGAATCGAAGCCGGCACTCAAACCATGACCGTTTACAAGCCAATTACTAAACTGGCCAATGATGCTGCAGAAATTGCAGTGCAGTTAGGTAAAGGAGAAACCCCGAAATCAAATGCCACATTAAATAATGGTAAAAAAGAGGTGCCATCTTATTTATTGACACCGATTCAGG
>NZ_JAFMOS010000522.1 GCF_019049755.1 Rahnella perminowiae
ATCATAGGTTCAGTGGATTTGAAGTGACTACTGGCTGTGCTTATCAGGGTGCAACTGAACACCTGTTGCAATGTAATAATAATAATCCTATAAATGATAGCTGGGCTTATTGAATTGGATATTTTATGACTGTTCAGATTAAAAAGTTACTTCCTTCAGAGTGGGAAAGCGCATTCCCGATCATTGCTCAACTAAGAAACATCACCAAAGGCGAATTTTTAAAAAGCGTAAGAATTCAAACTCTGAACGGATATGAGCTTGTTGCTGCTGTCCTCGAAGAAAGGATTATTGGTGTGATGGGTATAAGACCTGTACACACGCTGGCACGAGGTTCTCACCTGCACATTGATGATCTGGTCGTTGATGAGAATGAACGCCAATCAGGGACAGGCAGATTGCTTCTTGATTTCGCTGTTAGTGAGGCTCAAAGCAGGGAGATGAATTTTGTTTTTCTTGATGCAAGGAAAGAGGCAATTCCATTCTATGAAAGGAATGATTTCATCTTCCACGCTTCTCCTTCAATGAAAAAAATCCTCTGATTTCACCGGGTTTAAGGCATGATTATTTCTTATTCTTGCAACAGAGGAGAACGAGTCTGATTGCTGTAGCCTTAATGTTGTCTTGAACCCATTATCCTGTGCTGCTTCATAGCTTCCAACCTCTTGCCCATCCACAATGGAAATAAAACTTTCCGCTCTCATGCTGAACTCTGCAGTTAAAGCATTTGATTCTCATTTGCAGCCGGACAAATAGCGTTGTAACGTTGAGGCTCCGCCACAACGTTAAGGAAAGGAAAATGAAAGCTGCTGTTGTTAATCAAGACCATTCAGTGGGCGTCGTCGAGAAGACTCTGCGCGACCTTGAACATGGTGAGGCACTTTTAGAGATGGAGTGCTGTGGTGTATGTCATACAGATTTGCATGTCAAAAACGGTGATTTTGGTGACAAGACCGGGGTCATCCTCGGCCATGAAGGGATTGGCATTGTAAAGAAAATTGGCCCTGGAGTCACTGCGCTGAAAGTGGGCGATCGTGCCAGCGTCGCGTGGTTCTATAAAGGCTGCGGGCATTGCGAATATTGTACAACCGGTAACGAAACGTTATGCCGACAGGTCATTAATGCAGGGTATACCATTGATGGTGGCATGGCTGAGGAATGTATTGTCTCGGCCGATTATGCGGTGAAAGTTCCCGACGGTCTGGAGTCTGCTGCTGCAAGTAGCGTGACCTGCGCAGGCGTGACCACTTATAAAGCCGTAAAAGTATCAGGCATTCAGCCGGGTAAATGGATTGCTATTTATGGCCTGGGCGGTTTAGGTAATCTGGCTTTGCAATATGCGAAAAATGTCTTCAATGCCAAAGTGATTGCTATTGATGTTAATGATCAGCAATTAGAGTTTGCCGCCGATATGGGCGCAGACCTGACCATTAATATGCTAAAAGACGATGCAGCAAAAATTATTCAGGAGAAAGTCGGTGGCGCTCATGCTGCGGTGGTAACGGCAACGGCGAAATCCGCTTTTAACTCAGCAGTTGATGCGATGCGAGCGGGTGGGCGTATTGTTGCGGTGGGTTTACCGCCGGAATCAATGAGCCTGAATATTCCTCGTTTGGTGCTTGACGGCATTCAGGTCGTGGGTTCACTGGTCGGTACCCGTGAAGATCTTGCCGAAGCGTTCCAGTTTGCCGCTGAAGGTAAAGTGGTGCCGAAAGTCACCAAGCGTCCGCTGGGCGATATCAATGCGATATTCCATGAAATGGAACAAGGCAAAATTAAAGGCCGGATGGTGATCGACTTTACCCATAAGTAAGCTTTTCAGCGTATCGGGTGACGCAGCTTAATGTCTTTTGCTGCGTCACACATGGCTTGATCTTGAGACGGCACAAAAAAAAGCCCGCTCGGGGCGGGCTGAAAGGGGTAATGCGAGGGTCTTACACACTATGAAGGACAGTTCACAGTGGACACAGGAGAAGAAACATCGTCTTCGGATATAAAAGTAACAAACCCAATGTCTATTTATGTCAAAACTAAGTAAGTTTATTTCCCGACTTGTAACCCCTTCAGAACACTGTTTACTTACCCGCTATACTCAAATATTACATGTGAAAAATCAATGTGCTGCTAAAGCCTGGTGGTGCTAAAGGAACACTATGCGATATTGGGTAAGCGTTATTGTGATTATCATTGTTGCCTGGTGCAGTGGCCCGTGGATAAGCCGTCACGTTCCGTCGGAATATAATCCTTTCTCACCGGTGACAATTAATGACCCGCCAAACTTCATCACCCGCTACAAATTAAGGAAGCTGGATAACGATCCTCAGCAATGTCTGGCTGTGCTTGAACGTGCCCGGCAAGAGGGAGCGATTAATTTTACCCGCGCCGGAAATACGGGCGGGAAATGCCCGCTGACTGATGCAGTACGGGTTCGCGGATTTGGGGATGTTTCATTGAGTTCAAGCTATCTGGCGAGCTGTCGTCTTGCACTAAGCAGCGCAATGTTTGTTGCACAGGTGGCGAAACCGCTGGCCATTCAGAAACTCGGTTCGCCGCTGGTACGTATCCATCATTTGGGCAGTTATGCCTGCCGGAACGTCTATAACAAGCCCGATGCCAGACTTAGCGAACATGCCACGGCGCAAGCGCTGGACGTTGCCGGTTTCTCGCTGGCTGACGGACACCATATGACAGTTCTGAAACAATGGCCTCAGTCTGGTGCAGAAGGGGAGTATGTGCGGACGTTATTTTCAGAGAGTTGCCCGTATTTTGGCAATTCCATCGGGCCGGAATACAATGCAGCGCATGCCAATCACTTTCACCTCGGCATGCGCTGGTTCGGTTTTTGCCGTTAATCCGCTAAATAGCGTTCGACCAGACGCGTCCAGTAGGCTGCACCAAAGCTCAGGCTGTCATCATTAAAGTTGTAGGCCGGATTGTGTAGTACCGCACTGTCTCCATTGCCCAGGCGCAGGAAGCAGCCGGGCTTCTGTTGCAGGAAATACGCAAAGTCTTCACTGCCAGAGATTGGCGGAAGATTATCGATCACGTTTGCTTCACCCAGCAATTCTTTCGCCACTTCCATAGCGAATGCCGTTTCCTGGTCATGATTTACCAGCACCGGATATCCGGAAACATATTCAATTTCAGCGCGGGCGCCGTAACCGGCAGCATGATTTTCCACCAGAGTGCGGATACGTTTTTCAAGGATTTTGCGCACTTGAGGATCGAAGGAGCGAACGCTCATTTCAAGGCGCGCTGTTTCCGGGATGACATTCGCCGCATGGCCTGAATGTAATGAGCCTATGGTCACTACCGCTGTTTCATTGGGATCAATATTACGCGAAATAACCGACTGCAAGGCGATGACCAGACTGCTGGCAACCAGTATAGGATCCACCGTCATATGCGGTCGGGCCGCATGCCCGCCATTGCCATGAACTGTGATATTGACCGTGTCGCAGGCTGCCATAAACGGGCCGGAACGGAACATCATTTTGCCAACCGGATAGCCGGGATGATTATGTAACCCGTAGACGGCATCACAGGGGAACCTTTCAAATAACTGTTCGGCCAGCATGCGCTCTGCGCCGCTGTTAAATCCAATTTCTTCCGCTGGCTGGAAAATAAGATGCACGGTGCCGGAAAAGTTTTTGCTGCGCGCAAGCTGCGCGGCGGCGCCCAGCAGCATCGTCGTGTGGCCGTCATGGCCACAGGCATGCATTTTTCCGGGAAACTGGCTGGCGTAGCTTACGCCCGTTTGTTCGGTGATGGGCAGAGCATCCATATCTGCACGGATACCGATGCTGCGGGACCCGCTGCCAAGCTTCATGGAGCCGACAATGCCATACCCGCCAACGGCGGTGGTCACCTGATAGCCAAGAGATTCTAGCTTTTCAGCGACGAATGCTGCGGTTGCAGATTCTTCATTGGAAAGTTCTGGATATTGGTGCAGGTGCTGGCGAACCTGGCGCAATTGTGGAAGGAGATCTGCCACGTCAGCGAGGGTGCAAAGTGATTTCTTATTCATTATGGGATCTTTTTTGCCTGAAAGAAATCCGGCCGTTATGGCCGGTGCCACGTCATTACCTTTGACAGAATGCAATGTGAAATTCAGGCTGGCAATACCTAAATGAGACAGGAAAAGGTCTTTTGAAAATAATGGAATGTTCAATTCAATAACGGTATGCAATTGATGTAGCAAGCTAAAGTTTTTTCCGTGGCATTACGCAATTCAGTATTCTGTTGCTGGATGGTGTGAGCGGTTGCCTGTACCGTTGTGAGGTGAACGGGCTGGCAGGTAATTCAGGAAATATCAGGCAAATGGTTTTCCATCCACCTGATAAAAGGTCGCAGATAAAAAGCAGAGGGCGGGAGGTAATAGCGGTGTTCAGGCAGGCAGATAACTTATTGAATGCTCGAGTGAGTCACATTGAGAATCGATAAGCACATTCCATACGCCTTTATAAGGGATCCCGACATAAGCGGTATTTTGATCGTTAATTGTCAAAATATCGCCGAAACCTGAGTGGTGTCCTTTTCGCTCAACATCATTTTCACACATCAGATGAATGTGACATTTTTCTGAACAACGTATGACGACAGTGTCGCCACCAAACAGACTCAATCTGGCTCGAACGATAGGCATGGCTTCCCCCAATAAGATAAAACACCGGAAATACGCTGCAACCGAACACTACCTGATCTTACGCCACCCGAACCGGGAGTGATATTGGTCACAGAACGCTCTGGAATCTATAAAACCAGACAAAAGAGGGGGGAATAATGACCTTAATCAATAGTTGTAATAATCTTCCGAAGATTAATTGTTAGCCACTCGGGCACATGTAAATGAAAATGATCTAATTTCAAATAAGGAAATTGAAATGTTGTTGTCAGGTTATCGACAGGTGAGGAACCCAGATGAACGGTAACATACAGAGCGGATTTTTCTGCGAATTGATAATGTGTGTTCATTCGTTACAGAGTAATAAAATAGCTGCTTTTTCTTTCACAAGCTGACACCCTATAGGCTTATGGCATGTGCGCTCGCTTTAAATTGATTATTATCGGATTTTTTGCCGTCTCACGCGCCCCTTTTGCGGGTGATGAAAAAAATGCGGGCGCTACACTTTCTCATTTTATCCAGTTATAAGGGCATCGGATGAATTGCTCCGAAAAATTCAAATATCTCAGAAACTTCAGTGCGTTATCCCTGGTTCTGAATGCTTTTTTTAGCCTGCCGGCACATGCGGATGACGCACTGTTACGGGCGTGTGGTAATGCAAAAACAGCCAAGGATTGCCAGTTGCCTTTCCAGCAGGGACTTTCCCCTGTGCAGATGGCGTTATCCCGCGAACCACTCTGGGGTTATGTGGATACCACCGGGCATATGGTAATCAGGCCTGATTTCAGTGAAGCCCGGGGCTTTGTGAACGATCTGGCTGCTGCGAAAAAAGACGATAAATTCGGGTATATCGATAAAAAAGGCCACTGGATTATTGAGCCCAAGTTTACACGGGCAACCGATTTCAATGCTCAGGGCACTGCCCTGGTCGTGACCGATAACCGTCTGGTGCTGATTGATCGCAAAGGTGCGGTCATAAAAACGTTGCCGTTTGCCGTTTCTCTGGACAGCCAGGGATTTGTGCGCGGTCAGGCACTGGCAAGCGTACAAACACAAGTTTCTCCTGCGTTGTGGAATGCCTCAACGGATCGTTCCCTTTCCCTTCCTGATGATGTTATTGCCCTGGACTTGCCTCAGTCCGGGCTGATCCCGGCTAAAAAGCGGGATTCTGCACAAGACGGTTACTGGGGATATCTGGACGAAAAGGGTGACTGGGCAATTGACCCGATGATCCTGAAAACCCGTGATGAGCCGCAACTTGGCGGCGATGTCGTTGCGGTGAAAACTAAGAACGTCTGGATGTTCGTTGACCGGCAGGGTGTCTCGTTAAACAAAGAGCAGTATAAATCGGTGCGTCTGCTGGTGTCGGGGAGCTGGCTGGTTACAGGCACAGATAACAGCAAACAACTGCTCAGCAATAATCTGGAAAAAGTACAGGATATTCCTGCAGATCAATCTGAGAATATCCTTGTCTGGGGCAAAGCTACGCTGGGAACGGGCAGTAAAGGTATTGTGATTATTGGTGCTGATAACCACGTTACTTCGCTGAAAGTGAATAAGCCGCAAGTTCTGCAACAGGCGAACCGCCTTTGGGTGATGCAATCTGAGGGTAAAACGCCTCAGGTTGCGCAGATCTATGACAATAACGGCGTAGCACTTCTTAACGATGCCACGCTGACAGCGCTGAAAGATTACCAGCTCAGGCCGCTGGGTACGTCGCCAATGACCGATGACATCAGTTCTTTGGCGCAAGCAGATAGCCATGCAGCAAACAGCCTGCCATGGGCAGTTCTGACGCCCGCTGATACAACAAAACCGCCTGCAATTCTCACCTCCCAGGGAAATGTGCTTTCTGATCCGCAGTGGGCATCGGTTGACGGAGATGCTTCTCAGGCACCGTTGATCATCCACACGGAGAATAAAAAAGCAGGAGCGGTCGATGCGACAGGCAAATGGGTTATCCAGCCAGTATTTACCCAAATTTCCCCGTTTAACGGTGACTATACCTGGGCCACTGACAACGCTGGAAATACAGAGGTTAAGCACCTGATTGATCGTAGTGGTAACGCGATTGACGTTCCGGCAAATATTCAGCAAGGTACTCAGCGTTTGTCATCCGGGCTGCTGTTTTATACTGAGGGTGAAAAAGACGCTCAGCGCTGGGGATTATGGGATATCGCGAGCAAAAGCATCAAAGTTTCTCCTCAGTTTATCCAGATTGATTCGTTTAACGACGGTTACGCGCTGGCGCAGACAGATGCGGGCTGGGGCGTTATCAGAACCGACGGCAGTTGGGCGATCGCGCCTGATGCGGGCCGTAGCGGTAAATTCCAGTATATCGGGCAGGGTGTCTTTACTCTTTCCGATAACGATCAGCCAGGTGAACGCGGTGCACTTGCCAGCCATTACAGCCTCTACAGCGCTGAAAGCGGTCAGACTTTAGCGACAGATTTACTCTCAAGACCGCTGCCAGTAGGACACCACCACTGGCTGGTTCAACCTGCCAGTGGTGGTGTTGCATTGCTTGATAATGCAGGGCGTTTTCCTGTCAGCAAGGCAATTACTGCATCCTCAAGCTCTGTTGATGGCGACTGGGTTATGCTCAGTTTTTCCCCTCATTTCGGGGCAGTTAACAGCCGGGGTGACTGGCAAATTCAGCCGCTTTATACCGCTGAATTTAATTTCATCCCACCTCTTAATCTGAGCCGTGCTGTCAGTGATGGCCGTATTACACTGATTAATGATCATGGGGCGGTGCCTTTAGAGGGGTTTGAGCAGGCTCAGGCGCTGAACTCGATGGCGCGTTTGGTCATGAATGATGACGCTACCGGCGAGACTGTGTTGTATGACAATGACGGCAACGAAATTCAGCGTTTCGCCGGGCTCAATAGTCTGCAAGCGGATAAAGCCAGCTCCGGGGTGATCCCTGTACGCGATGGCAACGGCCTGTATGGTTTTGTTGATCAGCAAGGGAAGAAGCTGATCGGTTCTTACTTCGATCAGGTGGGCGCAATGAGCAATAATTTTGCTACCGCCATGAAGAAATCGACTTATGGGAATCTGCTGGGCTATATCAATACTACCGGGCGCTTTGCTATTTTACCTAAGTTCGACTGGGCGAATGATTTCAGCGAGAAACATGCCTGGGCAGGGGGTAAAGGCGTGGTCAGCTTGCTTAACAGTGATGGTGCTGTGCAGGCTAAAATTCAGGTGCGCTGTAATCAGCGTGTCATTGTGGATGCAAAAGGGGCTTATCTCTGGCCAGCCAAGGCTCCTGCATGCGATAACGGGGGTAATTAATGTTTGTCAGCAAATCTTCAAGGCTACGAAATGCACTCCGTTGTGCGCTGAATACCAGCAGCACACTGGCCTTATTGACGCTGACAGCCTCTGCAACTGCGGCTGAACCCGACAGTTGTTTTGCTCCGTTACCGGCGTCACAGGCGGAGGTGCAAACGCATAATGCATTGCCTGCGGTTCAGAATGTATGTATCCGCGATGTACATGAAAGCCGTGCAGCAGTGCTTTTGCCTGCTGCGGATACGCAGGGCGAACGTTGGGGCTTTTTAGATAACCAGGGACAACTGGTCATTAAACCCGTTTTTGAAAAAGTCGGTGACTATCATTTTGGTACCGCCGCTGCCATGCAACAAGGCAAGTGGGGATTTATCGATCTGACCGGAAACTGGATGATTCCGCCGGCTTTTGATCATGTTCAGCCCTTTACTGAATCCGGGCTGGCTGTGGTGACGGCAGGCGGAAAAACCCAGATTATTGACCGCAAAGGGGCACAGGTCGGTAAAGCGTTGGATGAATTAGTCGATGACGCCACCCTTAGTGACGGCGTTCCGGCCCGCCTGAGTCTGACGTATAACAGTGTTCTGCTTTCGCCTGACGGTGTCCGCCATGTGGCGACCGACAAAATGGAAGTCGTGGAACCTTTTGGCCCGAAAGATCTCTTTATCGCTTTTAACGCCAGCAAAGGCTACGGCATTGTTGATGGTAATCTTACCTGGCGTGTTCTGCCGCAATACAGCGCGATTACTCTTGATCCGCAAAACCCTTCTGTCGCGATGGCGAAAAATGCGGAAGGAATTACGTTAATTCGTACCGACGGCGTACCGGATGAACAAAAGTACTTGTCTGTCAGTGAAGAAACCGGGGCTTTTTGGCTGGCGAAAACTGCGGAAGGGATCAAGTTACTGGATAATTCCGCTGGGGTTATCGCAACCTTTAGCGCAGCAGAGGCCTCTTCACTGTATGTCTCCGGTGATTATGTGTTGAATCCCGTCACTAAAGACACTCTGACATTATATGTACCTGGACGTAAGCAACCTCTTTCGTTGCCCGTTGGCAGTGAGCCCTGGGAGCAGGACACCGGTGAATATCTGATCACCACTAAAGGTAAGCCGAAAAAGGTTAATGCGATTGTTGCACCGTCCGGAGGAATAATCGGTGGCTCGCAGAATGTGGGATGGCTGGCGCAGATTACCGGCGCAGAAGTGATCAACCACCGTTTGTGGTTGCGTAACGAACAAGGAGATGTTGTCAATATTGTGGATGCATCTGGAAAGGCGTTACTGACTCAGAAGAATATCAGTACCCTTGATGGAAGCCGGATTGAACCCCTGAATATCAGTAATGATACCACTTCTGCACAATCACCACTGGCGTTGATTCGCCCCGGTTTCGGAAACGCTAAAAACGGTGCCGGCTTCCTGCGTCCGGACGGCTCGCTTCAGCTTGAGAGCAAATGGCAGGATATTCAACCTGCTGATGCAAGCGGCAATATCGAACAGTTTATTGTTACAACGGCTGAGGGAACCGGTGTTATCGATGCGCAGGGCAAAATGGTTATCCCGCTGACAGAAGACAATATTTCGCCATTTGTTCATGGCTATGCGCTTGATTATCTCGATGGGAAATTGACCGCCCTGGATCACGCAGGTAAGCATTATGATTTGCCTGGCGTTTTCGAGATTGAGTCTGTTGGTAATGGCTGGTTCCGTTATCGTGAAACTGCAGCCGACGGCGCGCTCTGGGGCATTTTTGATATCAACACGCAGAAAACGGTTGTTCAGCCCTCTTATCAGGATGTCGGTGACTACGCCAACGGGCTGGCGGCCTTCAGAGCGCCGGGGGGCCTATGGGGCATCGTGGACAGCCAGGGTAAAACCATTGTTGAAGCGAAATATGCTAAGGCAAAACGCATCAATTCTGCACTCTGGTTACTGACCCAACCGGCCGCCGCTGACCAAACTGAATCCAGTGTGGTTGCTGAAATCATAGGCAATGATGCGAAAGCAAGAATCGCTCCAACGGCCGGGTTATCAGTTACTCAGTTCAGTGATGGACGTATTCTTGCCACCTCTTTCGCAGGGCAGTCCTGGCTTTTGGATCCTCAAGGCAACATTGAATTGCATGAACAGCAAACCCGTATCAGTGCGCTGGGTGATTGGGTAAAATTATCCCGTAAACCACAGCAAGGCTATATTTCTGCGCAAGGAGAATGGCAAATTCAGCCAGTGGCGGAAGTTGCCCAAAGTTCTGCTTTTGTACAAGGCCGCGCTCTGCGTTCGACACCTGCAGGGTATGAGCTGATCGATGATAAAGGTGTGCGGGTAGCGGCTATGCCTCAGGGCCGATGGTCAATGCCGTCAGCCAGCGCATGGTCTGTCTCTTATGACCCGCAGGATGGCGCGCCAGCAACCCGTTATGTCGATAACACCGGTAAATTGATGCTGACGGTACAGGGACAAGCCAGTCTGATGGTGAATGATCACGCTGTACTGACACGCTCAGACGGTACGAAAACCTGGATAAACGCTCAGGGGAAACAAGCCGAAGGCATGGCGTATGCAGACTTAGGGTTGCCTGTGGATGGCCTGGCCTTCGCCAAAACTAACCATAATTACGGTTTTGTCGATATGCAGGGTAACTTTGTCATTGCCCCACTATTCAGTGCCGTGTCCCCCTTTGACAGTGGGGTTGCCGTTGTTTCAACACCTGCGATGTCGATGATGATTGATAAAACAGGTAAACCGCTTGCAAGGGTCGATAGGGAATGCGGTATTGCCGTTTTATATGGCACCGGCAGTGAAAGACAGTGGCCGGTAGCGATGCCGGAGAACTGCAGACCTTAGTACATGTTACGGCTTGCAAAACCCGCTGCGGCGGGTTTTTTTGTGCTAATGTTTAACTGTTATGGCAGTGAACTATCTCAATTGAAAGGATAAATTATGATTCCGCAGATCCCACTTAAATACAGGGATGCAGAGCGCTGGTCGTTTGGTGATACCGAGTCGTCAGCAGACGAACTGGCTAAGCGTGTTATTGAAGGCATAAAAACCGCCACCTGTTCTAATCTTGATGATGACCCGGAACCAGAACCAGGCGAAGTCTTTGTGGTGGTTGATGGCCGCAATAATCCGGTGTGTGCCGTACAACTGACCGAAGTGAAACAAGTTCCTTTTGATCAGGTGACAGAACAACACGCCTGGGAAGAAGGTGAAGGCGACCGCACGCTGGCTTACTGGCGCGCTGAACATCAGCGTTTCTTCGAAGAGTACGAGATGTTTGAACCCACTATGCCATTGTTACTGATGAAGTTTCGGATGATAGAGAAGTTCTAAATCTCTGAGGGGCCTGATAAGGAAAATCAGGCCTTAAATCCCCGTCGCTATATGAACAGTCTGAAGTGGTCTGTCCGGCGTTCAGGAATATGTCATGTCCGTGAATCCAGTGTCTCATCGCGCTTTTACAACCCTTTCCGGTATACCTTATTTCAGTCAATGGGAAGACCCTGATTGCGCTGCCGGCATTATTGCCGGTGAACTTGAACTGAGTGATATCGAACTCTGGGCACAATCTGGCGCATCTAGTCAGCAGGAATTTATTGAGTGGGCAAACCATGTCTGTGGGATGTGCTGTCTGAAAATGGTGCTGGCAGCTGTTTTCGGAAAAGTAGTGCCTGTTCTTAACCTGACTCAACACAGCCTGCCATATGGCACCTATGTGCGTGAGGGGGATAATATTAAGGGTTTGATTTATGCGCCTTTTGTTGAGTATGTACGGCAGGAGTTGGGGCTGAAAGCAGTCGTCAAAGTGGGAATTTTTGCTGAGGATATTGCTGCACAAATGGCCGGTCACCGGTTCTTCATGGCTTCGGTGCATCCGTCAATTCGCATACCGGAGACCGTTCCGCCGTCTAAAGGTGGGCATCTGGTGCTGGTGACGCATGCTGACAGAAAGTATATAACCTTTCATAATCCCTCCGGTCATGATATTCGCACGCAGCAGGATGTCACATTACCGGTGGATGTCTTTGCCCGCTTTTTTGCCGGACGGGGTATTTCACTGGTTGAAAACGCTGGCTGACCGCAAGCGGCATGGCGAACACAATTCCGTTCGCCATGCGGTATTACTCCAGTCGCATGATCCACTCATCTTTCTGTTCGTCATACTTCTCCTTGTATAGCACCGAGTGACGACCATCCACTACGGCCGGGACACTGGTGTGGTCATCCCAGGCATCAAGTTGCATACACAAATCAGGATCTGATTTGCAGGGGATGTGCACTTTATCGCCGCCTTTTGCTTCAGGCGTCGAGAGATGTGCATCGTCAATTTCGTAACTGCCAATTCTTATGCTCGATTTTCCCATCAGGTACTCCTTGCCAGAGTGACGTGTGTGATTTCAGTAACATCAGGTACGACCAGTTGGCCTCCCTATATGAGGATAGCTGACAGCACAAAAAGTGCCAGCCGAATTTTTAACGAAGCAGAAAACAGCCAAAAGAAAGAGGAGGGGAAGATAAAACAGCCGCACGGCAAATAGCGCACGGCTGCACAAAAGATTAAAGTTGATTAAACCTGACGGAGACGGGCATGGCGTTAATCTGGTTGCGACCATTGTTCTTTGACAGATACAAAGCTTCATCAGCGGCGCTCACAATATCCGACTGATCCTCAATGTCCGGATCCTGATCTGGCATATAAGTCGCAATTCCCTGGCTAATGGTCACGCGGTTAAATTCGCTGAAGCTGTGCTTGATACCCAGTGCTTCAATTGATTCCATAATGTGCTGTGCCACAATCCACGCACCTTTCAAATCAGTATCCGGCAAGATCGCGGCAAATTCTTCGCCGCCAAAACGTGTCACGACATCGGTACTGCGTTTGAGTGATTTTCGCAAGGTACGGGCTACCAGGCGCAGGCAGGCATCACCGGAAAGATGTCCGTAGTGGTCGTTAAAATGTTTAAAGTAATCGATATCTATCATCACCACGGTCAGCGGCGTGCGGTTACGCTTGGCACGCATATATTCGTGGCTGAGCACTTTTTTAAACTCACGCCGGTTCGGTAATTTGGTCAGTGAGTCTGTGCGCGCCTGAATTTCCAGACGGCGGTTAGCTTTGACCAGTTTCAGTTCCAGCAATTTACGTTCATGAACATCTTCAGCGGTACCGTACCAGCGCTGAATAGAGCCGTCGGAGGCATAACTCGCTGCCGCACGAATACGCATCCAGTTCCAGCCGCGGTCAACGTGGCAGAAGCGAACTTCAATATCCAGTGGTGCGCCTGTTTTCAGGCAATGTTCCCAGGTTTGTACGGCAGCACGGCGGTCTTCTATATGCATACTCTGGATCCACTTATCTGCCAGAATATCCTGGCGCGTCATGCCGGTGATCCGCTGGAAGCGTGAGCTGACGTCGTTAAGCAGGCCGCGCGGATCTGCTGTCCACGGGATTTGCGGGTTCAGCTCAACCATATTGCGGTAATGCTCCTGGCTTTCGCGCAGTGCCCGTTCCATCCGTTTAAGGCTGGTAATGTCCGTCATCGCGACGGAAAGGCCATTAAGCTGATTTTGTGTATCACAGGCCGCTTTGATACGGACAAAGAAAACTTGATTCTTACCGGGGATGGAGAATTCGCGGTCAGGCGTGGTTTCATTGCGCTGCGCAAGTTCCAGTGCGTTATTGAGCAACGGAGAAAGGCCGGGCAGGAACACGCCAACTTTACGGCCAATCGCTTCGTATGGTTGCAAACCGATAATATTCGCCATGGCATCGTTTACGGTGACATAGCGCATTTGCAGGTCAATAAAACACAAACCGACCGGTGCATTGGAATAAATGGTTTCAAGCTGGAAGAGGCGCTGACCAGGAGCCTGATCAAGGCTGGTGAGATTGCGGTCGATCCCCCGATAACCCCGGAAATTACCTTCATTGTCAAACAGCGGAACACCGCTGGTTTCAAGAATGACTTCCGTACCGTCAGGGCGGATGTTGCGGTTTAGCAGACCACCGAAAGGTGCGCGCCGTTCGACGATAGCGGCAAACTGCTCGCCGACCCGTTTGGCTTCATCGGGTGGCATGAAGTCAAACGGCGTTTTTCCTAATACTTTTTCAGGCGGAACTCCCAGAAACTCGATGCATTTATTCGAAGAAAAAACATAACGCCCCTGCGTATCGACTTCCCAGATCCAGTCAGAATTGTTATCGATGATATCCCGCAGGCTGGCCATTTGCTGTAATAGCAGTCCATCTGCTGATTCGAGTTTCATTTCATCCGACATGACACTTCTCCGACTGGCAGGTCTTTACTCAACATCAGGCATTAAGGTTTATATCTGAAAATGATATATCACTAGCAATGTTATCTTGATGGCAATAATACATGTCACGGTAGGATTATTCCTACTTATAATTCAATAAACCTTTCTGGATAATATAAATAATTATCGACTATATACAGCATAAAATTTTGACTAAGTAAGGGTTCTATACACTTTGTCATCCGGATTT
>NZ_JAFMOS010000521.1 GCF_019049755.1 Rahnella perminowiae
GCAACCATGATCATGGGCATGGCAATTAACGCCTATGCTGTTCAGAAAGATATTACTGTAACTGCAAATGTTGATGCTACTTTAGATATGACGACTGACACCGGCGAAATATTACCTTCCACGCTGGAAATGAATTATAAGCCTGGCGTAGGTCTGGAACCCGTTTCACAGATGACCAAAATCTTTTCCAACGATGCTGAAAAAAATGTGAATATTAATCTGGCCGGTAGTCCGCAATTAATGGATACCGTAGGGACTAATCCCAATATCCCCCTGACCGTAAAATATGGTGACCTGACCCTGACACAGGCTCAGCAGACCATGACCGCAACCACGCTGTTCCCGAATGGTGATACCGCTAATGGTTCCATCATCCAGCCTCTTAAAGTCAGTCAGACCACACAGGCACCTGTTGCTTCCGGTAACTACAGCGGCGTTGTCAGCGTTGTGCTGACTCAGGCAACCGTAACGCCATAAGTGTTCGCACGTCTGAAACACTCCCCATCGGCCTGTTAATCAGGCCGATTCTTTTCCACTTTGTCAGATTTTTGAATGAAGGAAAAATAATGAACTCAAATCTGAAAGTGTCTCTCTGCTTTCTGGCCATTCATTTTGCTTTATTCAGCAATCTTGCTTTTGCAGACTCCGGCGTTCCGCCGGGGTTCGAAGAACTGGTCTCGGGCCAGAACATCTGGCTGAACGTCAATCTGCTCGGTCAGTCGGCCGGATTATTTGAAGCCAACGTCACGCTGGAAACCGTACAGTTTAAAGATCCGCAGGCAGTCCTGACCGCACTGAACCTGCCACTAAAACCCGGCACGCCGGATTATCAAAAAATACTGGCAACCTTATCTGCACCGCTTGCACGACATGGCAACCTGGCCTGTGACAGCAATGCGGACGCCAAAGGATGCGGTTATCTGGAAACTGATTCGGTGGCCCTCATTTATGATGAAAATAACAGCGCAGCCGACCTTTTTGTCAGCAAAACACTGGTGCCTGATGCTGATAAAAAAGCCCTTTATTATACCCCGACAGCGCAGACGGAAAATGCGTTAATTCATCAGCAAACACTGAACGTGGCGGCACAGGATGAATACCAGAGTCTGTCTTTACAGGGCTCCGGCGCACTGGGCGTGCTGACCAACGGTTACGTGGGTTTTGACTGGTCACTCGACTCTTACAAAAGTGACGACAGTGACAGCCAGACAGTGTCAGTGGATGATTTCTATTTCCGTCAGAGTTTGGGCAAACGCCATTACGTGCAGGCCGGACGTATGGATTCCCGTGATCTCTCCGGCAATCTCGGCGGCAATATTACCTTCGCGCTGTTACCGCTTAATGTGATTGACGGCATCCGCGCCGGGAGTTCCCTGAGCTACCTGAACCTTGAAGAGGCCAGCAAAGGTTCGCCGCTGGTGCTGCTGCTTTCCAGTAAATCCCGCGTCGATGCCTATCGTGGTAATCAGTTGCTGGGCACTTTCTACCTTAATAACGGTTCGAATACGCTGGATACCGGTAGCTTCCCCAACGGAAGCTACGCGGTCACCCTGAGAATTTATGAAAATAACCAGCTGGTACGTACCGAGACTCAGCCTTTTACGAAAACGGGCGGGATCGGCGACGGGCATCTGCAATGGTTTTTACAGGCGGGAGAAACGGCAGACAATCACGTTGTTCGCACCACCGGTGACGATGAAAACGACAGCACACCGCGTAAACCTGTAATGCAAGCAGGGGCCCGCCTGCCGGTTGTTGCCGAAGTCACGGCCACTGCGGGTATCGCCAATACAGATAATGAAAGCTACGGCGAAGCGGGTCTGCAATGGACTCACGGCTTTAACGGAAAAGTGATCGACGGCGTGCTGGATATGCAGGCCAATATGTTTAGCGGCACCGAAGGTTCGAAAGGTAACGTTGAACAAATCAGTTATAACGACGGCTTTTCCATGAGCGTTTATCGCAATGCCGCTTACGGTAAAAGCTGCACCAGTGCGGATGTCAGCCAGTACGATTACGCTGATATTGGATGTTACGAATCCGTCAGCGGTACTCTTTCCGTGCCGGTCAAAGGTTGGTCAGCCTCGCTGGGATACACGTACAATAAAAATACCAGCCTCTCGCCGGATTCTTCATCATACGATCCTTCAAAGCCTTTTGAAGACAACATGATTAACCACACCGAATCGCAGAGTACATCTAAAACCCTGCAACTGAGTCTGAACAAAAGTTTCACCTGGAAACAGATGACCGTCACCACGCGGTTTGGCGGATATCGTCGCGAAAGCAGCAGCAACAGTGATAATGACAAGGGTATATATATCGGTTTTTCACTGTCACGGAACACGCCGAAAGATGCGCAGTTGCGCAGCAGCAACACTTCCTTCAGCACCGATTATCAGGGCAGCCAGAATGGCGATGCGCAGATGACCTACAACGCCAGCCAGAACTGGGACTGGGGGAGTAACAATGAGCGCGAACTGGGTATTGATATGGGGGGTACGGATACTGACAACGCTAACGCCTCGGTTCATGGCCGTCTCAACGGGCAATACGGCGATGGCGAACTGACCGTTTCCGACAGCTATGATAATCAGCAAAAAACCCATCAGGGAGCGGTAACCGGCAGCTACAGCTCTTCCGTTGCGGTATCTACATCCGGCTTCTTCTGGGGGCCAGGCGGTACCGGCTTACCGGGTGCTGCGGTAGCCGTGAAGGTGAAAGGCAGTAATGAAGAAGATGCCGATGCCGCAGATGACGCGCTGATCGACGTTTCAGTTCAGGGCGGCGGTGGCGCCAAAATGAAACAAAACAGTAAAGCCCTGTTCCCGGTGACCGGTTTTGAAGAAGGCAAAGTGACCGTCGATGAAAGTCGTGACGTCAGTCCCGGTAGCCAGGCCAGCATTACGCAGGGCGCGGGCAGCCAGAATTTATTCCTTCTGCCGGGGAAAATGAAAGTGCGCGAAGTGAAAATGGAATCCCGTTACACCTACGTCGGCCAACTGGTTACGGCGACAGGTGAACCGATTAATAAAGGCAGTATGCTCAATGCCAGCGCGTTCAGTTCTTCAGAAGATGGCGGATTCACGGCAGAAATGACCTCTCAGGCGAAAAGTTTGTATGTCCGTAATGGCGATAAGAATTATCAATGCGCAGTAAACGTACAGTCGAGCCGTGATGTGGTGCGTTATGTGGGTAAAACCCTGTGTAAACCGGTTCAGTTTGCGGATTTGCCAGAAAATATACAGAAGAAAAACAAATGAAACTTATCCCGTTTTTTACATCATTAGTTCTGCTATGCCTCCCGTTGATGATGGTATCAAATGCCCATGCAGATCGGGTTGAGCCAACGGGGCGTGATACCCCCGTTATCGCAACATTTGATAAATCATCGCCACCTGCGCAACTTGATATCTGGAAGGATGAAAGTGGCGGTTATGATTCCGATAACGACTCGTTATGGGGAAGAAACACATGGGTTTGCCTGTCCTCCTCAAATCCAATCTATGGTCAGTGCAAAACGACAGTAACCGGCGTAGAAGAGGGAAATACCCTCATTCCTATTCTTTTTACTGAGCAAAGAAGCCATATGACACAGGTGATAAATCTTACGGGATATCATAAAATTAGCGTATCAGTAGGAAATGGCTGTTGGGCTGCAGGGGTAATTGGAGGTCCCTATCAGGTTTATGCAGCCATGGAGAAAAACTGCGGGGGTGTGAAGCACAATGATGAATCTTTATTAACGGTTTATGTGACAAGTCAGGAATTGCAGAAACTACCCACTGGCGGGATCTGGGAAGCCAATCTAAAAATGAACTTAATGCAGTGGAGCCCGGCAGCTAAACTCGCAGACTGGAATGCCCATTTCACCCTCAACGTCACTGACAATAATAACCAGCAGATCTATTTGCCGGAATTTGGCCAGGCCGCACCGCGCGTTGACCTCAATATGCGCCCGCTGCCCGGTACGGGTGGTAAACAGGCACAAATGAATGGCGCTGCTAATATTGATATGTGCCTGTACGATGGTTATGGCTCAAACAGCACCAGTTTTACCCTGAAATTTGACGATCGGCAGCAGGGAACGACGCAGCGTAATAATGGTTATTTTTCTATTTACTCAGATCACGGCGACGTTAATCAGGATTCAGGGCGCATTGATTATTACGTGAAAATGCAAGCCCCCGACGGTAAATATGTCAGCATCATACGTGGCGAGGATCTGGTCATCCCTCATATTCAGACAGCCCGCGTCCGGCCGGTGCACCTTCCGGGGATCCCGCAGGCAGTATTATGCATACCTGCGCCACTGGAATTAAGTACCAAGACTCTGGATATCAACAGCAAACAAGCCGGGCATTATACCGGACACCTGATTGTGAATTTTACCTCGCAGCTTTAGGTAAAGGGGTATCCCGCAACGCCGGAATAAAAGCAGGCCATTACTGAGAAGATGACGAGCCCGTCAGAAAACACCTGGGAATAAAATGAAACTCACCACTTGTCTGACATCATTACTGCTCCTGCTCAGTACTTCGTTACTGACAATGCCAGACGCGTATGCGGAGCGGGTAGAACCTACAGGGCGTGATACCCCCGTTATCGCAACATTTGATAAATCATCGCCACCTGCGCAACTTGATATCTGGAAGGATGAAAGTGGCGGTTATGATTCCGATAACGATTCGTTATGGGGAAGAAACACATGGGTTTGCCTGTCCTCCTCAAATCCAATCTATGGTCAGTGCAAAACGACAGTAACCGGCGTAGAAGAGGGAAATACCCTCATTCCTATTCTTTTTACTGAGCAAAGAAGCCATATGACACAGGTGATAAATCTTACGGGATATCATAAAATTAGCGTATCAGTAGGAAATGCCTGTTGGGCTGCAGGGGTAATTGGAGGTCCCTATCAGGTTTATGCAGCCATGGAGAAAAACTGCGGGGGTGTGAAGCACAATGATGAATCTTTATTAACGGTTTATGTGACAAGTCAGGAATTGCAGAAACTACCCACTGGCGGGATCTGGGAAGCCAATCTAAAAATGAACTTAATGCAGTGGAGCCCGGCAGCTAAACTCGCAGACTGGCACGCCCGTATCACCCTCAACGTCACTGACAATAATAACCAGCAGATCTATTTGCCCGAATTTGGCCAGGCTGCACCTCTGGTGAATTTAAATATGCGTCCGCTTCCGGGCAACGGAATTAATAAAGTATCTGTTATCGGCAGCGCAAGTATTGATGTCTGTCTGTACGATGGTTACAACGCCAACAGCAGCGCGTTTATGTTAACAATAAACGATAGTTATACCGGGCAGGGAAACCGAACAATGACTGATTTTTCTTTGGTCCGTCAGGGTGGCAATGAGAGTAATGACCGAGATCGTATTGATTATTTAGTTGATATTCTCAACCCTGATACTAACACGATACAGACCGTGACGCGTGGAACTCAGATGACGTTCACCAAAATACAGCAGGCTCACATCCGTCAGGTACATTTGCCTGGTCTCCCCCAACCCGTGATCTGCGTGCCGGCTCCTCTCACATTGAGTACCCAAATGTTCGAGATTAACAGTAAAAATGCCGGCCAATACCGGGGAACGCTCACGCTTAATTTCACACCGTCGCTCTATTAACCTCACAGAAGGCATATTCGCATGCTGCAAAATCCCAGGCTCACCGCTGGCCTCAAAATACTCTCACTGGCGACCCTGGCGGTTCCGGTCTTATGTTTTGCCAATATCACCGTTTCACCGATGAAAGTCATACTTAACGATCAGCATGCCGCCGCTCTGGTGATCAGTTCTAAAAGTGAAACAACTCAGTACATTCAGGGAAAAATCAACGAGGTGCATAATCCCGGTACACCTGAAGAAAATGAAACGCCTGCGCCACAGGGAACATCCAACAGTCTGGTCGTATCACCGCTAAAATTTGGCTTACCCGCCGGTAACAACCAGCCGGTAAGGATCGTAGGTCTCGGCGAAAGCAATGAAGAAAAAATCTACCGCGTACATTTTCAGTCTCTGACACCAGAAGAATTTAAAAACACAGGCAGTAACAAAAACTTCACCAGCGACCTGAGTCTGACCATCGTATGGGGCGTGGTGGTCATGGTGCCACCCGCCAAACAGATTGCAAAACTGGGGTGGGATGCGTCCGCTCAGGAAATAACCAACACCGGCAATATTCACCTTCTGGTGAATCGCATCGGGTTGTGTGCCAGCGACAAACCTGAGGCGAAATGTCAGTGGAAGGTTCTGAAAAAAAACGTCTATCCAGGTAAACCTTTCCCGCCCAGCCTTTCTTTTCCCGGTTCAGTTTCTTCCGAAAATGTGAGGATTGAGTATTTCAACGATTACACTCAACGGCAGGAAACGGAAAATTACCCTCTCAGATAATAGCGATAATGAAAACGGTTACAGGCAATAATTCATTATTAATTAACAAGTTATTTTCATATGTAAAAGTTTGATACACAGTATTGATTGATATAAATCAATTTGTGAGCTATTAATCTTAGGTGCCTTCCCTTCTTGTTACGCTATCCGTTTGAAACCCTTAAAAAACAAGTCACCCGACCACCCCTATTAGTGTAAACGATTACAACACTGTGACGGGGCTCACGTTAAGCCGTGTGCAGGGTTAATAACATAACAGCCTAAGCATTATTACAAACTCAACACGATTGCATTATTTTGGAGACCGGATGAATAACTCAACATCGACGAAAGGAAAGCGCTCAAACAAAAGCGTCACTTTCTTTGTCTGTTTTCTCGCTGCCCTTGCCGGACTGCTGTTCGGCTTAGATATCGGCGTCATCGCTGGTGCCCTGCCCTTCATCAGCCATGATTTTCAGATAACCAACCACCAGCAAGAATGGGTGGTCAGCTCAATGATGTTTGGTGCCGCCGTCGGTGCTGTCGGCAGCGGCTGGCTGAACTTCCGTCTGGGCCGTAAATTCAGTCTGATGATCGGCGCGATCCTGTTCGTGGTCGGCTCCCTCTGTTCAGCCTTTGCACCTAACGCAGAAATCCTGATTGTCGCCCGCGTTCTGCTGGGTCTGGCGGTGGGGATTGCCTCTTATACCGCGCCGATTTATCTCTCCGAAATTGCACCGGAGAAAATCCGCGGCAGTATGATTTCGATGTACCAGCTGATGATCACCATCGGTATTCTGGCGGCGTATCTGTCTGATACTGCGTTCAGCTATACCGGGGCATGGCGCTGGATGCTGGGCATCATCACCATTCCGGCATTGCTGTTACTGGTCGGTGTCTTCTTCCTGCCGGACAGCCCGCGCTGGCTGGCTGCCCGTGGCGATGATGGAAAAGCGCGCCGCGTACTGGAGAAACTGCGTGATTCCAGCGAACAGGCGAAACGCGAGCTGGATGAAATCCGTGAAAGCCTGAAAGTAAAACAAAGCGGCTGGGGGTTGTTCACCAATAACAAGAACTTCCGTCGTGCGGTCTACCTCGGCATTCTGTTGCAGGTGATGCAGCAGTTCACCGGTATGAACGTGATCATGTACTACGCACCGAAAATTTTCGGGATTGCTGGTTTCGCCAGCACCTCTCAGCAGATGTGGGGCACGGTAATTGTCGGTCTGGTGAACGTGCTTGCGACCTTTATTGCCATTGGTCTGGTTGACCGCTGGGGTCGTAAACCGACGCTGAAACTGGGCTTCCTGGTGATGGCGGTAGGGATGGGTGTGCTGGGTACGATGCTGCATATTGGTGTGGAATCCGATGCGGCGAAATACTTCTCCATCGCTATGCTGCTGATGTTTATCGTCGGTTTTGCGATGAGTGCCGGCCCGCTGATCTGGGTACTGTGTTCTGAAATTCAGCCGCTGAAAGGCCGCGATTTTGGTATCACCGTCTCCACCGCAACGAACTGGATCGCCAACATGATTGTCGGCGCGACCTTCCTGACCATGCTCGACAGCCTCGGCAATGCCAACACCTTCTGGGTGTATGCAGCGCTGAATGTCGTGTTCATCTTCATTACCATTGCGCTGATCCCTGAGACCAAAAACGTCTCGCTGGAACATATCGAACGCAATCTGATGAAAGGTGAAGCACTGCGCGACATCGGTAAGTAAGCGTTTCCTTCCTCCCCTGCAAAGGGGAGGAATTCCATATTGCATCTCTTTCCCGCCAGATTTATCCTTCGCCAGATGAAAACCACACGTCTCCCCATTGCCCTGCAACAAGCCGTTATGCGCTGCCTGCGGGAAAAGCTCCTGATGGCAAATCAGTTTTTTGGCACCGATTATACGGAGCCGGAGATAAGCTATCAGCAACGCGGTACCAGCGCGGGAAGCGCGTATCTGCAACACTGGCAAATCCGGCTTAATCCGGTGCTGCTGATGGAAAATCAGCAACCCTTTATCGACGAAGTTGTTCCGCATGAACTGGCCCATTTACTGGTCTACCGCCGCTTTGGCCGCGCGCCTGCACCGCATGGTAAAGAGTGGCGCTGGATGATGGAACATGTGCTGGGTGTGTCAGCGAGCAGAACACACAAGTTCGAAGTCGCGTCCGTACAAAGTAAAACCTATCCGTATATATGCGCCTGTCGTGATCACCGGCTTACCGTGCGGCGCCACAATAAAGTAATGCGAAAAGAGTCGGAGTATCGCTGCCGTCATTGCGGTGAACTGTTACGTTTTAACGCTAACGGCAGTACTAATTGCTGATTTATCAACCACTCATTAGCAGCAAAGTCCCATTGTCACGACGCCTTTCATCCGTTACCCTTCCGGCCTTTTAGTTTCGGGGCTTTCAGAAATATGTTTCGTAAAAAGTTCTTATCTTTTTTGTTTATCGGTGCGCTGGCACCGCTGAGCGCGTTCAGCCAGTCCGGCAATGCCATTAATAATTTCAGTCAGGCCAAGGCGGCCGCTGTTAAAATCAATCAGGGCGCGCCAACATTTTATTGCGGCTGCACTATCCACTGGCAAGGGAAAAAAGGCACACCGGATCTGCAATCCTGCGGCTACGCAGTACGTAAAAGTGAACAACGCGCCAACCGGATCGAATGGGAACATGTGGTTCCCGCCTGGCAATTCGGCCACCAGATGCAATGCTGGCAGGATGGCGGGCGCAAAAATTGCGCAAAAAGTGCCAGCTATCGCCAGATAGAAACCGACCTGCATAATCTTGAACCAGCCATTGGCGAAGTGAACGGCGACCGCAACAATTTTATGTACAGTCAGTGGAACGGGGGTGAAGGTCAGTATGGCCGCTGCGAAATGAAAATCGACTTTAAAGCCAAAGCCGCTGAGCCGCCAGCCCGCGCCCGGGGCGCTATCGCACGTATTTATTTCTACATGCGTGACCAGTATAAATTGAATTTATCCCGCCAGCAGACGCAGTTGTTTACCGCATGGGATCGCCAGTATCCGGTGACCGCCTGGGAATGCGAACGCGACAACCGTATTGCCAATGTGCAAGGCAATCATAACCCTTACGTTCAGCAGGCTTGCGCGCAAAGAAAAAGCTAACCTACTATAGAGCACAATAGTCAGCGACAGGGCTGGCAACAGTTGCCAAAATAGCCCACATCAACATTTTAAGGACAGCAGCCATACATGCGCATACCCCGCATTTATCATCCGGAAATCCTGACCGCCCGTAGCGAAATTGCGCTCAGTGAAGATGCCGCTAACCACGTCGGACGCGTTCTGCGTATGCAGCCCGGTCAGGCGATTCAGCTTTTTGATGGCAGCAACCAGGTCTTCGAAGCCAGCATCACTCAGGTTGATAAGAAGAGCGTGCGCGTCAGTCTGAACGAAGGCGTGCTGGCAGATAATGAATCCCCGCTTAATCTGCATCTTGGCCAGGTGATATCGCGTGGCGAGAAGATGGAATTCACCATCCAGAAATCCATCGAGCTGGGCGTCAATACTATTACCCCGCTGTTTTCAGAACGTTGTGGTGTAAAACTTGACGGTGAACGTCTGGAGAAAAAATTGCAGCAGTGGCAGAAAATTGCCATCGCGGCCTGCGAACAATGCGGCCGTAACCGTATCCCGGAAATTCGCCCGGCGATGCAGCTTGAAGCCTGGTGTGGCGAACAGGACGATAGCCTGAAGCTGAACCTGCATCCGCGCGCCAGCCACAGTATTAATACCCTGCCGCTGCCGGTGAGCCATGTTCGCCTGCTGATTGGCCCGGAAGGCGGTTTATCCGCTGACGAAATTGCAATGACCTCCGGCTACGGATTTACTGATATCCTGCTGGGACCCCGTGTTCTGCGTACAGAAACCACAGCACTCACCGCGATAACGGCCTTACAGGTTCGTTTCGGCGATCTGGGTTAAGAGGAAACCAAATGATTAAGCTTGGCATCGTGATGGATCCGATCTCTTCCATCAACATTAAAAAAGACACCAGTTTCGCTATGTTGCTGGAAGCGCAGAGTCGTGGTTATGAACTGCATTACATGGAAATGAATTCCCTGTATCTGCGCGGCGGCGAAGGCCGTGCGACCACTAAAAAACTCAGCGTGAAGCAGGATTACGACGGCTGGTATGAGTTTGGGACAGAGCAGGATATCGCCCTGCAGGAACTTGACGTCATCCTGATGCGTAAAGACCCCCCTTTCGATACCGAATTCATCTATGCCACGTATATCCTCGAACGTGCCGAAGAAAAAGGCACGCTGATTGTCAACAAACCACAAAGTCTGCGCGACTGTAACGAGAAGCTGTTCACCGCATGGTTCCCGGAACTGACGCCGGATACGCTGGTGACCCGCAATGCAGCGCAGCTGAAAGCCTTCCATAAAGAACACACCGACGTGATCCTCAAGCCGCTCGACGGCATGGGCGGCGCTTCGATTTTCCGTCTGAAACCGGAGGATGCGAACGTCTCAGTGGTGATTGAAACCCTGACCGAACATGGCAGCCGTTTCTGCATGGCACAAAACTATCTGCCTGCAATCAAAGACGGTGATAAACGTGTTCTGGTGGTCGACGGCGAACCGGTACCTTACTGCCTGGCGCGTATTCCCGCACAAGGCGAAACCCGCGGTAATCTGGCGGCTGGCGGCCGTGGTGAAGCACGCCCGCTGAGCGAAAGTGACTGGGCAATAGCCCGCACCGTAGCCCCTGTACTCAAACAAAAGGGCCTGATTTTTGTTGGTCTGGATATTATCGGCGATCGCCTGACGGAAATTAACGTCACCAGTCCGACCTGCGCACGTGAAATCGAAGCCGCCTTCCCGATTTCCATCACAGGCATGCTGATGGACGCCATCGAGAAACGTCTGGCTGCAAAGTAAGCGCAGATTAACATCGGTAAACGGGTTGTTCAGCATTGCTGGATAACCCGCTTTTTTTGGCAAGCCTGACGTAATAAACTGGCCTGCCTGCACTGATATCTATTCTGAGGTTAAACATCCTGCATAACATGAATCTACAACACCACTTTCTTATTGCGATGCCTGGCCTGGATGAACCCCAGTTCAAACGTTCGGTCGTGTACATCTGCGAGCACAATGAAGACGGCGCCATGGGTCTGGTGATTAACAAACTGGTCGACGATTTCACGGTTGAAAACGTGCTCGACAAACTGGACATCACACCCGAACCCCGTGATCTGAGCATTCGTCTTGATCGCCCGGTTTTTTCCGGTGGCCCGCTGGCAGACGATCGCGGTTTCATTTTGCATACGCCGCGCGAAGGTTTTGGCTCCAGCATCCGTATCTCTGACAGCACCATGATCACCACCTCCAAAGATGTACTGGAAACACTGGGCACCCCCGCTCAGCCGAAAGATGTGCTGGTGGCGCTGGGCTATGCCGCCTGGGAACAGGGCCAGCTGGAAAAAGAATTGCTGGAGAATTCGTGGCTGACTATTGAAGCAAACAGCGACATTCTGTTCCGTACACCGATTGCTGACCGCTGGCGAGAAGCGGCGAAAATGATCGGCGTTGACGTCGGGCAACTGGCCACCCACGCGGGGCATGCATAATGGCAAACCGCACGGTTTTTGCTTTCGACTTTGGTACTAAAAGTATTGGTCTGGCTATTGGCCAGGAAGTGACCGGCACCGCCCGCCCGCTGAGCTCATTTAAAGCGCAGGACGGCACACCAGACTGGCAGAAAATCGAAAAGTTGCTGAAAGAATGGTTGCCGGATCTGGTGGTTGTGGGTTTACCGCTGAATATGGACGGCACAGAACAACCCCTGACGGCCCGTGCACGTAAATTTGCCAACCGTCTGCATGGCCGTTTTGGCGTCCAGGTTGAACTGCATGACGAACGTCTGAGCACCGTCGAAGCCCGTGCTGATTTGTTCGATCGCGGCGGTTTTCGTGCGCTGGATAAAGGCAGCGTGGATGCTGCTTCCGCCGTCATTATTCTGGAAAGCTGGTTCGAGAAACAATGGAATCACTCCTGATTTTCCGCCAGTAATCCCGCACATTGCCGCTGCTGACGGCTTTGTGCAAACGTCTGCATTCCGGCCTGTACACCGGTTTGCAGGATATCCGCCAGCTGATGGGTTTTTCCTTCGCGAATTAAATTGCACACAGCAGGCGTGGACGTCAGTACTTCAAACAGCGCTACCCTTCCCGTTTTTTTACCGTCTTTTTCTGCCGACACCGCCAGTTTTTGCGCAATCACGGCCCGCAGGCTGCCCGCCAGTTGCGCACGGACAAACGCTTTTTCTTCAGCCGGAAATACATCAACCAGCCGGTCAATCGCCTGCGTGGCGTTGCGCGCATGCAGTGTTGCGAGAACCAGATGTCCGGTTTCCGCCGCCGTCAGCGCCAGCCGGATACCCTCGGTGTCGCGCAACTCACCAAGCAGCAAAACATCCGGGTCTTCACGCAGCGCACCGCGTACGGCTTCGCCAAATGAACGCGTATGCAGCCCGAGTTCACGCTGCTGAATCAGACATTGCCTGCCCGTGTGAATAAGCTCGATCGGATCTTCCAGAGTAATAATATGGCGCTTCACATGGCGGTTGAGATGATCAATCAGCGCGGCAAGAGTGGTAGATTTCCCGCTGCCTGTCGCGCCGGTGACCAAAATCAGGCCGTCTTCCTGCATAATGACGCGTTGCAAGATATCTGGCGCCAGCAAAGCAGCCAGTTCAGGACAACGGGCAGGCACCGGTCTGAGTGCCGCAGAAAGCCCGTGCAGTTGCTGAAAGATATTGATCCGTACCCGTATGCCATCGCCCAGTGAAAGCGCTTTATCCACCTGCCCGGCCTGCTGTAAAGCATACTGCTCCGTCGCATCCAGCCACTCACGGGTCAGCCCCAGCATCTGCGAGGCATCGACCACCGGCAGATCTTCACAGCGGCATAATTCTCCGTCAATGCGTAACACTGGCGGATAGCCAGTACAAAGGTGCAGATCTGAGGCATTAAGGAAGCTAGACACACTACAAAGTAAAAACCTGTTACATTAATAATTCAGGGATATCGATAGGATTCTGACAGCACTAAACTGTCACCCTCTTTTCCCTACCCCCTTCCGCTATATCAGCCCTTAGTACTGACAAGCATCTCTTTCTTCACGCGAAACACCGTGGCTCGCCCGCAATCACACAACTTTGCGATCTCATCCGGCGTGTTCTTCCCTGCTTGCAGCATTTCAATGATTTTACTGTGCAATTCTTTGTTCTTTTGCTTGCCCTTGTACTTCCGGGCTTCTTTAGCAAGAGCAATTCCTTCATTGCGGCGGGATGCGATCATGCCTCTTTCGAACTCTGCGACAGCACCCATCATGGTTAAGATCAGGCGGGATTGTGGGGAGTTATCAAAACTCATCGAATTAGCAAGGAACTGAACAGTGATCCCACGTTCAACAAGGCTATCAATCATTTCCAGTAAATCGCGGGTATTACGTGCAAGGCGGTCGATTGAATGAGTAATGAAGGTGTCACCATCGCGGAGATGTGAAAGCAGGTTCAACAGTTCAGGTCGTTCGCTAGTGGACTTACCCGATTCTTTCTCTGTAACGATTTTGTCGCAAACAGGTTCTAGTACTGCCAACTGACGATCAAGACTCTGATCCTTTGTTGAGACTCTCGCGTAACCAAAAATCATTATCCTGCCCTCACGACCATTTAGTATCATTTGAATTGATTGAATGATACAGTATCATTTAAATCAGATCAATTTATAAATGAGACTAAGCGAGACAACAAAACTGAGTATCGTTAGGGAGTACTCAAATGAGATTCTTGATCATTCTTTTTTAGCTGGTATTGGGTTAGTGAAATATCGATCATGAGATCGAGATACTTGACATTCTATCGTCGGAGCTTTACTCGGTAAGGCCAGCTAGATTTTAAATCCTTATGATGCATAACTGCTTTTTTTGTAATAAAATGCTGTATTGATTATGAAAATGCCGTTGTTAGGAATGAATATGAAACTTCCCAAAC
>NZ_JAFMOS010000520.1 GCF_019049755.1 Rahnella perminowiae
TGTTGAAGCTGTGTGCTAAGAACAGTCCTTTTTTATTCTTGGGGGCGGTGCAGTTCGATAGTAAAGTCATAGTAATCATTCAGACACCATGTACAGGTGTATTCCACAGGTAGCTCATGGTATGTGTAACCCGTTCGCGTCACCAGTAGCAAAGGATGATGTTCTTTGATACCCAGATAATAGGCCAGTTTGCTATCTGTCATCACAGCCTTAAAATGCTGGCTCGCTCTCAGCACCGGCGATCCTTTTTTTTCCAGATACAGGTAAAGGGACTCATCAAGTTCATTAATCTTATCTAACAAATGTGCGGGCAAAATGGCCATTTGAAGAGAAACAGCGATGCCATTGATTTTTCGTAAACGGGTCAGTTCGACGACTTCTTTTTGCTCATCCGCCAGGCGCAGAATTTCCCGTTCCTTCTGGGTCGATGCCCGTCGCAAATACCCCACCAGTTCACTTTGTGCTTTTCCCCCGCTGGCATTCGCCATTTCGCTGAAACTTTCCAGCAGCGGCAGAGACTGGCGGACATGCGGGGCGACAAAAGTCCCGGAGCCCTGATTGCGGACAAGTATTCCCTCCTCAAGCAATTGCTGAAACGCCTTACGGATCGTACCACGCGCGATGTTAAGCGACTCGACCAGATCACGTTCTGATGGGATCGCATCTCCCGGTTGAAGCTCGTTCCTGTCAATCGCCGATTTAATGCAATTAATCAGTTGCATATACAGCGGCATACTATTGTTGCCATCAAGCTGCCACAGGCTGGAGGGTGAGGTAGTCATTTTTTATCCATATTGTTCATGGTGGATCATTCAAGAGTGAACCAGTTATTCAACTGAAAAACAATGTGTCTCTCTGTGCTTTTCATAGGAAATCTGCGTAATGACAACACGATCACACATTAAGCATACCGGGCTGAATTACAGCGAAAGTTTCATTATGGTATTTTAATGGTACATAAGTGGTACCTGAAAGGTCGATTTTCCTATCCAGAATGAACAACAACTTCAGGTGAATTTATGCAAGGGAACTTTTTTGTCATTATGCAGCGGTTGGGCAAAGCGTTGATGCTGCCTATCGCTGTGCTACCCGTTGCCGGGCTCTTATTACGTTTGGGGCAACCGGACGTATTTGACATTGTTTATGTGACCAAAGCAGGACAAACACTTTTCGATAATCTGCCCTTATTGTTCGCGATTGGTATCAGCGGCGGGCTGGCAAAAGATAATCATTGTGCTGCCAGTCTGGCAGGGACTATTGGTTATCTGGTGCTGACATCGGTGATGCAGGCGATTAACCCGGAACTCAACATGGGCGTATTGTCGGGTATTCTTACCGGGGTTCTGGCGGGAGTCTTATATAATCGCTATCAGAATATCCGTTTACCCGAATATCTGGCTTTCTTTGGCGGCAAACGGTTTATCCCGATTGCGACAGGGCTGAGCTGCCTGCTGCTGGGTATGGTGCTGGCGTGGGCGTGGGCACCGGTTCAACACGGCGTAAACACTCTGGGAAACTGGCTGGTTGCGTCGGGGCCGGTGGGGCCATTTGTTTACGGCGTCCTGAATGTGATTTTCCGTGTAGTTGGCTTGCACCATATTGTTAATTCGCTGGTCTGGTTTGTGTTTGGCACCTTTACTCCTGAGCAGGGTGCGGCGGTCACGGGTGATATTCATCGTTTCTTTGCTGGCGACCCGTCTGCCGGGGCGTTTATGACCGGCTTTTTCCCCGTATTTATGTTTGCCCTCCCTGCAGCCTGTCTGGCGATGTACCATGCCGCCCCCAAAGATAAACGTGCAGCCGTTGCCGGATTGTTTTTGTCGCTGGCGCTGACGACTTTTCTGACCGGTATTACCGAGCCTGTCGAGTACACTTTCCTGTTTCTGTCACCCCTGCTCTACAGTATCCACGCCTTACTGACCGGCGTTTCTATGGCGGTATGCCAGCTTCTGGGAATTAAGCTTGGGTTTACCTTCTCCGCCGGCCTGATAGATTATGTTTTATCATTTGGTCTTGCTTCTCATCCGCTGCTGATGCTGCCTGTCGGCATCCTGTGGGGGCTTATTTACTACTTCCTGTTCCGGTTTTTTATTCACCGTTTCAATCTTGCGACGCCGGGCAGGGGGGAAGAGAATGAATCTGCCAGTCCCTTCATTAACTCCTCACGGCTTGCCGCTGCCTATCTCGATGCTTTGGGCGGAAAGAAAAATCTGATACGGGTTGATGCCTGCATAACCCGCTTGCGCCTTGAAATTGTCGACAGGGATATGATTCAGGAGCCAGCGTTAAAAAAACTGGGGGCGATGGGAGTGATAAAACGTGGAGATTCAGGCCTGCAGGTCATCATCGGTACGCAGGCGGAAATTATTGCCAGTGAAATTCGTGAATTATTAAATCAATAAGGACATCTCTCTCATGACAAAGAAACGATTACTGGATTGTTGTGCTTCGGATGTCGTTAACATGGACCGCGAGACGCTTCTCTATGCTATCCGTGCCAGCGAAGGTCGCGTGTTAGTCAGTGAAACGATCGCCATCACTCAGCCTTTACTGAACAATGTCAGCAATGCGGAGCTCGCCGCGTCACAGGGTGCAGATATTTTACTGATCAATATGTTTGACCTTGAGAGTCCGGAGATCAAAGGATTACCTGCAGATATTGCACCTCAACATATTTTACAAGCATTACAGAAACTTACCGGTCGCATTATTGGTGTTAATCTGGAAGCGGTCGATTTAGAATTCGCTTCCTCACATGACGATATCTGGAAAATGAAACCAGGCAGGATGGCGACGGCAGAGAACGCCCGTAAGCTGATTGAGATGGGAGCAAAAATTCTGGTACTGACCGGCAATCCGAACAATGGTGTCAGCAACCGCGCGCTGGGACTGGCGATCAATGATATTCGTCAGACTGTCGGAGACCACGCTGTAGTGATCACGGGTAAAATGCACGGTGCCGGTGTGGTACGGGAAAGTGGTGCTGCCATTATCAGCGAAGAAGATGTTGCCTGGTTTGCCTCACAGGGTGCAGATGTTGTTCTGATCCCTGCTCCGGGGACTGTTCCGGGGATGAGTCAGGAAAAAGTCACGTCGCTGATTGCCTGTGCACATGCGCACGGGGCGCTGGCGATGACAACCATCGGGACATCCCAGGAAGGCGCTGATGTCAGTACGGTGCGGCAAATTGCGCTGATGAGCAAAATGGCCGGGGCTGATTTGCATCACATTGGCGATACAGGTTATATGGGGATCGCACTGCCCGAGAATATCATGGCTTACAGTATTGCGATCCGCGGTGTACGCCATACGTATACCCGCATGGCGAGATCGATTAACCGCTAATCTGAACAAATCCCGGTGTGAGACCGGGATTTGTATTATCTGGCGGAAACTTTCGATAAAACTACTTTTCAGGCCTTCTGCGTTACAATCCTGACACCGACTTTGCTTACCCGGTTCCCCTCCATTTCCGCAATTGTCCACGTCAGCCCGTCCCATTCGATATGGTCACCGATAACCGGTTCGCCACCGAGCAGATTGATCACGAAATGCCCCAGGGTTTGCGACTGATCGACCGTCTCTTCCAGATTCAGACCATACAGCTGGGAAATCGCATCCAGCGGCGCATCAGCCTGCAAAATGAAATCACCAAAGAAACGGTCATCAAGCACCACTTTATTGCTGTCACTGAACAACTTGCCGAGCTCCGGTAAGTCTTTTTCCTGGCCGATCACACAAAGAATATCGCCTTCCTTCAGACGTGTACTGCCGGTCGGATGCAGCATTTCTTTGCCACGGAACAGCGCCGCAATGCGTGTCGCCTGGGGCATTTGCAGATCACGCAGTGCGGCACCGACGCACCATTTGTCGGAACCGAGCTGATAGACAAATTGTTCCCAGTCGTTATAAACATCGATATCCAGCCCGACGCGTGAAATCGGCGTTGGTTGCGGCGGCACCAGCACTTTGGCTTTTTTGGCCGCAAAGCCTAAGGATGTGCCCTGAAGCAGCAAGGAAACCAGCACGATAAAGAAGGCGACATTAAAATACAGTGTGGCGTTAGGCAGTCCGGCCATCATCGGGAACACTGCCAGAATGATCGGCACTGCGCCACGCAGCCCGACCCAGGAAATAAAGAAGCGCTCACGCAAGGTAAAGTTTTTGAACGGGATCAGACTGACAAACACCGACAGCGGGCGTGCCAGCAGAATCATCCACAATGACAGTGCCAGCGCTGCGACAGCAATGGGCAACAGATCGCTTGGCGTCAGCAACAAACCCAGCACCAGGAACATACCAATCTGGCTGAGCCAGGCCAGCCCGTCAAAGGTTTGTAAAATACCGTGACGGTTGCGGATGGGCATATTGCCGAGCATCAGGCCGCACAGATACACCGCCAGAATGCCGCTGCCTTCCAGTGACATGGTTGCCGCGTACACCAGCAAACCCCCGCTGAATGCCAGCAGCGGATACAGCCCGGTCGCCAGCGTAATCTTATTAATCAGCTTGTGCAGCAGCCAGCCGCCGCCCACACCAAATACGATGCCGAGGCCAAACTGGCGCACCACATCAACAACAAACATCAGGCTAAGGCCCTGTTCACCTTTAGATATCATGTCGATCAGGGTGATGGTCAGAAATACCGCCATCGGGTCGTTGCTGCCGGATTCAATTTCCAGCGTGGCGCTGACACGTTCGTTCAGACCTTTACCCCCGATCAGCGAGAAGACGGCTGCCGCATCGGTTGAACCGATAATTGCGCCAATCAGTAAACCCTGCATCAGGTTGATATTGAACAACCATGCGGCGGCCAGCCCGGTCAACCCGGCGGTAATCAGGACACCGATTGTCGCCAGAGACAGGGCAGGCCACAGGGCAACACGAAAGGAAGAGGCCCGCGTACGCATCCCGCCGTCCAGCAAAATTACCGCCAGCGCCAGGTTACTGATCAGATAGGCGGCGGGGTAATTATCGAAGGCAATACCGCCAATTCCGTCGACGCCCGCCAGCATGCCGATCGCCAGGAAAATGACCAAAATAGGGATGCCAAGCTTAGAAGAGAACGAACTGAGCAAAATGCTCGCTGCGACTAACAGGGCGCCAATAAAGAAAAGAGTATTAATCGTGCTGGCGTCCAAGAGCGTTCTCCTTGTAAGGCATGAATGGAGCGGGGTGCGCGGTATCGTCATCAGTGACAATGCCTTTAATTTATCAGGAAAATGATCGCGTTGCTGAGGTCATTTAGGATTTTTATTAGTTGCACTTAAAAATAAAAAACTATGCTTAAAGAGGAGTGAGGTTTATATGCAGTGCATACAAAAGGAAACCACAATGAGTGAATTTACCGGTGTACACCGCGAGGTGATGAAAGATGGCGCGATAAAACATGTTCTTATCCGCGATGCGCAAGGCAATGAACAGTCAGTTGCAGCAAAAGATTATATTTCGCAAGGGATCGAGCCAGATCTGAATGAGTTGCCCGAAGTTGAGACTGACAGTGAATTCCCGGTCGCGGGCAAAGCCTGAGGAACAGAGCTCCCCGCTGCGAAACAGCGGGGTTTTTTCATGATTTCAACAGGATAAAAGGGTCAGACGCCTAAGCGATCGCGCAGAGAATAATAGGCTGCGCCCAGCATGGTAAACGGGACCTGAAAATTGCGGCCACCGAAGAAAGGCATGTGCGGCAAACGCGCAAACGCATCGAAGCGTTCAGCATCGCCACGCAACATTTCGGTGATGAGCTTTCCGGCCAGATGCGTTAGCGTAACGCCATGCCCGCTGTCACCCTGCATGTAATAAATGTTATTTTCCAGCCGGCCAAACTGCGGCAGGCGTGATAACGTCAGCAGGAAATTGCCGCCCCAGCGATAATCGATCTTCACGCCCTTAAGCTGCGGGAAAGTACGGTTGAGTTTGGGCAGGATCACTGAATCGATATTGGGCGGATTTTTGCCGCCGTATGTCACGCCGCCACCATACAGCATTCGCTTATCAGCGGTAAGGCGGAAATAATCGAGCAGATAATTACAGTCTTCTACGCAATAATTGTTGGGCAACAATGACAGCGCCATGTCATCGGACAAGGGTTCGGTTGCGATGATCTGCGAGCCACACGGCATGCTCAGACGTGTGAGGCGGGGCGCCAGTTGCTGACTGAGATAGGCATTACCTGCCAGAATCACATATTTGGCTTTCACCTGACCTCGGGCTGTGTGCACTAATGCCGGTTCCCCGTGATCAATGCGCGTGACAGCGGAGCCCTCATATATACGTCCGCCATGACGGCGCACCGCTTCGGCTTCACCCAACACCAGATTCAGCGGATGAAGATGACCGCCATTTTTATCCAGCAGCCCGCCCACGTAGCGATCGGTGGCGATTTCGCGACGCACGGCGGTTTCATCCAGCAGTGTCAGTTGAGTGTGGCCGTAACGGTTCCATAACTTTTGCTGTTCGCGCAGCTTCGACAACTGACGGGTACTCAGCGCGGCAAAAATACAGCCGGGGCGATAATCGCAGTCGATGGCATACTGGTCGATACGCTGGCGAATAATGTTCGCACCTTCAAACATCATACTGCCGAGCATATCCGCGGTCTGACGTCCGTAGCGGTCTTCGATCACATCAATATCGCGGCTATAAGAGTTGACTACCTGGCCGCCATTGCGCCCGCTGGCCCCCCAGCCCACGCGCGCGGCTTCAAGCACCACCACGTCGTAACCGGCCTCACACAAATATAAAGCAGACGAAATGCCGGTATAGCCTGCACCGACAATACAAACATCGCACTCAATATTGTCTGTCAGTTCCGGCCACGGCGCGTGTTTGTTGACGGAACTGGCGTAGTAGCTGTCGGTATGTGGCACCCCGGCCACGCGGGGACTTCCTGTTTGGGCACTCATGATGACATCCTTCCTGAGGTTCCCGTTGCCACGTACTGAGCCGGTGACAACTAGAAGGTATTAGGCGTATGTGCGCTGACAATCCTGCAAATCCGCGACGAAATATTACTGAAACTGTGAGGGTCAGCCGTGTTAATGGCATAACTTTGTCCCGCACGCAGCGGGTAACGTTGACCATTGACGGTTAAGATGATTTCTCCTTCTAACAGGGTGCCGACTTCCTCGCCCTGATGTTTGATTTTGTCGCCCGTGGTGCTGCCGGGCTGATAGGTCTCCAGCAGCATGGCGACACTGTGGTTTAGCGTGCCGTTGTGCACCATTCGCATGGAGACGCCACGACTGCCGATTTCGATTAAATCCGCCGCATTAATCACGATTTGCGGCGCGTTACTTTTATGCTCTTCGGCGAAAAACTCCGAAAGTGACAGCCCGTAAACCCGCAATAACTTCTGCAACGTACTCACGGCGGGGCTGACTTTATCCTGTTCGATGGTGCTGATGGCGCTGTGTGTCAGGCCAGACAACTCGGCGGCTTTGCGTTGTGACATCCCAAGTTGCTGGCGAATTTCAGAAAGCCGGCGACCAGGCGCCAGACTGACTTCGCTCATCCGTTTATTCCTCTCGTACGCTCCGGGCCTGATGGCCCTTGCGACAGGCAGCGATAAAAGCGTTAAACAGCTGACGCGACACCGGGTCAGTCAGACTGTGCCATTCCGGATGCCATTGCACACCAAGGGCAAACGGATGATTGCGGACACTCACGGCTTCCACCAGATTGTCCGGTGCGCGCGCTTCCACGGTCAGTGCTTCACCCAGACGGTTAGCCCCCTGACCATGGAGAGAATTCACCTGAAATTGCTGATAATCGGGTAGTAATTCTGAAAGTAAGCCCCCCGGTTCGATATGCACCGGATGCACGAGATCATACTGATTGTCATGTGGCAGGCTGGTATCTTCGCGGTGATCCATATAGCCCGGCACCTCCTGTACTTTGCGGTGCAGACTGCCGCCGGTGGCCACCACCAGCTCCTGCAAACCGCGGCAGGCTGCAAAGAGCGGGATCTTCTTATCCAGCGTTGCGCGTATGAGTTGTAAACTCAGGCGGTCGCGGCCGGGATCGGCCAGCTCCTCGACACCTTCTTCACCGTACTGATGAGGTTCAATATTGCTGGGGCTGCCGGTGAGGAAGATGCCGTCCAGACCGCGCAGAATCTGATCTATCGCGCCTTCGCGAGCCGCCAGTTCATGCGGCAAACAAACCGGAAGGGCATCGGCGTTGAAAATAGCGTCCAGATACTTTTCATGGACAGTGAGGGCAGGGTTTTCATCAACCGTGTTTTCGCACATGACTACCCCAATGACCGGTCTGTAGCGCGTCTCTTTTCCCGCAGATGCCGTGGAAAATATATTGCCCATAATACCGCCTCGTTGAGTAGATGAATTGACTGACAGCACGCGCCTCCCCGCACGTCTCTGTTCAGAATATTGACCTTTCATTGACCAATTTAGCAGCGCTATGCTCGCTTTTCAAACGGATATGTTACGGGAATGTAGATGTTGCAAAAAATTAATGTTGAGGCTAGGGTTAATAATATGGCTGTTATTTTGAGCAAAAAAAGCGTTTTTTTGAGCATAACTGAGAGGATCCCGACTCCATGAGAGCACAGCGTTGAACACAGTGATGACCCGGTAAAGATAGCCGGCTGGCACCATGGTGGGGCCTGATATGCCGGAAACCAGCAAATGGCGGAAAACCTATGCAAGCGACTGAACTGATGAAAGAAATCAAGAAAGAGATTAGCGGGACTGAACCCCTCGCTAAGCACGTTGAAGAGCGAAGTAGCGCGTTCCAGGATGAAGTGTCTGAATACCTGGAGCGTCATCCGCAAACTCTTCACGTCGACGTCCTGCTCACCGATCTCAATGGCTCCTTCCGCGGCAAACGCATTCCCGTCTCAGCACTTCGAAAACTCGAAAAAGGTTGTTACTTCCCGGCATCGGTCTTCGCCATGGACATTCTCGGTAATGTCGTGGAAGAAGCCGGATTAGGCCAGGAACTGGGCGAACCCGACCATGTCTGTGTGCCTGTTCCCGGTACCTTAACGCCCTCCGCCTCCGATCCTGAACATACCGGTCAGCTGCTTCTGACCATGCTTGACGAAGATGGCACTCCCTTTAACGTTGAACCACGCAATGTGCTTAATCATATCTGGCAAACATTGCGCCAGCGGGGTCTGTTTCCGGTGGTAGCGGTAGAGCTGGAGTTCTATCTGCTCGACAGGCAGCGCGATGCCGAAGGTTATATTCAGCCACCTTGTACGCCGGGGACGCAGGAACGCAGTATGCATACTCAGGTTTACTCCGTAGATAATCTCGATCACTTTGCCGATGTGCTCAGTGACATTGATCGCCTGGCTCACATTCAGGGTTTACCGGCGGACGGGGCGGTAGCAGAGTCCTCACCGGGACAATTCGAAATCAATTTGCACCACAGCGAAAATATTCTGCGCGCCTGTGATCACGCCCTGATGCTCAAACGTCTGGTGCGTCTGGTGGCAGAGAATCATGATATGGACGCCACTTTTATGGCGAAACCCTACGATGAATACGCGGGCAGCGGGATGCATATCCATCTCAGCGTGCTCGATGACAACGGTAAAAACCTGTTTGCCGGTGCCGGTGGCGACGATTCTGACCTGATGAAACGCTCCCTTGCCGGAATGATTGCGCTGATGCCTGCATCCATGGCATTACTGGCGCCGAACGTGAATGCTTTCCGCCGCTTCCAGCCGGGCATGTATGTGCCGACCCAGGCTTCATGGGGACACAATAACCGTACCGTTGCACTTCGGGTGCCTTGCAGCGGAACAGCAGACCACCGTGTGGAATACCGCGTCGCGGGTGCGGATGCTAACCCGTATTTAGTGGTTGCCACGGTGCTGGCAGGCATGCTGTATGGACTGGATAACGATTTGCCATTACCTGAACCGGTTACCGGTAACGGTCTGGAACAGGAGGGTATTCCGCTGCCTATCCGCCAGAGCGATGCATTGTATGATTTTGATGAACAACCGGCACTGAAAAAGATCCTCGGGGAGCGTTTCTCGCAGGTCTATCACACCTGTAAATCCGATGAACTTCTGCAATTTGAGAGAAGAGTAACGGAAACGGAAATCGACTGGATGCTGAAAAATGCCTGATTCCCGGGCGTGCCTGGCACTGTGTAAAAGGTTAAGCCTTAAGTGTTGCCACGCCCATACAGGGGGGATCTGTGCGTGAATGTTTTGAACGCGAAAAGAATTTGTAACGCAACGCCTCTGAATGTTGTCATTTATGCGTGATTTGTGCAAAATACGCCGCACTGCAGATAACCGACGCTTAAAGGCGCCGGTTATTTTTTTTGTATATGCAGTACCCAACTAATTCAACAGAGGCCGGACCCAGATCCGGATAGATAACAAGGTTCGTGTGCGATCCCAAATTAAAACCGGTCGCCACTATGAGGAAATGTAACATGGGGCAATACTTCAAACCTGTACCGGTACCCGCCGGTGCTACTTTCAGCTGCGGCCACATTCGCACAGCCTTCATCTCCGCGTTCAGCGAGGTGAAGATCACTCCCCCGTTTACTGGTAATAACTCCCGAAGTTTTCCCTGTACGTTGCTTTCAGAGGCGTTTAAGCGCCCGGTATTTGCAATCCAGGGAGGGCTGAACCATGTCTGCTAATGCTACTACCGCTCCGGCCACCCAGCGTGTACAACTGCGTAAAACCCTGACATTGGTTCAGGTTGTGATGATGGGCCTCGCCTATCTGCAGCCGATGACCATTTTTGATACCTTCGGTATCGTTTCCGGCCTGACCGATGGCCACGTTGCGACGGCGTATATCTTCGCGTTGATTGCCGTCCTGTTTACCGCCGTCAGTTACGGCAAGCTGGTGCAGCGATTCCCGTCTGCCGGTTCTGCTTACACTTACGCGCAAAAAGCTATCAGCCCGCACGTCGGCTTCATGGTCGGCTGGTCATCTTTGCTGGACTATCTGTTCATGCCGATGATCAACATTCTGCTGGCGAAAATCTACCTGGAAGCCATCTTCCCGGGCGTGCCGTCGTGGATCTTTGTCGTAGCCCTGGTCGGCATGATGACCGCGTTCAACCTGCGTGGCATCAAAATCGTCGCAAACCTCAACAGCATCATTGTTGTCGTGCAGGTGGCGATCATGGTGGTCTTCCTGGGCCTGTTAGTTCGTGGCGTCTACATGGGCGAGGGCATGGGCACACTGGCAACGACTAAGCCATTCTTCAGTGAGAATGCGCATGTGGTGCCAATGATTACCGGAGCGACTATCCTGTGCTTCTCGTTCCTGGGCTTTGACGGCATCAGTTCGTTGTCTGAAGAAACCCCGAACGCGGGCAAAGTGATCCCGAAAGCGATTTTCCTGACCGCGCTGATCGGGGGCATCATCTTCGTGGTGGTGTCTTACTTCCTGCAACTGTACTTCCCGGACATCTCGCGCTTTAAAGATCCGGACGCGTCTCAGCCTGAAATCATGCTGTATGTGGCAGGCAAGTTCTTCCAGTCCGTCATTCTGTGTTTCAGCTGTGTAACCGTTCTGGCATCCGGCATGGCTGCCCACGCCGGGGTTTCCCGACTGTTATATGTGATGGGTCGCGATGGTGTATTCCCGGAAAAACTGTTCGGTTATGTGCATCCGAAATGGCGCACCCCGACATTCAACGTCTTGCTGGTTGGCGTTGTGGCGATGTCTGCGGTGACCTTTGATCTGGTTACGGCGACGGCGCTGATCAACTTCGGCGCGCTGGTGGCGTTCACCTTCGTGAACCTGTCGGTGATTTCACAATTCTACATTCGTGAAAAACGTAACCGTACATTCAAAGATCACGTCAATTACCTGATCCTGCCGGTGATTGGTGCACTGACCGTCGGTGCGTTGTGGCTGAATCTGGAATCGAGCTCGATGACACTGGGCTTAGTCTGGGGAGCGATTGGTCTGGGGTATCTGGCGTTTATCACCAAAGCGTTTCGCAAGCAGCCGCCGCAGATGAGCGGGGAAATAGCACCGGAAGCGTGATTTTTGCCCTTTGAAAAGGGCAGGAAACTTTCTTTGCAGATGGCCGCTGCAATGGCGGCTCTAATTTGCAGCAAGCCTCTGCAAAACAGGCTTTTAAAGTAGCTTAGTGAAAGTTTCGGTTTTTCAACAACAGTTATCATACGGCTTTTCGTGCCGAAACCGACGAGAGAGGAAAGTGCTTTTCCTCTCTCGACTCTCCTCGCTTTTTTCACTGCGCGCTTCGCTTGTTACAATGTTTCAGGTGCTATTGCGACAGGCTGGAAATCTTGCCGCTGTGCGGTACCTTCTCTCGGTGTTACTCGGCCTGTGGCCTCGCCCTTCGGGCCGTCACTTCGTGACGTTGTCTCGCACAGCTCGACCCGAGCCATAGGTCTCGAAGCCGCTCCGTTCAGCAAGATTTCTGAATCGCCCGCACGATCTTAAATTCAACATCAAACTGATGTTTATCTTTTAGAAAAGTGGATTGGCGTGCTCAAAAATGGCACCGAATGAACGGTTCGAGACCTATGGCTCGAAACCTGAAATTCGGGAATCGCGCAGCGATGACATTTTGCGCCACTCGCTTAAGTGACAGAACATGTCCGTCGTACTTGCGATAGCGCGCAGTAAAAAAGCGCGGAGGAATCCAAAGGAGGGGAAGCACTCCCTCCTTTGGGCGGTTTCGGCGCAACGAGTTAAGTGATCATTGTACGTGAGAAACCGAAATTTACTCGGTCAGTTTTTAACGTCGGTAACTCACTGATTTTGAGAAACCGAAATTTTCACTATTCCAGAAGGGGTCGTTGGGGAATCCCCAAAAATTAACCCACCAGTTTCTTCCCATATTCAAACAGCGCCTTGAGAAGCGCTATCTTCTCAGCATCCCCCTCATGCCAGTTATAGAGTGATTCAAGCTCTAAAATGTACGCCTGCACACGTTCGTCCGTCAGTTTCTCCTGCCGGTGCAACGTCCAGCGCTTTTGCTCGGCATCGGTAAGCGTGGCGGGGTAGTTGCGTGCACGGAAACGGAACAACAGGGGCTCAATGCGCGCATCGTTAAAAGTCAGATCCAGCGCGGGAAGGTTCTCCGGACGGGTTTCCAGAATGATGCGCATGGCCGCGCGATCGGCATCGCTGAAGAAACCGTCATAAAGGCGGGCGTCCACGTCATCGGACGGGGTAAAGGGTTCAGCTTCAGCAAACATCGTGACCACTTTCTCGCGCACCTGCGGATTTTGACGTAGCAATTGCAGATTTTCCAGGCAGCGCTGACGGTCGATCCCCAGGCGTTCGGCATTTTCCGGTAACAATGTCTTGGCCGGAGCCAGCACCGGACATTTATTGATATGCACCAGTTTGATCGGCAGCGGAGATTGTCCGGCCTGCAAAGCATCGCGGCGGCTGTACAGGCGTTCACGCATTTCATCAGGACTGAGATCTAACAACGTCGACATATCACCGGCGAGGTCACACATGATCACCGCATTCTTATTCTCAGGATGCCACGCCAGTGGTGCTACCCATGCGGTATTACCCCGTGCAGCGCCGAACATACCGGAAACATGCACCAGCGGCGCCATGGCAGGAATATCAATCAGGGTATTAAGTTTATGTTTGCTGCGGTGTTCAAGCAGAAAACTGAACAGACGCGGCTGCGCCTGCTTCACCAGTTTCGCCATGGCGATAGTCGCGTAAACGTCGGCCATGGCATCGTGCGCATTTTCATGTTCGATACCATTGGCTTTGGTCAGATGTTCAAGACGGAAACTCGGGAAGCCATCATCATTTTCCGGCCAGTTGATGCCTTCCGGACGCAGCGCATAACAGGCGCGCATTACATCCAGTAAATCCCAGCGGGAATTGCCGTTTTGCCAGCTGTAGGCATACGGGTCGTAAAAGTTACGATAAAGGATATTCCGGCTGACTTCATCGTCAAAACGGATATTGTTATAACCAACAATGCAGGTGCCCGGCACGCTGAATGCCTGGTGAATTTGCGCGGTAAACTCGGCTTCAATCACACCGCGCTCCAGGGCAATTTGTGGCGTGATGCCGGTAATCATCACTGCTTCAGGTTCAGGCAGATAATCATCAGAAGGGCGGCAATAAATCACCAACGGTTCTTCGATGATATTGAAATCTTCGTCAGTTCTTACCCCGGCAAACTGCGCCGGACGATCCAGCGCCGGGTTTTTACCAAAGGTTTCATAATCGTGGAAGTAGAACGTTTTTTGCGGCTTATCTGACATAATTTTATTGTGCCTAAATTCGTATGTATTTTACTGTCCAAACCAGTGCGTCAACCAGGCGTATCGCCACTCAGTATTCTATCAGATAGAGTCTGCTGAGTCCGGTTTGCCAACAATGCTCGGAGAAAAATGGTTTGTCTGTTTACATAACATTATCATGGCTCCCGGTGACAAATGAAC
>NZ_JAFMOS010000519.1 GCF_019049755.1 Rahnella perminowiae
ATCCAACACATGTATGCCGCCTGGAATAAAGGACATTGGCCGAAGATATCATTGAAGATCGGAATGTTTATTCTCATAACATTCACCTGCATAATGATTTGTTGCTCAATAATCGCTGTTACTGTACTAAATAGCCGGGAAAGCATTAAGAGCATACCCAAGACCTCCGGTGAGGCCAAAACGCTTGTAAATATACCGGGCACACTCTTTGAGAAACCCAAAAAATCAGCGATTAAAGAGGCAACTCCGCCACCCGCCGTGAGCGTGAAACTCCCCTTACTCCTTAAGGGCGTTCTGACAAGTACTGACACCCGGCGCTCACTGGCTATCCTCCAGGGGCCGTCAGGTCAACAAAGTTATCGTGAAGGCGAAAAGCTCGCTGATGTGGAAAATGCTTACTTGCAGTCGGTAAAAGCAGATGAAGTTCAAATACGAACTCCCAGGGGAATAGCGATTTTATACCTCAATGATAAATCTCGGGAAAATAAACATCTTAAACCAGAAAAAGAGAAGGCTAACAAAGAACATGCAAAATACTTAATGCATTATTTAGTTGCCAACCCCATATATAAAGATGAGAAACTTACAGGTTATAGATTTAACCCCAGAACGAACAGTAATATTTATCTTAGAGCGGGACTTATTCCCGGTGAGGTCGTCATTAAAATAAACGGACAACCTCTTGACGACACCGCAACAGCAGATAAATACATTGAACAACTGGCAAGCCTGAGGGATGTACAACTTACCGTTCTGAGAGAAAGCCAACTTCAGAATATCTATATAAATTTAGCCACTATCGAAACATCGTTGGATACTGAAAGTCATGAAGAAGTTCATTAACCCTCTCTTAGTAAAGGCATGCATATTATTTGCTACCCTTCCAGGAATTGTACATGCGGAAGAATTTACTGCGAGTTTTAAGGGCACGGATATTAAAGAGTTTATTGATACGGTAAGCAAAAATCTGAATAAAACTATTCTTATCGATCCTTCCGTGCAGGGGACTGTTTCTGTCAGAAGTTATGATGTCTTGAATGAAGAACAATACTATCAATTTTTCCTAAGTGTGCTGGATATCTATGGTTTTGCGGTGATCCCCATGGATAACGGGCTACTGAAGGTCGTACGTTCAGCGAATGCCAAAATGTCTGGTGTTCCCGTCGCGGATAAAAACAGTCCCGGTAAGGGAGATGAAATTGTTACCCGCGTCATTACGCTTCTTAACGTGCCGGTCAGAGAACTGGCACCTTTGCTTCGCCAGATGAATGACAGTACAGGCGTAGGGAATGTTGTTCATTACGAACCCTCCAATGTTTTGCTTCTGACTGGCCGGGCATCGGTGGTCAACCGGCTCATTAATCTGGTCGAACGCGTTGACGCGATGGGCAACCAGCAAAGACAAACCATCAAACTAAAATATGCTTCTGCTCCCGAAATGGCTGAGATGATGAACAACCTGGTTCGTGAAGAATCAAAAGGACAATCATCATCCATATTACAAGCCAAAATTGTCGCCGATGAAAGAACCAACACGCTCATTGTCAGCGGGCCAGAGAGCGTACGAAGCCGCGCAGCAAAACTGGTTAATCAGCTGGATAAAGACCAGTCTTCTCAGGGCAACACCCGTGTTTTCTATCTGAAATATGCCAAAGCGGAAAAGATCGTTCCCGTTCTGACAGGCATTACTCAGGAGATGAAAGAAGGCAAAACTGCTCAGACTTCGGCAGCCTCTAACAAACCTATGAGCATCACGGCTGATGAGCAAACCAACTCCATCGTTATTACTGCTCAGCAAGATGTGATGCAGTCACTTGAGCAGGTCATCACCAAGCTTGATATCCGCCGGGCACAGGTGCTAGTCGAGGCCATTATTGTTGAAGTACAGGATGGTAACGGGCTCAATTTGGGTATCCAGTGGAGTAACAACCAGGTTGGTGGAACACAATTTACCGGTACAGGCGCGCCAATATCGACCGTTGCACCCGGAGTACGTCAGTACAAAAAAGAAGGCGTTATCAGCAGCGATAACCCTCTGAGCAGCACTTTGCAGACCTTCAATGGCATGACCGCAGGCTTCTTTAGCGGTGACTGGAACGTCTTACTCACTGCGTTATCTACCAGTAATAAAAACGATATTCTTGCCACGCCAAGCATTGTCACCCTTGATAATAAAGAAGCCTCATTCAATGTCGGTCAGGAAGTCCCTTCCCTTTCCGGCTCACAAACCACGTCTGGCGATAACATTTATAGCAGTGTGGTTTACAAAACCGTCGGCACAAAATTAAAGGTCACACCGCAGATCAATGAGGGTGACTCTGTCCTGATGGACATCGAACAGGAAGTTTCCAGCGTTGATACTTCAACTAACTCGACTCTTGGCCCCACCTTCAATACCCGAACCATTTCTAATGCCGTGCTGGTTCGTACGGGTGAAACTGTGGTTCTGGGCGGCTTACTGGATGACAGCACCAAAGAAACCAAATCCAAAGTGCCGCTGTTGGGTGATATCCCATGGGTAGGCAATTTGTTCCGCTACACCAGCACTGAATCAGCAAAACGTAATCTGATGGTATTTATCAGGCCGACCATTATTCGCGATGATGAAGTTTACTCTTCCCTTTCCAATAAGAAATATTCGCATTTTCAAAAGCTTCAGAAAACACGTCAGGCTGAAGATCATGAAGATCTGCTCACCCCCAATACTCGTTCTGTTTTGCCTGACTACCCTGAGAATAAAGCGCCAAAAACCGCCATACCGGCCACGCCTAATACCGGCAAACCTCGTAATCCGTTTAGTGGATAAGCCATGAACAAGGATAACGAATTGTCACAAAAATCCGCTGTAGAACAATCAGTTCCTGTTCTGCCTTATGCTTATGCCAAACAAAAAGGCGTCACGCGGCTTAATGACGTGCTTTTTTGCCGTCAGGACATTTCAGTGGAAACCCTGCTCGAGGCACGTCGGGTTATGGGGGAAATAACGTCAGTCGAAATAGTGGAAACTACGCTGTTCGATGAAAAGTTATCCGCAACCTATCAGCGTAGCAGCGGCGAATCGCAACAAATTATTGATGATATTGATAACGAGGTCGATCTTCTGTCTTTGTCTGAGGAATTACCGGATAACGAAGATCTGCTGGCCAGTGATGAGAATTCGCCGATCATCCGCCTGATTAATGCAGTGCTTTCTGAAGCCGTCAAAGAGGGCGCTTCGGATATTCATATCGAAACCTTCGAACGCATGCTCAGTATCCGGTTTCGTATCGACGGTGTATTACGGCAAATCCTGCAACCTGCCCGCAAGCTGGCGCCTTTTCTGGTATCGCGTATCAAGGTGATGGCAAAGCTGGACATCGCCGAAAAACGTTTACCTCAGGATGGGCGTATTTCGCTACGTATTGGTCACCGGGCGATCGATATCCGCGTATCGACCATTCCTGCTCAATATGGTGAACGTGTCGTGATGCGTCTTCTGGATAAAAATAATTTATGCCTCGATATTTCACAACTGGGTCTGTCTACGCAGGATGAACAACAGCTGTCGGCATTAATCCATAAACCTCACGGGATTATTCTGGTCACCGGGCCGACTGGCTCAGGTAAAAGCACGACCCTGTACGCCGTTCTCTCGGCCCTCAACAATAACGAGCGTAACATTCTCACCGTCGAAGACCCGATTGAGTATGAACTGGAAGGTGTGGGGCAAACACAAGTTAACCCCCGCGTCGATATGACATTTGCTCTCGGTTTGCGGGCGATTTTGCGTCAGGACCCGGATGTCGTCATGGTCGGTGAGATCCGCGATAATGAAACAGCTCAAATCGCGGTACAAGCTTCACTGACCGGCCATCTGGTGATGTCAACCTTGCATACGAATAGTGCCGTCGGTGCCATCACCCGCTTACGGGATATGGGTCTGGAGCCTTTCCTTCTCGCCTCTTCGTTATTAGGTGTAGTAGCTCAGCGACTTGTGCGACGTCTGTGTCCGCATTGTGCACGGCCGTTCCCGTTAGAGGAGTCTCACCTTCCTTTATTCCACTTTCTGCCTGAGCCACCCTCCTCTGTTTTTAAAGCTGTAGGATGTTCTCATTGCCATTTCACAGGCTATAAAGGCAGGGCCGCCATCCACGAATGTATGGTGGTTGATAACGCTATACGTCAGGCAATTCATGAGAATCAGGATGAATTTTCCATTGAGAATATTCATCGCAAAACCGCCCGAAGCTTGCGGGAAAATGGCCTGCTTAAAGCCATCAGCGGCGAGACTACACTGGAAGAAGTGATCAGAGTTACTGCTGAACAAGAGATAGCGACACAGGGAACAATCTCATGAGTCGCTTCGCCTTTCATGCTACCTCCCCGACGGGCAAAACGCAGCGGGGAGTCATTGACGCTGATTCTCTGCGTCTGGCGCGTCAGATTGTGCGTGAGCGGGGTTTAACACTTATTGAAATAAAGCCGGTTGGCAACCCGCTGATAGCTGGAAATAGTAAAAGTAAGGGATTGAAAACGCGTGTCCCCTCACATGCTGTTTCACTGTTTTCGCGCCAGCTCGCCACATTAACCAATGCAGCCCTGCCCGTAGAAGCCGCACTTGCCGTCATTGCCCGGCAAACCGAGCACGCCGGACTGACGCAAGTGCTCACCACCGTTCGTAACAAAGTGGTGGAAGGGCATACACTTGCCGATGCGTTATCTGATTTTCCTCGCATATTTGATCCGATGTTCAGGACTCTGGTCACCGCAGGTGAAAGAACGGGTCAACTCGGCACCGTACTGGAGAAAATGGCGGATTATTATGAAATCCGCCAGCAGATCAAAAGCAAGTTGTCACAAGCCATGATCTATCCGGCCATGCTCACCCTGGTTGCCATTCTGGTGATCGTCATTTTACTGGTTGCCGTTGTCCCGCAAATCATTGAGCAGTTTGTGCATATGAAACATACGCTGCCTGTGACCACCCGTATTTTAATCGGTGTCAGCGGTTTCCTGGAACGTGAATGGTGGCTGATTGCCATCGTGGTTATCGCTGGCATCGGTACCTTCAGGCTAGCTCTGCGCCGTAAAAATAATCGTATGCGTTTTCATACGATGTTGCTTGGCGTTGTCGTTGTCGGGCCGCTGATCAGGGCCATCAATAGTGCCCGATATGCCCGCACTCTCAGTATTTTGCAATCGAGCGGTGTTCCTTTACTTGATGCGATGAAAATCTCAACAGAAGGGATAACTAACCTGCGGATCCATTATTTACTTACTCAGGCGGCAGAACATGTTCGTCAGGGCAGTTCGCTGTTTGCTGTTCTGGAACAAACCCGTCTCTTCCCTCCCATGATGCTTTACATGATTGCTTCCGGCGAACAAAGCGGACGTCTTGGCGAGCTTATGGCACACGCGGCCGACAATCAGGACAAGCTGATGCAGCACCGGCTTTCAATGGTATTAGCACTGTTTGAACCCCTGCTGATTGTCACGATGGCCAGTATTGTTTTGTTCATCATCATGTCGATTTTACAACCGATTCTCCAGCTTAATAATCTGGTCAGTTAAAGGTACAACTCAATGTTAAATACTCAAAAAAATCATCCCGTTATTCCTAAGAAGCAACAAGGTTTTACATTAATCGAACTGATGGTGGTTATCGTCATTCTCGGCGTGCTGGCGGCGCTCGTTGTCCCTAATGTCATGGGCAACAAAGAACGGGCTGATACACAAAAAGCCGTCAGCGATATCGTCGCCCTCGAGAACGCCCTCGACATGTATAAGCTGGATAACCATCGCTATCCGACAACCGAACAAACTCTGGAAGCTCTTGTCACTTTACCTACCCTGAGTCCGTTACCAACCAATTACCGTAATGACGGGTATATAAAGCGTTTACCCGCTGACCCCTGGGGCAACGAATACATGTTAGTCAGCCCGGGTGAACATGGGGCTATCGATGTTTTTTCTGCCGGGCCTGACAGTGAGCCCAACACTGCGGATGACATCAAGAACTGGGTTGAGAAGGATCAGTAACTTTGTCCGCAGCCAAACAATCCGGCTTTACGCTGCTGGAAATACTGATGGTGTTGGCTATTTTCGCTATTGCAGCAGGGGTAGTCATCATGGTTTTACCGTCTGACAACTCACAAATCCAACGCGCTGAGCAAATGAAAACAGTGATGGAATATGCTTCTGAGCGTGCCGTGCTGGAAGGAAAGCCGCTCGGGCTTTCTTTAACGGCCGGCGCTTATCGGTTTGTGGTTTTAGGTGGCACGCTACCGTTAATACCACAAACACGTGAGCCTCAGTGGGAAGAGATTGAATCTTCCCGCATGCCTGTCAGCGGTGAATTAGCGGGAAACGAAACCCTTTCGCTCAGCCCGTTCGCACTCAATAAATCAATCAACCGTCCACCACAGATTGTTTTTATGCCCGACGGAACACTTTCAGTATTTGAACTCAGTTTCACTTCGTCTGCATCGGAACCGGCTTGTTGCAGCATCATTTCTGAAGGACGACTGCCACTGATATTACATGTCAGAAGGTCTGAAAAATAATGTGCATATCTTCAACACCTGACGCTAAAAATCAGCAAGGTATGACCCTGATAGAAGTGATCATTGCCCTTGGCATCTTTGCCACGGCTGCGCTGGCGTTACTGAACAGTATGAGTTCGCAAATGAGCGCTGTAGACCATCTGCAAACTTCTCTCTTTGCCAGCTGGGTTGCTGAAAATACGCTGATAGAAGCACAGATCAAATCTGCGAAAAAAGTAAAAGGACAAGTGGCACTGGCCGGCCAGGAGTGGTTCGTTGAACAGCAAGTCACACAAGATAAAAACAACAAAATTAGCCAGAACCAGGTACAGGTTTTTCAGGCTGAAGATACACGTTCGCCGCTCCTTTCCGTTAGCAGCTGGACTCAGATAATGGCAAAAAAACCATGAGCAGCCAGCCGGTAGGCAAACAACAGGGGTTCACGCTGATTGAAGTTATGATTGCGATGGCGATATTTGCACTATTAAGCCTGCTGGCTTATCAGATCCTTTCCGCATCCGTAAAAAACAGTGAAATGGCGCAAGAACACACGGCAAGACTGACCGCGATTCAGACAGCATTTTCTTTGATGGAACGGGATCTCACCCAGATATTGCCCCGGAAAATCGCTGAGAAAGAGGCTTTTTTATCCGCCTCTGAGACGTCATTAAGTTTTACTACCATTGGTAGTTATTCTGCCTCAGCACCCTTATCTGCCAGTGACCTTATCCAGGCTACCTGGACATTTACCCACCACACACTAACGCGAAGTGCACAATCTCTTCCTTCCCGGCCACTGAAAGATTCTTCACCGATTCCCGCCGTTACCCTGCTGACAGGTGTGAACTCTCTGCATTGGCGATTCTATTCCGGCAACTGGAGCAATAACTGGAACAATAAGAATGCTTTTCCCAACGTTATTGAACTCGTTGTCACGCTGGACGACATGGGAGAAATACGTCGGTTATTTCTTCTGCCTCAAACCATTGAGGAGATGAATACTGAATCAGCGGAAAAAGCGCCGGAGCAAAGCGGTACGGAATCCGCCGCTCCGATGCCCTTAAACGGGGAGAGCGTCATTAATGAGTAAGCAACAAGGTGTAGCACTACTGATTGTTTTAATGATCCTTGCCATTATGGCTGCATTGGCAGCAAAAATGACGCTGCAATTTCAGGTCAGCCATCAGCGCCAAAGCTGGTTGCTCAATCAACAGCAATTACGCTGGCTAACCTTTGCCGCCGAAGAAATTGCTTTGCCGCAACTTCGAAATGAAATGATTGAAAATCCTACCCGCAACAGTCTTGATCTATTTGCTGTTCAGCAAGGTAACTTCACCGGACAGGACGGGTTTTCAGTGGACTATATTATTGCGGATGGACAAAACTGTTTTAACCTTAACAGCCTGCGTAATAACGCACCTGATACGAAGTCAGAGGATGAACCGTACAATACGCAGGTACTGAAACAGCTTCTTCTCAATGCGCAGGCAACATCCGTTGAAACTGAGCGGTTCGTTGATACTCTCAGCGATTATCTGGATGCCGATAACGAGGCCCGAACTTCCGGTGCTGAATCCGGGTATTACGAAACGCTGGCAATGCCCCGCGCTGCAGCTAACCAACGTCTTTTTTCCCTGAATGAACTGGCGTTACTCCCCGATCTTCCTCGTCTGCCACTCAACCAGATCCGCCAACAGCTTTGCATCCTCCCCGAAGAGTCTCAGCAAATTAACATCAATACGCTGACCGAAGAGCAGGCCCCCCTGTTGAGCGCCTTATTTCTGGGAGGGATTAATCAGGAGGACGCGATGGCATTAATTTCAGCGCGGCCACGCAGAGGCTGGGTTTCTGTTGACGCTTTTCTGAAAGAGGCAAAAAAACAGCGATTTACGCTGGAAATCCAAAGCAGTCAATTAAAGCCTCTGCTGACGGTACGCAGCCAGTACTTCGTACTCTATACGCTAGGGCGGTTTGAAGAACAGCAAAATGCTATGACCAGTTTTGTGCAATTCAATCCAAAGGATTCAAAAATCACAATTTATCAGCGACGCTATCGGGTAATTGAGTAAATGGAACAACTTCATCTGGCCAACAGGCTATTTATCAGGGCTGGCACTTCGCCAGAGCACTCAGTTTATTGGTTCACGGATCAGGCAGAATGTGATGAAGATATTCATTGCCTACCGGATACAGGACATTTATCAGCACTCGCCACACAACCTGCGGCACAAAATGTTTGTCTGTTCATCCCGGCCAGTGACGTCATTTTTCGTCAGATCGTACTGCCTCAGCGCGCGAGTAAAATTACCCGCCAGATGATTGGTTATCTGACTGAGGAAAGTATTGCCGGCGATATCGACACATTGCATTGGGTGGAACTTTATCGTGAAGAGCAGACACTATTTGTGGCGGGTATTGAAGCAGATTATTTAAAAAATTGTCTGCAGCGATTTAGCGATGCAGGACTGACAATAAAGCACATTTATATTGATGCCTTGCTGCTGCCATGGCATGAAGAAGGCTGGTCGATAATGAGGCTTGATGAGCACTGGATCCTTCGACAATCGGAATACTCAGGCTGCCAGGTTGAGCAGGTCTTGCTCGATACGCTGCTTAAAATTGCAACGCCGGAAACCTTATATTATTACGGGGAGGAACAAGAAATCTCTTCTGACTGGGTACGCGCTGACCTGCCTTTCCATCCCCTGATTATGATGAAAAATAATTCTTCATCTGCAGTAAACCTGCTGCAGGGAGAGTTCGCCGTGCGTAAAGAGGAACCCGCCTGGGGGCGGCATCTTCAACGGGTGGCAGCAAGCATGATGATATTCACGGTAATAGTGATGATCAGTGCCAAACTTTTTACCTGGTGGCAGGTTTCACAGCAAGAATCGTTACTGAAAAACGAGATGCTGGCACTGCATCAGACCTGGTTTCCGCAGGACAAGCACACCCGTAATGTAAAGTTCTATTTTGAACAAAATATCAAAAAGGCGCCCACGGCCTTTCTTCCTGCACTGGCGAAGCTCACCGCTTACCAGCAGGAGATCCCGCAAATTACCATCGATAAATTAGATTTTCAGCAAAAGACCAAGCAGTTCACCCTGCAGGTGACGACTGATGACCGGGCAGCGATTGATGATTTTGTCGAACGGACAGACAGCGATTTTCACTTTGCTATTTCAAATTTAGCTACGTCCTCAGCGGGCATCACCGCTACGCTGACTCAGCGGAGTAATTCATGAAACAGTGGCTGATGCTTAAAGATAAACGAGAAAGATGGCTAATACTGATTGCCGCGTTTCTATTGGCAGTGGCTTGTGTCTGGTACGGCATTTTGACCCCGCTCAACAGCCGGATCGCCCAATCCCGGGTACGGATCAACACGCAACACCACCAGCTTGAATGGATGGTTCAGCAGACACAACAGCTCGGCGCGCCTTCAGGAGGGAAGGTCCAGAAAGATAAACTGACGGAAGCCATCAATACCTCAGCGACACATTTATCCCTGCAATTGCCTCAGCTCCTCGCAGACGAACGGGGGATTACCCTCAGCTACGAGCAGATTTCTTACGCTGCACTTTTGCGCTGGCTTGAAGTTCTCAGCCAGGAATACGGTATTCAGGTCGTGGCGATAACGATAGTTACGGGGACCGGGCAAACAGGCAGCGTAAGTGTTCCACAACTCACACTACGCTAAGCAGCAAAGCATTTCACATGAGCGAGGGATGGCAGCACATGGCACATATCACTTCATTATACGGCGGATTTTATCATACCGCTGTCGCCATATTAGGGTTGCTGATGGGCAGTTTCTTGAACGTTGTCGTCTATCGCCTGCCGCTGATGATTCAAAACAGCGGCGCACCGGCCGGCAGTCGCTTCAATCTGAGTTTTCCGGCATCGCACTGTCCGGCCTGTAAGCATTCACTGAAATACTGGCAAAACATACCTTTGCTGAGCTGGCTACTGTTAAGAGGAAGATGTCATTATTGTGGTATCGCTATTTCAAAGAGATACCCTTTCACTGAAATCATTTGCGCAGCCCTGTTTCTCGGCATCTCCTTCTTATTTGTAACCCCCGAGAGCCTGGTAAGTGCACTGCTATTGTTCTGGTTTCTTTTGGCGCTAAGCCTGATAGACCTCGCCACTTACCTGCTTCCGGACCGGCTGACGCTGCCATTACTCTGGGCCGGGTTACTCATTCACTCCGTAGCGGGCAATGTTTCGCTTCAGGATTCAGTCTATGGTGCTGCTGCCGGCTATATTGCACTGTGGACTTTATACTGGGGAGTCAAATTAGTCAGTGGCAAAGATGGGATGGGATATGGTGATTTCAAACTATTGGCGGCGCTAGGCGCCTGGGTCGGCTGGCAGATGTTACCCTGTTTGTGCATTCTGGCCGCGCTGACAGGCATTGTGTTCGCGCTGATCCGTGTGGTTTTTTACAAATTGTCGGGGCAAATACCTTTCGGCCCCTGCCTGGCTCTGGCAGGCGCACTGGTTTACATCAGCCAGGAAAGCAAAACCCTCTGGCTGATGTTTAGCTAAAACACCCGAGATTATTGCGACTCTTCTTTCAGCTGAGACTGGATATAATTCTGAATACCAATACGTCCGATCAGTTCCAGTTCAGTTTCCAGCCAGTCGATGTGGTGCTCTTCATCCGCAAGGATAGTAATCATTAAATCGCGGCTGACGTAATCATGCACCGAGTCGGCATAAGCAATGCCTTCGCGTAAATCCTTCGCCCCTTCCAACTCCAGCAGCAAATCAGACTTCAGCATTTCCTCAACATCTTCGCCGATATTGAGCTTGCCAAGATCCTGCAAGTTAGGAATGCCTTCCAGGAAAAGGATCCGCTCAATATAGATATCGGCGTGCTTCATTTCATCGATGGATTCGTGATATTCGATACCGTTGAGGCGCATCAGCCCCCAGTTCTTAAACATGCGGGCATGCAAAAAATACTGATTGATGGCAACCAGTTCATTTCCAAGAAGTTTATTGAGGTGAGCAATGACTTTTTTATCGCCTTTCATAGGTAACTCCTCCGTTCCGGTACCTAAAGCGTAGATCCGGTTCAGAGTAAGTCAAAGAAAACACCTACTTTTTAGCGATGTATTTTCAGGCGATATTGTCTAGCTGCGGTATCTGCTGTAATTCGTCTTCCATTATCTGGCGCGCAACACGTACACACTTACCGCACTGCGTACCCACAGGAACAAAGTTTCTGAGTTGCTGAAACGTCTGAGGCTGATAACGACGAACCACCTGCCGTATCGTTTTATCACTGACACTGTTGCATAAACACACGTACATAGAAACCACACATCGCATAAAACTTAAGCTAACTGTAAATGAGAATGGTTAGTATTGCAAATCTCATCGCCAACAAATTTCTGGTCACCGTACTTGCAGAAAAGGGCCGGTCCCCGTCGGGAAGCCAGCCCTTACCTTCATGTTATTGCATTATTCTTAAATCCATATCTCATGAAAATGAAATATTACTTTTTCAGCACTTCCGGTGTAACTGTCAGATGCGATAACACTTTCAGACGTTTTGCGCCTGGCGTGTTTCCATCGGCAAGAACAAGTGAAAACTCGTCGCCTGCTTTTGCTCTCGCAAAATCATAGGTTGAATAAAAGTGATTAAACGAAAGCTCCGCATACCCATCGCTATATTGACTGGTATTCTTACCCACGAGATCCATCTTATAAAATGACTGTGAAAGTTCCGAACTGGTGACTTTGCCATTGCTGTCTTTATGGTCAATAACCAGATTCAGGTATTGCCGTGATTGTACAAGATCCTTGTCAAGGTCCACATTGAAGGTTAATTTCCCCTGGTGTTCATCAAAATACGTTTTATGCACATCCTGAATCTCAGCAGTATTGAGCATGTCCTGGGTCGCGGTGAAACTGCCATAAACTTTACTCTCATCTTCGGCATCAACAATACTGACTACCACCCCAGGCTCAACAAACATACTGACCGATAGACAGCGAGAAATAATGTCACCCCCTGTATCTTTACTGGCACAGAAAGTAGCACCTTCACCTTTTCCGAAATCCCATATTATGGTTTCTTTGGCTGTTGGGCTTGGGACCAGAAGCTTGAAGTTTTTGTTATTATAACTCGAGCGATCCATATCCCACTTAACCACGAGAGAAGCCTTGTCATTTGCAATGTCACGCCCCGCCTGTAAGTTTGTAATATGTGGCTCATCAACAGGTTTAGACAGAACACTTTTAACAATGGCGCCTAATTCATGGGATGAAGTATCACCACTCAGATCCCATATTATTGCCCCACCGAAACCCTGTGCATTAATGTAATCTACTTTTTCCTGAACCGACTGCGGATCATCATAGGTGATAAATTCTTTTGTTTTAGCATTATAAAGATAAGGCACACCAGATTCGCTATCCCAATAACGGGCATAATCCGCATTGGCCAGTTTATCTTTCAGTACATACCATGGATTGGTTCCGGTAAATTCTCCGACATCATCCCATGCACCATGAATCGACGCAGAACCCGTTGCGAACAGACCTGGAAGACCAGGGATGATTTGAGTGGCTGCCACATCGCCCCATGCACGACCATAATAAGGAATACCCATCATCAGCTTACTCTTCGGAACCTGCCAGGTGGTGGCGTATTCATGCATTGCTGAGGAGACATTGAGTTTAGGATCAGCATCCTGGCGGTTGGCATATAATGGAGCATTATGACCGGTGATAGGATCAAATGCGCCGTGTATGTCATAGGCCATGACGTTTACTGAATCCAGCAGTGGCGTAGTTTCGGCAGGGTTTATGAATTCTATATTCTTATGATTCGTGGTGACGGCTGCCGATAACTGGAAATAAATATCATTTTGCAAACCAGCAGTATCGAGCTTGCTGCGTAAAACTTTAATCAGGTTGGTAAATTGCGCTTTTTCCTGATCATTATCTGGATATTCCCAGTCAATATCTACGCCATGGAATTTCCATTTCAGCACATAATCTACAATACTTTGCGCTAAACGTTCAGTACCTTCCTGGGTTGCTGTTGCCGCTTCGAACACACCTTCTTGTGAATTATCCCACCCGCCTATTGATAACATATTAGTGATACCGCGGTAGTTGGCGATATCCGCAATTTCTTTCATCAACTCTGGCGCTTTAGCCGTATCATGAGCCGTAATGACACCATTCTTTATCACAGCAAAACCATAGTTCAGATGTGAAATCTGGTCAGTCGCAATCTTATCCGGTGTAAAGTAGTTATGAGCCTCGTAAACTCCCCACTCAGGGAAATACCCGATAACTTTCCGCTGAGCGGCAACTTTGGCCTTAGTGTCTGCCTGATACTGCAGTGCTTTTTCCCCAGTCCATGGCGTAAAATAGTAAGTCCCTAAAATATTAGACTGAAGGTTTGTTGGCTCACCTTTCAACCAGACTGAATTTTCGCCAGGAATTTCTCCCGGATTCGCCCACCATTGGTTTGTCCAGTAGTAGCCATTGTAGCGAACTTTTGTTTGAGGGGTGCTGTATGCCTTATCCGCATCATAGCTCGGGGTATTGATAACGTTATAATCTAAATTCGCAACAACAACCGTTTCCCTGCCAGGGAAATTATTCCCTACCCCGTATGATTCTCCATCAGTGGTAGTTCCAAATACTAACCAGGTTGCACCATTATCTGTTGTGCGCATCATAGTGGCACCATTGGTGCCCTCAATCTGGTTGGTATCATCATTGGCTTTTAATTCTGCCATTGCTGAGGCAGAAACGAGAGACAACGACACCAATGCGGCGATATATTTCAGCTTCATAAATAATCCTTATTTAT
>NZ_JAFMOS010000518.1 GCF_019049755.1 Rahnella perminowiae
GCAGTACTCTAGGCTTAATCCCTGTGAAGACATTGCGTAGAAATTATCTCCATAGACTTACTCAATGTTTTCATCGCCCCCGGTATTACAGGGGACTTGCTTTAACAGATTAAAAGGAAGGCCTAAGATGAAACAATTAACAGAACGTGATATTGAAATGGTTAATGGTGCAGGTTGGTCGGAAGATGTTAATAAAGTTGCCGATCGCCTATCAAGCTTTGGTCAGGACGCGGTAAGTGACACCAGTAATGCGGTGAACAAGGCGTATTCACAAATTTCCGATGGTCTCGCTAAAGCACAGAACTATCTGACAACCTAGTTTTCAGTCTTAAAGGTTAATCAGAGTAATTCGAGCCCCCATTTATTTGGGGGCTTTTTTATTGTCGCTCAAAACTGACGTAATATCACACGCCTGTTTTTGTTTTCTCACTTTTCACCATGCTGTTCTTCAGCTTGCCGATAAGCTCGCGGCGAAAATCACCGAGTTTCGGTTTATCGCCTTCCAGCCACGGCAGCGGACGGCATAACTCCATGGTTTTGATGCCCAGACGCGCGGTCAGCAAACCGGCCCCGATCCCTTGTGCAGCACGGGCAGAAAGCCGGGCGGCCAGATCCTGTGACATCCAGTCCATACCCACCTCACGCACCAGCTCAGATGCGCCGGCGAACGCCATATTGAGCAATACCAGACGGAACAACCGGATACGGCTGTAATAGCCGAGTTCAATGCCATAAAGTACCGCGATGCGGTTGACCAGTCGCAGGTTACGCCAGGCAATAAATGCCATATCCACCAGAGCCAGCGGGCTGACGGCAATCATCAGCGCGGATTCGGCGGCTGAATGACTGATTTCACGCCGTGCCTGCACGTCGAGAACCGGCTGAACCAGACGGGCATACAGTTCGACCACTTCGCGGTCATTCTGGGTTTCATGCAGTGAGGCCTTCCAGCGTTGCAACGCCGGATGGCTGTTATCCAGGCCAGCCTGTGCTGCCAGTTTTTCGCAGAATGCACGCCCCTGCCCTAACCCGTGGCTGTGCATTAATTCGCGTGCCGTATCGCGCTCACTGGCCCGCTGACGCAGGCGGTACAAACGCCGCCATTCGGTGGCAACAGACCCCACGCCAGCGACAATAATCAGCCCACCTGCGGTGCAGGCACCGAGCGCCACCCAGTCCTGTTGGATCCAGGCCTCATGAACCCGTTGCATGCCCTGTGCCACGACGCTGATACCCAGCACCGCCACGCCGAGGCGCACAATTTTGCCCCATAAACTGCGGCGGGGTTTCAGCGCGCGGTTAAGCACCGCTTCGGCTTCGCCCTCCTCCTGATGTTCATCTGTCTCGGCGGTAACCGGAATAAAGCGCTCTGAAATCTGCGCGTCAAAGGCCACAGCCGGTTTGATCAGCGGCTCCGCCGGCGCTGTTAATTCCGTTTCAAAATCGATACGCGGTTTTATCGGTTCGCTCATCGCATTTTATCTCCCAGTAAAAACTCCATCACCGCATCCAGACGGATGTGCGGCAACGGGGTGTCCACACTCATTTCGCGCGGACGAAACTCGTCAAAATGAAAACCCTGTTTTTGCCAGAACGCATGCCCCGGCAGGCGCGCAGGCACTTCGCCGGGGAACACGGTCAGCGGCGCACCATCCTGTAACCGGTGTCCTTTCAGCGCGGGCAAACTTTGCCCCTGATATTCCACCATGCCCGTTTCCGTCGCCTGTACCGAAGCCAGCCCGGCGCAATCCATGCTAATGCCTTCGAACGCAGCATTCTGCCAGGCTTCCTGCACCAGTTGCTGTAACAGTGATACCAGATTAGCGTGCTGATCGCCGGTGATGTGGTCGGCTTTGGTGGCGGCGAACATCAGTTTATCGATGCACGGATTAAACAGACGGCGGAACAGCGTACGTTTACCGTAGTGAAAACTTTGCATCAGCTGAGTCAGTGCCAGGCGCATATCGTTAAACGCTTGCGGCCCGCTGTTGAGCGGCTGCAGGCAATCGACCAGCACAATCTGGCGGTCGAACTTCACGAAGTGATCTTTATAAAAACCCTTCACAATGTTCTGGCAGTAATAATCGAAACGTGTGCGCAGCATACCAAAATTGCTGTTTTTATCCGCCTGTGCCAGCTGCGCATCCGAATAACGATTCAGCTCGGGCCACGGGAAAAATTGCAGCGCAGGCGCACCGGCCATATCTCCCGGCAAAACAAAACGCCCGGGCTGGATAAAATGCAAACCTTCGTTTTTGCAACGCACCAGATAACCGGTGTAAGCCTGGGCAATCGCGCCGAGCAAATTTTCATCCGCCGGTGCCAGCGGATCGCATTTTTCGCACAGCGTCAGCCACGGCTTTGCCCATTCTGCGCGATCGCCCTGTAACAGCCCCGCCATCTGGCGCGACCAGTCGGAATAATTTTGCTCCAGCATCGGCAGATCCAGCAGCCATTCGCCAGGATAATCGACGATCTCCAGATAGAGCGTGGAGGTATCTTTAAAGTGACGCAGCAGGGAATCATTGGAGCGGTAACGCAGCGCCAGGCGGATTTCGCTGACGCCGCGTGTGGGCGTGGGCCACGCAGGTGGCGTGCCATAAAGTGATGCCAGACCTTCGTCATAGGTAAACCGCGACACGCCCAGATCACGTTGGGGGACGCGTTTCACACCGAGCAGCCGCTCTTCGCGGGCCGCCGAAAACAGCGGTAAGCGGGCGCCGCTGTGCATGTGTAATAGCTGGTTAACGAAAGCGGTAATAAAAGCGGTTTTGCCACTGCGGCTTAAGCCGGTGACAGCCAGCCGCAGATGCCTGTCCATGCCGCGATTGATCAGTGAACTAAAGTCGCTTTGTAGTCTTTTCATTGCTCTCCCTGGCGTAGCGCCCAAACAGCGCGGTCAAAATACGTTTGAATAACGGTTCTAATAATAGTGCTAAAACATACCGTAGTGGCCCTTTTCCCACTACGCCCAGCACACGCGCCGCCAGCCCGGCAGGGCCAAAAGTCAGCGCCAGCGTCATCATAACGCTGAAAATTTTCGAAAACAGGCTGCGCTTACCCGGCAGCGAGGAATTCAGGGAACGGGTCATAAAGATTCCTTCAGCGGGAGGTGAGAGGGAAAATGGCAGCCGGAGCCATGTCCGGCGGCCAGAGGCAAGGCGGTGAAAATGATTAAAGCTGGCGGAACCGGCTACGTACACCGAAAGTTTCCGAAGTCACATAGCGTTCGACCTGGCGTAAACGTTGCTCGCTGGCTTTCAGTTCACGGTCAGCCTCTTCCAGCAAATTTCTCGGCGATGGCGCAGTTTCCTCCTCATATTCACTGGCCGGTACAGGATCCAGCACGTAGCTGAGAATGATGTACGCCACCAATGTGAACATGAACAACCCAAAGAAAACCGACAGTACAGCCATAATACGCAGCAGTTTTACCGGCACGCCCAGATAGTGCGACAACCCCGCCAGCACACCTTTTACCACGCCCTCTTCCGGCACACGGTACAACTTTTTATCAGACAGGCGATTCGCCATTATGATTGCCTCCAGCCCGGATGTTCGGCATCGAGTATTTCTTCCAGCGCCTGAATGCGTTCACGCATACGCTGCGCCTCATGGGTCAGACTGCTGAGATTTTGCATCTCATGCTGACTGAGCTGACTGCCATTTTGCTGCCGATTGCTGTAGTGAAGCCACAACCAGACGGGCGCCACGAATAAGACGAAAATGGTCAGCGGGATGGCTAAGAACAGGAAGCTCATTACATCACTCCTAGATTTTGATGAGTCTTATTAATTTGTTAACCCTGCCCAACCTGCCGGTGAACAGGCAGGTTGGGTAGCAAATATTACGCGTCCGGAGTGCTGTTCATTTTCGCTTTCAGGGCAGCAATCTGTGCGCTGATTTCATCGTCGGCTTTGAGTTCAGCGAATTGCTGATCCAGCGATTTCTTTTTACCGATGCTGACACTTTCTGCTTCCGCTTCCATATGATCTATACGGCGTTCAAACTGCTCAAAACGCGCCATGGCTTCATCAATTTTACCACTGTCAAGCTGACGGCGAACGTCACGGGAAGACGCCGCAGCCTGATGACGTAAGGTCAGCGCCTGCTGGCGGGCACGGGTTTCGGTCAGTTTGCTTTCCAGCTCGCCAATTTCTGACTTCATCCGGTCCAGGGTTTCTTCTACCACGGCCACTTCGTTTTTCAGCGTAGTGACTAACTCGGACAATTTTTGCTTTTCGATCAACGCCGCACGCGCCAGATCGTCTTTATCTTTACGCAGCGCCAGTTCAGCTTTGTCCTGCCATTCAATCTGCTGGGATTCACCCTGATCGATACGGCGGATCAATTGTTTCTTTTCTGCCAGCGCACGGGCCGAGGTAGAACGCAGCTCCACCAGCGTGTCTTCCATTTCCTGAATCATCAGACGAACCAGTTTTTGCGGATCTTCTGCTTTATCCAGCAAGGTATTGATGTTGGCGTTAATGATGTCAGCGAAGCGAGAAAAAATACCCATAATCGAAATTCCTCTTTGTTTCTGTTTGGTTTCCGGCCAAATGATTACCGGTTAAAGCCGCAGGTGATTTTTTCACTGCAGTGATAAACCTATATCAGGATCCGTGCCAACTTTTTTAAATTATTATCTGCATGAATAAATTGAATTTTTCAGCGTTGCCTCTGCTATGCTTATTTTTCGGGATGACGATTTTCACTAAGTGTTAGTGTTTTTCACCACACAAGGAAAGCCAAATGACGGATAACACAGACAATTTACTTGGCGAAGCCAACGCCTTCATTGAGGTGCTGGAACAGGTTTCACAACTGGCGAAGCTGAACAAGCCGGTTCTGGTCACCGGCGAACGCGGCAGCGGTAAGGAACTGATCGCGCATCGTCTGCATTATCTTTCACCCCGCTGGCAGGGGCCGTTTATTTCACTTAACTGTGCGGCGCTCAATGAAAACCTGCTGGATTCTGAACTGTTCGGCCATGAAGCAGGCGCGTTTACCGGTGCGCAGAAACGTCATCTCGGGCGCTTTGAACGTGCGGATGGCGGCACGTTATTTCTTGATGAACTGGCGACAGCCCCCATGCTGGTACAGGAAAAACTGCTGCGCGTGATCGAATACGGTCATCTGGAACGCGTCGGCGGCAGCCAGCCGTTGCAGGTGGATGTCCGTCTGGTGTGTGCGACGAATGATGATTTGCCGAAGCTGGCCGCTGAAGGGAAATTCCGCGCTGACCTGCTTGACCGGCTGGCGTTTGATGTGGTGCAATTACCGCCCCTGCGCGAACGTCAGCAGGACATCATGTTACTGGCCGAACATTTTGCCATCCAGATGTGTCGTGAACTTTCCCTGCCTTTATTTCCCGGATTTACAGAGTACGCCCGGGAGACGCTGCTGACGTATCAATGGCCGGGCAATATCCGTGAGCTGAAAAATGTGGTGGAACGTTCGATGTACCGCCATGGCACCAGTGATTTTCCGCTTGATAATATCATTCTGAACCCGTTCACACCGCGCAACGGCGTTGCGGAACCGGCTGATGACAGTAAGCACGAAAACCTGCCGACACTGCCGCTGGATATTAAGCAATGGCTCACCGGGCAGGAAAAAAATCTGATCGGACAGGCTTTGCGGCAGGCGCGGTTTAATCAGCGTAAAGCCGCTGAGCTGCTGAACGTGACGTATCATCAGTTACGCGGGATGTTGAAGAAACACGGGATACAGGTGAACTCGCAGGAAGCGGCTGAATAACAGGCAAAAAAAAGCCAGCACCCGAGCTGGCTAAGTCATACTGGAAGCAATGTGAGCAATGTCGTACCTCGCGATTAACGTCCCTGGCGGGGCATTTCTCGTCCGGTGAAAAGATGATAATGGTTCTCAGTATCGTCTGTAAAGTACTTTGTTGAGAATATTTCTCATTACCACAATGACATTATGGCTACTTATTGAACAACCCTACCCTCCCTAAGGACTACCATGCCGGGAACGGATCAGCCATGTTCACCCAGTGTTCAATACCTTCTGCCATCTGTTCTTCGCTAAGCAGGCACGCATCCAGCCGCCGGATAATCTCTTCTTTATTCATGTGCTGACCGATAAAGACCAGTTCCTGTCGCATATCTCCAAACGGCTCTACCCATTTTTCCAAAATGTGTTCACGGGTTTCATCATCCTTCGGCCAGTCGCTTTCCGGCAGAGAACGCCAGAAAATACCTGCCATGCCATAACGCGCAATCCCCCCCGCCTGACTCCATTGGCCGGCAAAACGCGGACGTGACGCCAGCCAGAAAAAGCCTTTGGAGCGCAGTAAAGTGCCGCCGCCCCAGTCACCATGCACCACGCGGTAAAATTTATCCGGATCAAACGGCCTGCGCGCGGTGTAGACAAAACTGCTGATGCCGTACTCTTCAGTCTCCGGTTTATGTTCACCCCGTAACTCTTTCAGCCAGCCCGGCGCCTGTTGTGCTTTGGCGAAATCAAACCGGTGTGTATTCAGCACGGTGTCCAGCGGCAGGCTGCCAGGGGAAATCGGAATAATGTGCGCATCAGGATTGAGGCTTTTCAGCAACGCAATCACTTCGCGCTGCTGCCGGCTGTCGAGAAGATCGGTTTTACTCACCAGCAACACGTTACAAAACTCTATCTGGTCGATGAGCAGATCCGTCACGCTGCGCTCATCGTCCTCACCGAGACTTTCACCGGCCTCCTGCACACTCCGTGCTTCCTGATATTGCTGCATAAAGTTGACGCCATCAACAACAGTCACCAGCGTATCCAGCCGCGCAAACTGCGACAAACTTTCACCGTTTTCATCTTCAAATGTGAACGTTTCTGCCACCGGCAGCGGTTCTGAAATACCACTCGATTCAATCAGCAGATAATCAAAACATCCGGCCTGTGCCAGCCCGCGCACTGAAATCAGCAAATCTTCCCGCAACGTACAACAGATGCAGCCGTTGCTCATTTCCACCAGTTTTTCCTGCTGACGGTCAAGGGTAATTTCGTTAGTGATCAGCGCGGCGTCAATGTTCACCTCACTCATATCATTGACGATAACCGCCACACGCAGTCCCTGACGGTTGTTCAGAATGTGGTTGAGAACGGTAGTTTTGCCTGCGCCAAGAAAACCGGACAGCACGGTAACGGGGAGTAAGGACATCATTAACCTCATCGCGAGAACAGTGCAGGAATTTTTCGCCTGCGTTTATTGTTATAATATAACATAACAATAGCATGCCGATTTCAAGGGTTTTATTTACAGATGGCCAGTTTTTGCGCGAAGTGCCGCAGGATCATGCGCTGATTTGCTCAATGGATTGGGGTACCTGGCAGAGTACGATACACTGACGGTATTGCACCTTAACTTTGAAGCCTTTATGCGCCGTCTAACTTTGTGGATGCTTTTACTGAGCGGCTTGTCCACTGCAGTCTTTGCTGAAACTGCCCCAACACACGCCAGCCCGTCAGAGGTCAGTGCGCCGGTGAAAGATATTCGCCAGAGCGGCTTTGTCTATTGTGTTAACGGCATGGTCAATACCTTTAACCCGCAGAAAGCCAGCAGCGGGCTGATTATTGATACGCTGGCCGCACAGTTATACGACCGCCTGCTGGATGTTGATCCTTATACCTATCGCCTGATCCCCGAACTGGCGCAAAGCTGGGAAGTGCTGGATGATGGCGCAACCTACCGTTTTCATCTGCGCAAAGATGTGCCTTTCCAGAAAACCGGCTGGTTTTCGCCATCGCGTAAAATGAATGCCGACGACGTGGTGTTCAGCTTCCAGCGCATTATCGACCCGAATAATCATTACCATGCTGTAAACGGTGAGGAATACCCGTATTTTGACAGTCTGCAGTTTGCCCGGGCGGTGAAAAGCATCAAAAAACTCGACGACTATACTGTCGAGTTTCGTCTGAATAATCCTGACGCGTCATTCCTGTGGCATCTGGCGACACACTACGCACCGGTGCTTTCCGCTGAATATGCCGCGAATTTGACAAAATCCGGCAACGAAGAAGAGATTGATCGCCAGCCGGTCGGCACCGGCCCGTTCCAGTTAGGCGAATATCGCACCGGCCAGTATGTACGCCTGGCGCGCAACGGTCAGTACTGGAAAGGGACGCCGCGCATGTCGCAGGTGGTGATTGATATGGGCGTTGGCGGCACCGGGCGTTTGTCGAAACTGCTGACCGGTGAATGTGATGTGCTGGCCTATCCGGCAGCCAGTCAGCTGTCCATATTACGTGAGGATCCGCGTTTGCGTCTCTCCCTGCGTCCGGGGATGAACGTTGCGTATCTGGCTTTTAATACCAACAAAGCCCCGCTCAATGATCCGCGTATCCGTCAGGCAGTCGCGCTGTCGATCAACAATCAGCGCCTGATGCAGTCCATATATTACGGCACTGCTGAAACCGCTGCGTCTATTCTGCCGCGTGCGTCCTGGGCTTATGACAGCAACGCGCAGGTGACGGAATACAATCCGGATAAAGCGAAACAAATCCTTAAAGACCTCGGACAGGAAAACCTTAATCTGCAGTTATGGGTGCCGACGGCGTCACAGTCATTTAACCCCAGCCCGCTGAAAACCGCTGAACTCATTCAGGCAGATTTGGCGCAGGTGGGGATTAAAGTGACGATTGTCCCGGTCGAGGGACGTTTCCAGGAAGCAAAGCTGATGGAGATGAATCACGACCTGACGTTATCCGGCTGGTCAACAGACAGTAATGACCCGGACAGTTTCTTCCGCCCGATGCTCAGTTGCGCAGCGATTCATTCGCAGACCAACTATGCTCACTGGTGTCACCCGGAATTTGATGAATTGCTGCGTCAGGGGTTGCTGTCACAACAACTTTCTCAGCGCATTGAGTTTTATCAGCAGGCGCAAAAGATACTTGAGCAGGAGCTGCCGGTGTTGCCACTGGCCTCTTCCCTGCGCCTTCAGGCTTACCGTTACGATATTAAAGGGCTGGTATTGAGCCCGTTTGGCAACTCCTCTTTTGCCGGCGTGTTTCGTGATGATGAAAAGAGCCGTGATGACGAAGGAAGGAAAGCCCCATGATCATTTTTACGCTACGCCGTATTTTGCTCCTGCTGGTCACGTTGTTTTTTCTCAGTCTGGTGGCCTTCAGCCTGAGTTATTTCACGCCGAATGCGCCACTGCGCGGTGCCTCTTTATGGGATGCCTACCGCTTCTATTTTGCGGGTCTTTGCCAGTTTGATTTTGGTGTGTCGAGCATCAACGGCGAAGGCATCACTTATCAGCTGAAAGCGGTTTTCCCGGCCACGATTGAACTGTGCGTTCTGGCCTTTGCGCTGGCGTTAGTCGTCGGCATCCCGCTTGGCATTCTGGCGGGAGTGATGCGCGGAAAATGGACGGATGTGGCCATCAGCAGCATCGCCCTGCTCGGTTTTTCCATCCCGGTGTTCTGGCTGGCGGTGCTGCTGATGCTGTTCTTCTCGCTGCAACTGGGCTGGCTGCCGGTCTCCGGTCGGCTGGATTTACTCTATCAGTTGAAAACCGTCACCGGCCTGACGTTGGTTGATGCATGGCTTTCTGATTCGCCATACCGCCATGAGATGATCATGAGCGCTATCCGCCATATGATTTTACCGATCGCCGCACTGGCCGTTGCACCGACGACTGAAGTGATCCGCCTGATGCGCATTTCTACCGATGATGTGCTGGAAAAAAACTACGTGAAAGCTGCCGCAACCCGGGGTTTATCACGCTTTACGATTATCCGTCGTCATGTATTACACAATGCATTGCCACCGATCATCCCAAAACTCGGCCTGCAATTTTCGACCATGCTGACACTGGCGATGATTACCGAAGTGGTGTTTAACTGGCCGGGCATCGGACGCTGGCTGATTAACGCCATCCGTCAGCAGGATTATGCGGCGATTTCAGCCGGTGTGATGGTCGTTGGCTCGCTGGTCATTGTGGTCAATGTGCTTTCAGACATTCTGGGTGCACTGATGAATCCATTGAAACATAAGGAATGGTATGCCCTTCGATAATGTATACCGCGAAAAACAGGTTCCGAGCCCGCTGCGCCACACCTGGGGGATTTTCTATCGCGACACGCTGTCGATGATTGGTTTCTACGGTGTGCTCGGTTTGTTATTGCTGTGCATATTTGGCCATTTATTAGCCCCTTACGCGCTCGATCAACAATTTCTTGGCTATCAGCTGTTGCCGCCATCCTGGTCACGCTACGGCAATGTGTCGTTCTTTCTTGGCACAGACGATCTGGGGCGTGATTTACTTAGCCGGATGTTAACCGGCGCGGCACCGACGATTGGCGGCGCGCTGCTGATCACGCTGGCCGCATCATTATGTGGCGTCATTGTCGGTGTGCTGGCAGGGATCAGCCGTGGCCTGAAATCGGCCATTCTGAACCATATTCTCGATACACTGCTGTCGATCCCTTCCCTGCTGCTGGCAATTGTCGTGGTCGCGTTTATTGGCCCGAAGCTTGAACATGCGATGCTGGCGGTCTGGCTGGCCCTGTTGCCGCGTATTTCCCGTACCATTTACAGTGCCGTGCATGATGAACTGGAAAAAGAATATGTGGTTGCCGTGCGTCTCGATGGGGCCTCTACCTGGCAAATCCTGCGTTTTGCCGTTTTGCCGAATATTGTCGCGGTGCTGGCCACGGAATTTACCCGTGCCCTGTCTATGGCGATTCTGGATATCGCCGCGTTAGGTTTTCTGGATCTGGGCGCGCAACTGCCTTCACCGGAATGGGGTGCCATGCTCGGCGATTCGCTGGAACTGGTGTACGTTGCGCCGTGGACAGTCATGCTGCCGGGTGCCGCCATTCTTATCAGCGTGCTACTGATCAACCTGCTGGGTGACGGTGTGCGCCGGGCGATTAACGCGGGGGTGGAATAATGCCGTTACTCGATATCCGCAATCTGACCATCGAATTTATGACCGCCGAGGGCCCGGTCAAAGCCGTCGACCGCGTCAGTATGACGCTTAACGCCGGTGAAATTCGCGGGCTGGTAGGGGAATCCGGTTCGGGTAAGAGCCTGATTGCCAAAGCGATTTGTGGCGTTACCAAAGATAACTGGCGTGTGACGGCTGACCGTATGCGCTTTGATAACATCGACCTGTTGCAACTGACGCCCCGTGAGCGGCGCAAACTGGTCGGGCAAAACGTGTCGATGATTTTCCAGGAGCCGCAGTCCTGTCTGGATCCTTCGGAAAGCATTGGCCGCCAGCTGATTCAGGCGATCCCCGGCTGGACCTATAAAGGCCGCTGGTATCAGCGCTGGAAGTGGCGGAAAAAACGCGCCATCGAACTGCTGCACCGCGTCGGCATTAAAGATCACAAAGATATTATGGCAAGTTATCCGTATGAGCTGACTGAAGGCGAATGCCAGAAAGTGATGATCGCCATCGCGCTGGCAAATCAGCCACGCTTGCTGATTGCTGATGAGCCGACGAATGCCATGGAGCCGACTACGCAGGCGCAGATTTTCCGTCTGCTGGCGCGGCTCAATCAGAACAATAACACCACCATTTTGCTGATCAGTCATGATCTGCAAATGATGAGCAAATGGGCGAACCGCGTCAATGTGCTGTACTGCGGGCAAACTGTTGAAAGTGCGGTGTGTGAAGAACTGCTGGCCTCGCCACATCATCCTTATACACAGGCACTGATCCGCGCGATGCCGGATTTCGGCCGTTCATTACCGCATAAAAGCCGTCTGAATACCTTGCCGGGTGCCATTCCTTCGCTGGAACATTTGCCGATTGGCTGCCGCCTGGGACCACGTTGCCCTTACGCGCAGAAAAAATGCATTGAAACGCCGCGTCTGCGTCTGGCTAAAACCCATGCGTATGCCTGCCATTTCCCGCTGAACATGGAGGAGCAATAATGGGCGAAACTCTGCTCGAAGTCCGTAATCTGAGCAAAACGTTCCGTTATCGCACCGGACTGTTCCGCAAGATGAATCTCGAGGCAGTGAAACCGGTCAGTTTTACACTGCGCGAAAAACAAACGCTGGCGATCATCGGCGAGAATGGTTCGGGCAAGTCGACGCTGGCTAAAATGCTTTCCGGCATGGTCGAGCCAAGCGGTGGCGAAATTCTCATTGATGAACATCCGCTGGCGTTTGGTGATTATCGCTTTCGCAGCCAGCAAATCCGTATGATTTTCCAGGATCCGAGCACCTCACTTAATCCGCGTCAGCGTATCGGACAGTTACTTGAAGCGCCACTGCGTCTGAACAGCGAAATGGATGCACAACAGCGCGAACAACGCATCAACGAGACGTTGCGGCTGGTCGGGATGCTGCCCGATCATGCTAATTATTATCCGCATATGCTGGCGTCCGGTCAGAAACAACGCGTGGCACTGGCGCGCGCGCTTATCCTGCAACCCAAAGTCATCGTGGCCGATGAGGCACTGGCGTCTCTGGATATGTCAATGCGTTCGCAAATCATCAATATGATGCTCGAATTACAGGAAAGACAGGGCATCTCGTATATCTATGTGACTCAGCATCTGGGCATGATGAAACACATCAGCGATCAGGTACTGGTGATGCACGAAGGCGAAGTGGTGGAGCGTGGGAATACGGCCGAAGTGCTGGCAGCACCGCTGCATGACCTGACCAAACGGTTGATTTCCAGTCACTTCGGTGAAGCGCTGACGGCTGATGCCTGGCGTCGGGACGGTAATTAATCCCTCTGCAGGGTAATAGACGGGCAGATTCTCCCCCTAAACGGTGTCAGGAAACTGTCACCGTTTTCTTTTTATGCAAATTCACCCCCTTCTATTCCTTTTAGATATGATTTATCGCTTAACATTATTTTATATCGACAGCGGTATCGGCAACGATAGGGTCTGATAATTTGCCTGAGTAACAGGCTTGAAGAAAGGACCCGTTCATGGAACAACAACGCAAGGCCGCACACAGCGGCTGGTATCATGAAACACAATCCAGCCAATATGGTCATCTTCCGCTCGATCCCCACGCTGCGTTGGTACAGGATCGCTTTCTGCTGGGCCTTGATGCTCAGCTCGACCCGACGCTTCGCCAGTTGCTTAATGAACGCCAGCGACTGCTTCGGGCATCCCGGACCTGTTATGAGGTGCTGTTTCCTGACACGCTGAAGGTTTCGCGTACTGAAACACTATCATTGTATGACCGTCTCAGTAGTGCTCTGACAGTGGCACAGGTCACCGGCGTACAGATACTCTGTAGCCATTACGCTGCCCGACTCGCTCCGCTACCCAGCCCTGATGCCTCCCGTAAAAGTAACATCCGCCAGACCCACATTACCCAGTTCGCACGACTCCTTGCTACCCAGCCAACACTGATTACGGTGCCGATGTTGCATCAGCTTTATGATGTCGGTTTCAGCACGCGCGATATCGTGACCTTTACGCAGCTGATTGGCTTTGTCAGCTATCAGGCGCGCGTTCTGGCGGTTCTTAATGGTTTACGTGGACGCGCTGCCGCCGTCTTGCCGGGGTTTCCTTCACCGGAAGGATGTGAGCAAAAAGGATTTTCACTCGCAATGTTGCAATGGACGTCACGATTACCTGAAGTGGTGCCGGAAGATGCCAGCCAGCATCAGCAGGATGTGCTGGATTTAATCGCACCTGATGCCCGCTCTTCGTCTTTCTATACTTTGCTGGTACATGATGCCGACGCGCTGAGCGAATTTTCTGCAGTATTTAACAATATTATGCAGGCAGGTGCGGATCCGGTCGCTACATGGCGTGAGCTGGCTGCCGTCACCACGTCACAGCTGAACGGTTGTTTGTATTGCGCCGGGATCCACGGCCGTTTGTATCTCGAGGCGGGCGGTAATGAGAGGCTGATTAATGATTTATTCACAGAAAATCACCGTGATGATGCCATCGATACGCTGTCGAAAAATCTGCAAGACAAAAAAGAGGCTGCCTTGCTGGAGGCGGTGGTCACCCTGACACGGACGCCGGAACGTTTTGATGCGCGCCAGCTGCATGGTTTGTCTGATGCCGGGTATTCAGCAACACAATCTCTGGATATTCTGCTGACAACGGCACTGTTCAGCTGGTCAAACCGGCTGATTCAGACGCTGGGCGATACCCTGAATCAATAGTCCTCCTTTTTACTCTCCTTGTACCCCCTCATTCCGGCAGGATATTCACCTGCCGGTGATGCCAATTGTAAACCCCTGCACCACCTAACCGGCATAAGTCGTATTAATCTTATTTTCAATCGGAAATTTAGTGTTAAAACGAGAAGCTGATCACATTACACTGTGCGGCGTTGCGGGTAGATCTCCAG
>NZ_JAFMOS010000635.1 GCF_019049755.1 Rahnella perminowiae
GGGTAATCTAAGCGATTTATCTCTTATGACTTAGCTCAATCTTTATGGGTTTATATTTATTGTTCGTTGTGGGTGTTTATTTTAGCTGCTTATCATACCGGTGAAACTCACCTCAATGGACGAAAAATAAATATGGAAATGCAATTCACTAATGAACTGAATCAGGAATTACTGGATGCCATCAACGCCTCACCTTTCACCGCTGAACAGCTGGCTGAAATGGATGAAAGCGCGAGGGCGGTGGTTGAGGAGCAGGCGGTATTTGCCCGTCAGCATCCGGTTATTGCGATTTACCGGCTGGCGGTTCCGGGCATCGGAGCATAACGGATGGGGTATCGCTCAAATTGTTATGGTCGCGGGCAGGCGCTGCACGGTGATAAAACCACGACGGGCGCGGTGTGTCTGACCTCTCTGCCCAATGCGACGGAACACGGGCTAGGTGTGATCCGCATCGGTGATGTCACGACCGCCTGCCCGAAATGCGGCCTCACCGGAAAAATCACCAGCGGAGAACCGCATTCCACCTTTGACGGCCTCGCTTCTGCTGTGGACGGTTCGGATGTTTTATGTGGTTGCCCGCCGGGGACGAACCGGGTTATCGCACCGCTCGGACAGTGGATGGGAAAAGGTAAATCCCCTTCTGAACTCGCACAGGAAAAGTGGGAGGCAGGGCGGGCCGCAGTATTACAGGTTCAGGCTGAGAAAGAAGCGGCAGAACAGGCCAGACGCTCAATGCCGGTGTTTGCGAAATCCGCGGAATGTGGCGCAGGAAATACCGAAGCACGAACCTGTGAGGAGCAGCATCATAACTTCGGGCGGATGTCTTACGGCGTACCGACGCCGGTCGCAGGCATAAAGCCCGAAATTGAGCAGCACGCGCAGGCGGCGAAGCGTAAGAAGTCAGCCGGTGATAAAACGCCGTGGTACAAAAAGATGTTTGGCGGGAAGGCTGATACGCCCGCACAGTCTGGCATGCCGCTGGCACTCCCCGTGGCAACGGGGGGCAGCACTCAGCTAATCGCGTCGGGCATGAGTGCACTGCACGGGGTGACGTCAGTCCGCCTCGGCAGCCTGTTCGTGAATCCGGTAACCGTCGGTGTTATCGGAACCTTTTATTCGAACGAGCTGAACGCTGGTGAGGCGGATATTTTAAGCGACAGCCAGCTTGCGGTACTGGCCGGAAAGTCCGCCCCGACGCGGATCCGCTTTCAGTGGACGAAGGATAAATATGGGCGGTTAATTCCCGTGGCTTATCACACCGGCGCTGACAGCGGTCTGGATCAGGTTCGCGTGCGCCCGATGGAGCGGAACACATTCACGGGTAACTATGAGTTCTGGGCGGATGGCGCGGAAAAGCCCACCATCATCTGGACACCCGACGAGCTGGAGTTTAAAGCACCCGGTAATACCGGTAACCGTGATCAGCCGTATTTACCTTCGACCATCACCGTATTACCGTTACCCGGCGCAGAAGAACTGGGCAGCACGTCAACCTCGCTGCCGATCCCGGATGAACAGTCATTCGATGATTACATCCTGGTCAATCTGCCGCACGGCATGCCGCCGGTTTATATTTATCTTAGCCAGAGCCGGTCGGGTATACCTAATAAAGATTACGATTACCATCCGGCTCCTGAAACAGAAGAAATCTCAGGTCTTTCAGGATTGAGACAATCCAAAAAGAAAACACCAAAGCAAAGTGGTGGTGGATTAAGAGAGCGCTGGGTTGATAGCAAAGGGCGCCGAATTTATGAGTGGGATTCACAGCATGGTGAACTTGAGGAATATCGAGCGAGTGATGGTGAACATCTTGGTTCCGTAGATCACAAAACAGGACAACAGCTGAAACCCGCTGTTAAAGGTCGAAATATTAAACGGTATCTGTGAGGCTTGAGATGGGATTAGCTCTGAAACTTGAATGGTTTGATAAAGCTGATGAATTGTTAGTTGGTAAAGAAGTATCTGTCGACCTGGGCAATGATGGCAGCCTTATAAAGAAATTTTCCCTGCCTTTTAATGGAAGGATTTACGATGGTGGATTTGATGTGTTACAGGCGTGGAGGAGTGATTTACAGCCATTATTTCAGCACAGAATTGATTTCAGTCGATATGATTATCAGTTGGTTTTCAAAAGAACAGATAGTTAATAAGTAGTGAATGCTGATGCCCTTATTGTAAACAGTAGCTTTCTATGAGAAGGCGGTAATGAGATTTGGAGATTAAGATCTCCAGGTCCTCAAATCATGAATAATCTCAGACTAAAGATAACTAGCCCTAATCCATCATATTAGGGCTTTTGAATTTTCAGCAATTGCTTCTTGTCAACCCAGTTCCGGCAGCCCCTCAATCAGTTTGTCCAGCGTGACCGGATAATCCCGCACCCTGACGCCCGTTGCGTTATAAATGGCATTGGCGATGGCGGCGCTGACACCACACAAGCCCAGTTCGCCAACGCCTTTGGCTTTCATCGGTGAGGAGACCGGGTCGGTATCTTCCAGGAAAATTACCTCCTGATCGGGAATATCGGCGTGAACCGGCACTTCATAAGCTGCCAGATCGTGATTCACGAAATATCCCAGATTCGTATCGACATTCAGCTCTTCCGTCAGCGCCGCGCCGATGCCCATGGTCATGGCACCGATCACCTGGCTGCGTGCTGTTTTCGGGTTAAGTATCCGGCCCGCAGCGCAGACGGCAAGCATCCGGCGGACACGGGTTTCGCCCGTCGCGATATCCACGCCGACTTCCGCAAAGTGCGCGGCGAAAGTGGATTGCTGGAATGTCTTGTCCAGTCCGCCGAATTCTATGGTGTCTTCCACGGTGAGGGTTCCGCTGGCAGCAGCCTGTGCGAGCGGAGCGGTGCGGGCGTCCTGACAAATCAGTCCGTCGGTAAACACCGCTTTATCCGCATCAAAACCGAGTTTTTCAGCGATGGCCTGGCGCAATTTTATGCAGGCGGCATACACACCGGCGGTGGAGGTATTGGCCCCCCATTGCCCGCCCGATCCGGCGGAGACCGGGAAGTCGGAATCCCCCAGCCGTACCCCCACTTTTTCCAGCTGTATGCCCATCATCTCGGCGGCAGTCTGGGCGATGATGGTGTAACTGCCGGTGCCGATATCGGTCATGTCGGTTTCGACGGTCACGGTGCCCCGGGCGTCGAGATGCACCCGTGCGCCGGATTTCTCCAGCAGGTTGTTACGAAAGCCCGCTGCGACGCCGATACCCACCAGCCAGCGTCCGTCGCGAACCTGCGCCGGAATGGCATTACGGCGGTGCCAGCCAAATTTCTCCGCGCCGGTGCGCAGACATTCGATCAACTGGCGGCGTGAAAAGAAGCGTTCAGTATTGAGCGGATCGACCTGCGTGTCGTTAAGGATGCGAAACGCCACCGGATCGACTCCGGCTTTTTCCGCCACCTCATCAATAGCGATTTCCAGTGCCATCAGGCCGGGCGCTTCGCCGGGTGCGCGCATGGCATTGCCTTCCGGCAGATCTAATTGAGCCAGCCGCAGTCCGGTCAGACGGTTTTTGCCCGCATAGAGCAGCTCACTTTGCTGCACCGCCGTCTCAGGTGTGCCGCCGGGCAGGTTACCGGACCAGCTTTCATGGGCGATGGCACTGATGCGGCCTTTTTCATCCGTGCCGATGCGGATGTGCTGAATAGTGGCCGGACGGTGCGTGGTGTTGTTGGGGATCAGGGGGCGCGGCAGCATGACTTTGACCGGCCGGTTGGCGGCACGGGCAGCCAGCGCAGCCAGTACGGCATCACTGCGCAGGAACAGTTTGCCGCCGAAACCACCGCCGATGTACGGCGATATCACCCGCACGTTCTCTTCAGGGATATTGAGCGTTTTAGAAAGCTCGCTGCGACACCAGGCGATCATCTGGTTCGAGGTGCGCAGGATCAGTTTATCCTCTTCCCAGACGGCCAGCGAAGCATGCGGCTCCATCGCCATATGGCTCTGATCCGGCGTGGTGTACAGGGCATCATGCTGCACCGCTGAGGCCGCGAAGGCACGGCCAAAATCGCCAGCGGTTTTATCCGGCGTATCTTCCGGTGGCGTAGTGACAGCAGGCTTTTGCTCCGCAAGGCTGTACGCGCCTTTCCCGCGCAGGTAATCCACTTTTATCAGTGATGCCGCAGCGCGCGCCTGTTCGAAGGTCTCCGCGACCACCACGGCGATCGCCTGATGATAGTGTTCAATTTGCGGGCCGCCGAGCAGGGTCGCAGCATTCATGTCGCCTTTGCCCAGCTTACCGGCGTTGTCAGCGGTGACAATCGCCAGCACGCCGGGCGCGGTTTCGGCATCATGTAAATCCATGGCAGTGATCCGGCCTTTGGCAATGGCGGAACCGACCACATAACCGTACGCGGCACCCGGCACGTCATTCTGCCATTCATAGGCGTAGGGCGCGGTACCGGTGGTTTTTAACGGACCGTCGATACGGTCATGCGGTTTGCCCACCACTTTCATCTGGTCGATCGGATTGTCTGTTGCAGGCGTATCGAATTTCATCTGTTATGCCCTCGCTTCAGTCAGCACGGAGGTGAGCGTTCGCTTTGCCAGTATCAGCTTGAACGCATTCTCAGGTGTCGGTTGCGCATCGGCGAATAACCGCGCGTAAACTTCCCCCGCGCCTTGCGGCACCTGCGCATCCGCTTCTGCCAGCCGCCAGGGTTTATGTGCGACGCCGCCCAGCGCAACACGGCCCGTGCCATCGGGCTGAACGATGGCGGCGACAGACACCAGCGCAAAGGCATAAGAGGCGCGGTCACGCACTTTACGGTAAATATGGGTGCCGCCGGCGGGTGGCGGCAGGGTGACGGCGGTGATCAGTTCTCCCGCAGCCAGCACGGTTTCCAGATGCGGCGTGTCGCCCGGTGCGCGGTAGAAACCGGCAAGCGGAATACGGCGCACCGCACCGTCAGGGTTGACGGTTTCGACCACAGCATCGAGCAACTGCATCGCAACGGCCATGTCGCTCGGATGGGTGGCAATGCAGGCCGTACTTGCGCCGACCACTGCATGCTGACGACTGAAGCCTTTCAGGGCCGCGCAGCCACTGCCGGGCTGGCGTTTATTGCACGGCTGATGGGTGTCGTAAAAATACGGACAGCGGGTGCGCTGGAGCAGGTTACCGGCCGTCGTGGCCTGGTTGCGTAACTGGCCGGAGGCACCGGCCAGCAGGGCCCGCGACAGTACGGCATAGTCGCGGCGGATACGTAAATCTGCCGCCAGATCGGTATTGCGCACCAGCGCGCCGATCCGCAAGCCACCGTTACCGTCGGGTTCAATGGTATCCAGCGCCAGCCCGTTGACGTCGATCAGGTGAGAGGGTTGCTCAATCTCCAGTTTCATCAGGTCCAGCAGGTTGGTGCCGCCTGCAATAAATTTTGCGCCCGGATGTTGTTGTGCGCTGCCTGCGGCGTCGGCGGGCGTTTGCACCCGTTCATAGGTAAAAGCTTTCATGGTTTTTGCCCCCCGGCGACGTCTTCAATGGCGGCAAGGATGTTGGAATACGCGCCGCAGCGGCAGATATTCCCACTCATGCGTTCGCGGATCTCTTCTGCGGTTCGCCCTGGCGGTGAGACCAGATCCGGCGTGACGTGGCTCGGGATCCCTGCCTCGATTTCCTGCAACACCGCTACTGAGGAGCAGATCTGCCCCGGCGTGCAGTAACCGCACTGGTAGCCGTCGTGTCTGATAAACGCAGCCTGCATCGGGTGCAGATTGTCAGGTGTGCCGAGACCTTCAATGGTGGTGACATCGGCATCCTGATGCATAATCGCCAGCGTCAGACAGGCATTGATGCGGCGGCCATCAACAATAACGGTACAGGCGCCGCACTGACCATGGTCGCAGCCTTTTTTGGTGCCGGTCAGTTGCAGATTCTCCCGCAGCGCATCCAGCAGGGTGGTACGTGTATCAACGACCAGCTGGCGGATCTGACCGTTCACTTTCAGTTTCAGGTGGGACTGATGTATTTCGTTGCCATCGTTGTCATGGTTGCTCATACCAGACCTCCGGTATTACAAAAATTAAATCGGAAAAGGGAGATGTACTCGCGGGTTTTTTTCCGTAATTTTTTTATCACGAAGCTTTAAGCATAGTCGGCGATGGCGTTGGGATTAATCCTGAAGTCCGGTTTCTCCGGTGTGTTCCTCTTTTCGTCCTGCATCTTGTGATCGCACATTTAGTTAACGATCATTAAATAAATTGCTTGCGCAACCTCTCGCAGGCGCTTAGTATTTACTTATCGAACGTTAATTAATAAATAACGTTGACCTGAAACCGGGACACCTGAAACAGGCTATCCCATCAAAATTCGAAGAACAGGAATTAACATCATGAAAACTATCGCAATGACCCTCGCCGCTCTGACACTGGCAACCGCTTCTTTCTCCACCCTGGCAGCAACTGAAGTGCAGTCAGCTCCCGCAGGTCAGCAATCCCTGGGTGTCGTCGGGGCGTCAACCACCGGTTCACTGTCAGGCCTGCAATCAGAACTGAATGCTAAAGCCACCCAGGCGGGCGCAAGTTCATACCGTATTATCGGTGCATCCGGTAATAATCAGCTTTACGGTACCGCAGAAATGTATAAATAAGCTGAGCAGTAACAAGCAGTAAGCAGAAGAGGCGGCGGTTGCCGCCTTTTTCGTGTCTGCGATTAGCGGAATTTATGGAAGTGGTTATTGCGGATTTTCCGGTTGATATAACCATGCAGGCCGCTGCCGGCTTTTGCCATGGCGATCATGTGGTCAACGTCCGTTACCCCCGGGCGGATGATATTATAGATGTAATGCCAGCCGTCTTTGAACTTTACGGTAATTGAATCTTCCGTCGTCGTGAAAGCGATGATACCCGAATTGCCCCCCCGGTTTTGGTACTTTTCCATATTCCCCTTCCTGATTGATGAAGCCATTCACGACCTGAATAATAATAGCTATAAATTTTTGCAGGTTATGTGAGTAAGAAAGCTTTTTTGGCAAAACGTCCCGGCGGCATCCCTGTGTAGCGGGTAAATGCCACACCGAAAGCGCTGACCGAACGGTAACCGGTGCGTTCGGCAATATCGGCAAGGGGCAGTTCGCCTTCTCTCAGCAGCCGTTTGGCGATCGCCATTCGCAAGGCCATCAGATACGCCATCGGCGGCATGCCGACGGCGCGGTTGAAGCGCTCGCACCAACCGGATCGCGACATCGCCGCTGCCCGTGCCAGTTGTGCGATTGTCCAGCCCGCTGCGGGCGAACCGTGCATACAACGCAACGTGATGGCCAGTTTCGGGTCCGATAATCCGCGCACCAGGCCCGGTGACGCCGCAGTCACAGCCGCTGAGCGGAACGCTTCTATCAGCAATACTTCCAGCAGGCGGGTCATCACCATTTCCCGCGCGGGTTTATCCGCGCGATATTCCTCACCGACCATCTGCACCAGCGTCGATAAACGCTTTTCCCCGCGGACATGCAGCCATTGTGGCAGCAACGACACCAGCAGCGCTGAATCCGGCGAACCGAAAACGCAATTTCCGACCAGCATCCGCATATCCACCACGCTGTCAGGGTTACCGACACGGGCGCCACCGGGCATAGGTGTGATGGGTGTGGTGATTGTTTCCCCGGTAACGGGCGGCTGGCGGTCAAGGCTGGAGGTTGAAAAACGCTTTGCTTCCGGGATCAGCACAAAATCGCCTTCGCTGAGCAGAAGCGTTTCACGATGATCATCGTTTTCTATTGTCAGGTAACAGGATCCCTCCAGCACCGCGAAGTAGAAAGGGCGTCCTGTTTCAGCGCGCTGAACCGCCCACGGTGCGGAGGCAGCCACCAGTTTTGAGAACGGAGCGCCAGGCTGAAGTAACGAAATAACGTCTGCTAAAGGATCTACCATTTGGACGATCTCGACAAAAAGATGGATATCTGAACATAGGGATCCCGGAAAGAGTCGCCTATCTTAAAGATCTTGTCCATTGTTACGGAGTTTCCCATGTCATCACCATCAACCATTCTGATCACCGGTTGTTCTTCAGGTTTCGGCCTCGACATTGCGCGTCATTTTCTTGAAAAAGGCTGGCGGGTGATCGCCACGATGCGTACACCCAAAAACGATCTGTTGCCGGGATCCGACGCATTGCGCATTCTTCCGCTTGACGTTACCGACCCCGAAAGTATCCGTCGCTGTTTTGAAGACGCCGGGCCAATAGATGCACTGGTCAATAATGCCGGTATCGGCCTGATTGGTCCGCTGGAAGGGGAAAAATTCAGCAGCGTGCGTCAGATTTTCGAAACCAACACCTTCGCCACGATTGCCATGACGCAGGCGGTATTGCCGCAGTTCAGGGCGCGCCGGTCCGGGGTGATTGTAAATGTGACGTCGAGTGTGACGCTGAAATCGCTGCCGCTGCTCTCGGTTTACACCGCCAGCAAAGCGGCGGTGAATGCTTTCACCGAATCTCTCGCACTGGAACTGGCGCTGTTTAACATCCGCGTGCGGCTGGTTTTGCCGGGGCGTGCGCCGGACACCCGCTTTGGCGCTAATGCCCGACATCTGATTGCCGATACCCTTCCCGAAGCCTATGAGGAATTCAGGAACACGGTCTTTTCTTCGTTGCAGGACACCAGCACGCCGGTGACTTATTCACAGGATGTCGCCGATGCCGTTTGGGCAGCGGTCACCGATCCTGATGCGCCGATGCGAATTCCAGCCGGAGCCGATGCGGTGGTCCTTTCCTAAAGTTTAACGCCTGATAAACGAAGCAAAAAGAAGGCGCTTTTTAAGAATACGGGAGTAGATAACACCAGGCGGCGGGGAATAGAATTGCCCGTCGTTTTACTCTCATTACGAAGGCTCAGAATGAAAAAACTCTTCCTCATTGTCATGGTTTCAGCGCTGGCGGGTTGCGTGGGTTATCACCATAAAGCCGAAAGACACCAGACCGGGATGGCGAATCCTGCCGCTGTGTATTGTCATGAAAGAGGCGGGAGATCAGTGAGTGTGCAAACGCCTCACGGCGTTCGTGCAGACTGCGTATTCCCTGACGGCCGCGGTATTGATGAATGGGAGTTATACCGCCGGGATCATCAGTAAATCTGCTGTCCGCAGGCTGAAAATCAGGCTTTCCCCGCAAGAGGAAAGCCTTTTTTAATCACCCGTTATCCGTGAGCCATTATGTGTGGATTTCCAGTTTATCGGTTCACGGCGGGATGTGATACTTTGGAACAGTATCGTGCCGGTGGGAATCTCTCACCGTGTTGAATTCAGAACAGCACAGAGGGTTTATGGCGGTCATTTCCGGACAGATTATCGAGCAGGCGAAGCAGTGGCGTCGCGACTTTCACAGGCGACCTGAACTTGGCCTGAATGAGCATGGCACCGCAAAAATAATCAGCGAACTGTTATTGTCTTTTGGTCTTGACGTGCACACCGGCATTGCTGTGACTGGCATTGTTGCCACATTGCGAAATGGCGAAGGCCCCGCGATCGGTCTGCGTGCGGATATCGATGCATTACCCATTCATGAACTCAATGATTTTACTCACCGGTCACAAAACCCGGGCCTGATGCATGCCTGCGGGCACGACGGCCATACCTCCATTTTGCTGGGCACGGCAAAACATCTGAGTGAGAATCGCCATTTTCGTGGCACTGTCCATTTCATTTTTCAGCCTGCTGAGGAAAACATCGGCGGCGGTGAAATGATGGTGAAAGAAGGGCTGTTCGAGCGTTTTCCGATGCAGGCAGTTTACGCGTTGCATAACTGGCCGGGGCTGCCGGTTGGTGAGGTGGCGGTCAGTCAGGGGCCGATGATGGCGTCGCAGGACAATTTCTATATCACGCTGACCGGCAAAGGTTGTCACGCGGCGATGCCGGAACGGGGAGCTGATCCTGTGGTTGCCGGTGCGCAGCTGATTTTATCATTGCAAAGCCTGATTTCGCGCCGTTTGTCACCGCTGGAACAAACGGTAATCAGCCTGACCCAGCTTCAGGCGGGCGAAGCCATCAATGTTATTCCTGAAACGCTGCATATGTCGGGTACGCTGCGCTGCCTGAGTAGTCATACCCGTGAAACCTGCTGGCGGCTGATTGAAGAATACGTCAATGCGGTGCCGTTGCCGTATGGCGTGAAAGGGGAAGTGCGCTGGGAATTAGGCTATCCGGTTACGCAGAACCATGCGGCACAGGCGGAAATTGTGCGCGATGCGGCGAAAAACACGCCGGGCATTGAGAAAGTGCATTTCAATAATGCGCCGTCGATGGCAGCAGAGGATTTTGCTTATCTGCTGGAAGCGTGTCCCGGCGCCTATTTCTGGCTGGGGGCCGATGGCGCCACGCCTTCGGACTCGCTGCATAGCCCGCGCTATGACTTTAATGATGACATTATTCCGCTCGGCATTGGTGTACTGACGTCACTGGTGGAACGCGAACTGAAAGCGTAATGTGGCGCACTGTCGGAAAAAACCAGACGCTTCACCGTGTCTGGTTTTTTTGTTAACGGACCAAACGGCCTGTCGGGTGAGTTACACCCGGAAGTGTCCGACTGCGACGGCCAGTCCGGTGGCTTGTTGCTGCAATGCGCCAGCCGCCCCGGTGGATTCCTGAACCATCGCCGCGTTCTGCTGCACCATGCCGTCGAGCTGGGTGATGGCACGGTTAATTTCGTGAATACTCAGCATCTGCTCTTCAGACGCATGGGTGATTTCCAGCATGACACTGCTGACGTTCGACACATTGCTGACGATTTCGCTCATGCTGTCGCTGGCGAGACGTACCTGCGCTGAGCCGGACGCCACGCTGCTGACTGTCGATTCGATAAGCACTTTGATCTCTTTCGCCGCCTGCGCGCTGCGCTGTGCTAGGCTGCGGACTTCGCTGGCGACCACCGCAAAACCGCGTCCCTGTTCACCTGCGCGCGCGGCCTCGACGGCGGCGTTCAGCGCCAGAATGTTGGTCTGGAAAGCAATACCGTCGATCACACCGGTAATATCCCCGATTTTTGACGAAGCGCTTTCGATGCTTTCCATCGTTGTTATCACTTTGGTCACCACTTCGTCACCGCGTGTGGCTGCTTCGGAAGCGGCTTTCGCAGTATCGGATGCCTGCTTAGCTGAACTGGCTGACTGAGAAACCGTCGCCGTGATCTGCTCAAGTGAGGCAGCCGTTTGTTGCAGACTGGCCGCGGCAGATTCCGTACGGCCGGACAGATCGTTATTCCCGGCGGCGATTTCATCGGCAGCGATTTTAACGGATTCACTGGTGGTGCGGATTTCCGACATCACCTTACTGAGTTTATCGACGAAAGTGTTGAAGGCATGCGCGATTTGCGTCACTTCATCATGTCCGTCAACCGGCAGGCGCTGCGTCAGATCATCCTCGCCCGAACTGATCGCATTGAGCGTATCGCGCACCACCGACAGGCGGTGGAACGATTTGCTGATTATCAGCCCGATGACGGTGGCTGAAATCAGCACAATCACCAGCAGGGTAACGACCGATGAAGTCAGCAGCGATCGCATTCCGGCTGTGGACTCCTTCTTATCCTGCGCCACCAGCGTGAACCATTCCGTGCCTGCCACCGGCATTGCACGGACGCGTTTGATCGCGCCATTCAGACGAATATCCACCGGCGCATTCGCGGTAAACACATCCTGCAAATTCACCCCTTCTGCCAGTACGGTAAACGGTTTCAGCGCCAGACTGGCGTCCGGATGGGCGATAATTACGCCGGATTTATCCACCAGCATACCAAAACTGCCCGGCGTCGGATGAAGGGTATTAACGTTATTAACGACGCTGTCCATCGATACATCGCCTGCCACAACCGCTTTCAGAGTGCCTGCTTCCATCACAGGTACGGCGAAAGTGACCACCAGTTTACCTGTGCCCGCGTCGATATAGGGCGGTGTGGCCACCGGATGGCCGGCGGCTTCAGCCTGCCTGTACCACGGGCGGCCGGTCGGGTCGTAATCTGCGGGCACACCGGCCGGATCGGAAAACTTCGCGGTGCGGTTTGCGTAACCGACGTACACGTTGGTAAACCCACCCGCACCGGCGATTTGTTTGAGCACCGGGATCGGATCTTCGGACATTGCGACCTGTTGCAGTGAAACGATCATCCTTGTTTTCGAACTTACCCAGTCGCGGATCCCTTGTGTCTGGCTGATGGTCAGGGCGTTCAGCGTGCTGTCTGTCGCCTGACTGTTGTACTTGTTTGCAACGGTATAACTCAGGAAGGTATTGATAATCAGTGAGCAGGCCACGATGGCGATGCAGGCCGTGATAATGCGCGAACGGATAGTCTTAAGCATGGGCGTTTCCCTGGAAGGAATCTTAAGTTTCAGGTATCGGCAAAGGGGCAAAAAACTTGACCCTCCGCCTGCCCGATCTCGCATCAATGTCCGAAGTCAGGATGAATATCCTGCCTTTTTGGCGTTTAGCGCAGCATTACGCCTCACCGTCCCCGCCGGCTTTCTTCTTATCTGCATGTCCCAGTGAACGTTCCGGGAAACAGATATCGCGTACACGCTGTTTAAGCGGTGCGGCGTCCGGAAAACCACCGTCGCGTTTGCGTTCCCAGATGACTTCGTCATCGACTTTAATCTCGTAAATGCCGCCCGTGCCGGGGATCAGCGTCACCGATGCCAGATCGGTACTGAACGAGTTGAGCAATTCCTGCGCCATCCATGCGGCGCGCAGCAGCCAGTTGCATTGTGAGCAGTAAGTGATGGTGATGGCAGGAAGTTTTTCCATGATATTAACCTCTTAACGCAGCTTTATCGAATTTTTAGAAAGCAGATAAAACCCAGAAAATAGCATGATGCGATGTGATTTTCTGCAACAGGCTGATGCCAGGTATTCTGTTAGTCACCGCGTGCGTGCAAAAGCGGGTTTGCCGGTGACAAGCCCGTGGGGGCATCAGCAGATGTGGCCGAACGTTGTATCCGCTGATAATCCTCGTAAATCAGCAAATTAGCGTACAGGCAGAAAAAGCTTTCTGCCTGTTTTTCTTCTGTCCTTTCATTCCTTTTCAAATCCACGCAAAATCCCAATTCTGGCAGGCGATAATAAGAGATGCGGGCGTGAATTCAGGTTTGATGGTATTACATGGCAATCACTCAGAAGCACTGAGGGACGTGCTGGTCACGTGGATGGCGGCGCATCCGCTGTCGCCGCTGGAAAATGAAGTGATTCTGGTGCAGAGCAACGGCATCAATCAGTGGCTTAAACTGGCGCTGGCACGCGATGTGGCCGAGGGGGGCTGCGGGATTGCAGCGGCGCTGGATATCAGCCTTCCGGCGCGCTTTTTCTGGCAGGTGTACCGCGCGGTGCTCGGCAAAGACCAGGTGCCGGAATCGTCGCCTTTCGACCGTCCGCTGCTGACCTGGCGGCTGATCCGCTTGTTACCCGAACTGCTCACCGAACCGGTTTTTGCGCCACTGACCCGTTTTTTAAAAGATGACGGCGACATGCGTAAACTGCATCAGCTGGCGCAGCGTCTGGCGGATTTGTTTGACCAATATCAGGTTTACCGCGCCGACTGGCTGGAAGACTGGGGTAACGGGCTGGATGTTCTGCGCACCAGCCGCAAAGGCAGCGAACCTTTGCCCGAAAATCTGCTGTGGCAGCCACAGTTATGGCGCGCATTACTGGCGGATGTCCCTGAAAGCGAACGCGGCACCAGCCGTGCGGCGCTGCATCAGCGGTTCCTGCAACACGCGCAAACTATTCCTGAAGATCAGCGTCCCGCCGGGTTACCTGCCCGGCTGGTGGTGTTTGGTATTTCCTCTCTGCCGCAACAATCCTTTGAAGTGCTGGCCGCCCTCGGTCGCTGGACGCATATCTTTATGTGCGTACATAACCCGTGTGAACACGACTGGAGCGATATCATCGCTGATAAAGATCTGTTACGCGCGCAAAGGCTACGTCAGCAACGCAAACCGGGAATGCCGCCGGTGATAGCCGAAGATGAACTCCATCAGCATGCACATCCGCTGCTGGCGGCGTGGGGCAAGCAGGGGCGTGATTATATCGGCCTGCTGAATGAATATGACAATCACGAATCTTATGCGTCACAGCTGGCACCGGTGATCCCGCGTATTGACCTCTTTACTTCAAACGGTACCGATACACTGTTGCATCAGTTGCAGGAGGACATTTTGCAACTGCGTCCTCTGGCCGAAACAATCAATGAATGGCCGGCCGTTGATGTTCAGCATGACGATTCCCTGCGTTTCTTTATTACCCACAGTGCTCAGCGCGAAGTGGAAGTGCTGCATGACCGGTTGCTGGCGGCACTGGCTGCTGACCCGACGCTGAAAGCGCGCGACATTATTGTGATGGTCCCTGATATCAACGGTTATGCGCCGCACATTCAGGCGGTATTTGGCCTGACGGAGCGCAGTGATCCGCGCTATATCCCGTTCACTGTGGCCGATCAGGGGCCGCGTCAGAACACCCCGTTACTCGGTGCGCTGGAAAGCTTGCTGGCGCTGCCGCAGTCGCGTTTTGCAGTCAGCGATTTGCTGGATTTACTTGACGTACCGTCGGTGCGTCAGCGCTTCGGGATTGAAGAACAACAACTGCCTCTGCTGCACCGCTGGCTCAGAGCCGCCAATGTACGCTGGGGGCTGCATGCTGAACAGCGTCAGAGCCTTGAGCTGCCGTTATCGCCGGAACAAAACAGCTGGTTCTTTGGCCTGCAACGCATGCTGCTGGGTTACGCCGTAGGCAGCGGCGATGCCTGGAAAAATATCGAACCACTCGATGAAATCGGCGGGCTGGATGCGGCGCTGATTGGCCCGCTGTCACATCTGCTGAACTGCCTCGATGACACCTGGCGTCAGTTACGTGAACCCGCAGCACCGCAGGTGTGGGGCGAGCGGCTGCGTACCCTCCTTTCCCGGTATTTTGCCGAAGATGACGGCGAAGACGGTTTTATTTTAGTGCGTCTTGTCGGCGAGCTGGAACTTTGGCTCGAAGCCTGTGAAAGCGTAGATTTACAGGCCGAACTGCCGCTTTCTGTGGTACGTGATCACTGGCTGGCGCAGATTGACCAGTCGGGGCTGACCCGGCCGTTTTTCGGCGGCGCGGTGACGTTCGCCACGCTGATGCCGATGCGTGCCATTCCTTTCCGCCACGTGTACCTGCTGGGTATGAACGACGGCGATTATCCGCGTAACCGCGTGCCGATGGATTTCGACCTGATGGGGCGGGATTACCGCCCGGGCGACCGTTCACGTCGCGAAGACGACCGGTATTTGTTCCTCGAAGCGCTGCTTTCTGCGCGTGAGCGCTTACACATCAGCTGGGTTGGCCGCAGCATTCATGACAATACCGAACGCCCGCCATCCGTGCTGGTGGCCCAGTTGCGCGACCATCTGGCGGCAGGCTGGGAAGCAGACAATGGCGAAAAATTATTGCCTGCACTAACCACCGAACATCGTCTGCAACCGTTCAGCCGCGACTACTTCTGTCAGGGCAGTCCGCTGTTCAGCTATGCGCATGAATGGCGCGCGGGGCTGGAAGCTGAAGCCGCCGCCGTGGCGACACAACCGCTGCAACCGGTAGCGCAGGAAGGCGCACTGACGCTGCGTCAGCTGTCAGATTTCCTGTCAGATCCGGTGCGCAGTTTCTTCCGCCAGCGGCTGAACATCTGGTTTGAGCTCGAAGATCCGGGCAGTGAGGATCAGGAGCCGTTCGACATCAATGCGCTGGTAAACTGGCGGTTGCAGGACGAGCTGATCCGTGCGCAAAAACGGGCGCTGGAAGCGGGCGTTTCGCGTCAGGATGTGTTGCGCCAGCAACTCGAACGCATTGAGCGACGCGGTGAGCTGGCACCGGGCGAATTTGCCGTCGTACTGAGTGAAGATCTCGCTGAGCCGATGGACACCTTATTCGCCAGTTATCAGCAGGTCCTCGATGCATGGCCGCAGCCGCTGGTGAATGAGGCGCTGGAATGGCATGCGGGCGAGGTCAGTTTCTCCGACTGGCTGGTGGATTTACGCGCCAGCCCGCAGGGTGACCGTGCGCGCGTGGTGCTGGAAAGCATCGGCATCATGACCAAAGAACGCAGCTACCGTTTCGACCGGCTGCTGCCGTATTGGGTCGCGCATCTCGCCGGTCACCTTGGCGGCAAGCCTATGCACACCGTCATTATCAGCAAGAATGGCACGGCTGAACTGCCGCCGCTGGAAATTGCACAGGCGCGTGCCCTGTGGGACACACTGATCGAAACCTGGAAGGCGGGGCAGTTGCGTCCGTTGCCGCTGGCGGTGAAAACTGCATTTGTCTGGCTGAAAAAAGAAGGGACAGAAAACAGCCCACCGGACAGCGACGCCTGGATTTCAGCCCGTGACAGTTATGAAAATCACGATCCGGCAAACATGAAATTCGGTGAGCGCGACAGTAATCGCTATCTGGCCCGCGCCTGGCCGGATTTCAGCGCACTCTGGTCTGACGGTGAATTTGCCCGCCTCGCGCAGACGCTGCTGGCACCGCTGAGAAATCATCTTTCCCGCAGTAAAAAAGGAACGAAGGAATGATGGAACAATGTTTAACATCAGCATCAGCGGTGCCTTCTGTGGTGCCATCAGCGCTGAATGTGCTCAATTTTCCGCTGACGGGCAGTCGTCTGATTGAAGCCAGTGCCGGGACGGGGAAAACCTTCACCATCGCGGCGCTTTACGTACGGCTGGTACTCGGCCATGGCGGCAACAATGCCTTCGGCCGCCCGCTGACGCCGCCGGAAATTCTGGTCGTAACCTTTACCGATGCGGCCACTAAAGAGCTGCGGGATCGTATCCGCGAACGTCTTTCTACTGCGGCGATGTGTTTCTTAACCGATCCGCTGGCACCGTCTGCCTGCGACGAATTTTTGCAAACTTTGCGCGCGGAGTATCCGCCGGAGCAATGGCCTGGCTGCGCCCGTAAGCTGCAACTGGCGGCAGAATGGATGGATGAATCGGCCGTTTCGACCATTCACGGCTGGTGTAACCGTATGCTTGGCGAACACGCGTTCGACAGCGACAGCCTGTTCACCCAGACACTGGAAACCGATCAAACCGAACTGCTGATGAATGTGGTGCGTGATTACTGGCGCAGTTTTTATTTCTCCCTTGGCGGACAGGAAATCCGTACGCTGCGCGGATGGTGGCGTTCGCCTGAAGATCTGCACCGCAGCGTGATGCCGCTGCTGGAATATGCCGCAGAACTGGGCTCAGATCAGACGCCCGCCGATGTGTGCGAAACGGTGAATAACCAGAAAGCGGCAGAACTGGCGGCGCTCAAACAAGACTGGCCGCAATGGACTGAGGAACTGCGTACGTTGCTGGAAGGCGCGGTGGCGGCAAAAGTGGTTGACGGCAAAAAAATTCAGGCCCGGTTTTTCAACCCGTGGCTGGAAAAGTTGTATCTCTGGGCGACAACCGGCGAAGTGATACCTGAGCTGAAAACCGGCTGGACGCGCCTGACGCCAGCCGGTCTGAGAGAGTGCTGGAAACAGGGTGAACCGCCTGTACACCCGGCGCTGACTGCGATGGAAACCCTGAAAGCCCGGCTGGAAAGCCTGCCGGATGCCCGCAGCGGGTTGCTGCAACACGCCTGCCGCTGGATCAAAAACCGTTTTGACGCCGAGCAGAAAAAGCGCGCGCAAATGGGCTTTAATGATTTACTGATCCGCCTGGATGCTGCGCTGGGCAGCGATAACGGCGAACGGCTGGCGGAGATCATCCGCACGCAATTCCCGGTGGCGATGATCGACGAATTTCAGGATACCGATCCGCTGCAATACCGTATTTTCGACTCCATTTACCGCGTGGCGGAAAACGTGCCGGAGCAGGGGCTGATCCTGATCGGCGACCCGAAACAGGCGATTTACGCTTTCCGCGGTGCCGATATTTATACCTATCTGCGTGCCCGCCGCGATACCGGTGGCCGCCACTACACGCTGGCGACCAACTTCCGTTCTACCCGCGCGATGGTGGCGGCGGTGAATCAGGTGTTTGAACTGGCCGAGAAACGTCTGGCCGGTGAAGGCGCATTCCTGTTCCGGCGTGGTATGGAGAATCAGGTGCCGTTCCTGCCGGTGGAAGCCAAAGGACGTGCTGATACGCTGGTGATTGATCATGCCGAAGCCGCTGCGCTGACGCTGTGGTATCCGGAAAACCAGCCGGAAGCATTGCCGAAAACGCAGTACGTTCAGCTGATGGCGGACGGCTGTGCGACGGAAATTGTTCGCTTACTGCAGCTTGGTCAGCAGGGCGCTGCCGGTTTTGGGATCCCTGGCGAAACGCTAAAGCCGGTGATGCCGGGCGATATTGCCGTGCTGGTGAATACCGGCCGTGAGGCGTCGGCCATGCGTGCTGCGTTGTCAAAACGTGGTGTGCGTAGCGTGTATCTGTCTGATAAAGAATCAATTTTTAAAAGCGCCCAGGCGGCTGAATTACAATACTGGCTGGCGGCCTGTGCCGCGCCGGAAAATGATCGTCTGCTGCGCGCTGCGCTCGGTACGCCTTCGCTGAACCTGAGTTGGGAAGCCCTCGACAGGCTGAACCAGGATGAAAGCGAGTGGGAACGCTACGTAAAACAGTTTCAGGATTTGCGCACCTGCTGGCGCAGGCAGGGCATTTTACCGATGCTGCGTCGCCTGATGTGGGAATTCGACGTACCGCGCCGCCTGCTCGGGCGCGGTGACGAACGTGCGCTGACCGATCTGCTGCATCTTTCCGAACTGCTGCAACAGGCCAGCGTTCAGCTCGACGGCGAGCACGCGCTGATCCGTTATCTGGCGCAACAGTGTCAGGATGAACATCAGGGGGGCGATGCGCGTAAACTGCGCCTTGAGAGTGATGCTGCGCTGGTGAAGGTGGTCACGGTGCATAAGTCCAAAGGGCTGGAATATCCGCTGGTGTTCCTGCCTTTTGCCTGCGCTTTCCGCGCAGTGAAAAAACAGGACTCACCGCTGAAATGGCATACACCGGAAGGTGAGCTGAAAGTGGGGCTCAGTGCCTCCGACGAGCAACTGGCTCTGGCCGACCGCGAACGTCTGGGGGAAGATCTGCGTAAGTTCTACGTCGCGTTGACACGTTCACGTTATGCATTGTGGCTGGGAATGGCTCCGCTGAAAGAATTTGAAAAGAGTGCACCTGGCTATCTGTTCCATGGCGGCGAGGCCATCGCTGCGGATACACTGCCTGCCAGTTTGCAGGCGCTGGAAACCGACACGATTCGCGCCTGGCCGCTGCCCGTTGCTGATAGCGCAATCTATCGTGGCGAACAGACGTTGCCTGAACTCGGGCCGCGTCCGCCGCTGCGTACGCACAAAGCCCCCCGCTGGTGGGTGTCGAGTTTCTCCGGTCTGCAAATCGCCCCGGTGGGTACGTATATCCTGCCGGAAACGCTCCTCCGCGAGTCTCTGAACCGCGAACTCCCTGGTGAAATCGAAAGCGCGGCGCAGGACAGTTATTTAGAAGATCAAAAAGTGTTTGTGGAAGAAAAAGAGCCGGTGGCGGCTCTGTTGCAACCAATGACCGGTGAAAATTTGTATGCGTTCCCGCGCGGTCCTGCGCCGGGAAACTTTCTGCACGGTTTGCTGGAATGGGCGGGTGACGAAGGATTTGCGGCGCTGGCGGCCGATCCGGCGAAAATCGCCGATCAGATCGCCCGGCGTTGTAACCGGTGGGGCTGGGAAAAGTGGATTGTGCCGCTGACCGGCTGGCTGACAGCACTACTGACGCAGCCGCTAGGCCTGCCGGACGGCGAAGCCTTCATGCTGGCGGAACTGCCACCTTATCAGGTCGAAATGGAATTCTGGTTTTCACTCAAACAGGTGCCGACCCGTCGTCTCGACATGCTGGTTCAGCAATACACGCTGGAAGGCGCGGAGCGCGCGCCGCTGCTACCGGAAGATCTCAACGGCATGCTGAAAGGTTTTATCGATCTGGTGTTTGAACATAACGGGCGTTATTACGTGCTGGATTACAAATCCAACTGGCTTGGTGATGATGCCAGCGGTTATGACCAAAAGAATATGATGCAGTCGATGCTTGATCATCGCTACGATTTACAGTTCACGCTGTATCTGTTCGCGCTGCATCGCCTGCTGAAATCCCGCCTGCCGGATTATGACTACGACCGACACATCGGCGGCGCGGTCTATCTCTTTCTGCGCGGCAGCCATGCGCCGGGCAACGGCATCTGCGTTCAGCGGCCGGATAAAGCCCTGATTGAACAACTGGACGTTCTGTTCAGCGGCAGTGAGGAACGCGTATGAAAATCAACAGCCGTGAGGACATTGAGTCTCTGCTGGCGAGCTGGGTGGAATGTGGCTGGTTGCGCGAACTGGATCGTGCGCTGGCAACGTTTCTGGCGAAAGCAACGCCGGATGCCCACCCGTTGTTATTACTGGCTACCGCGCTGACCAGTTATCAGCTCGGGCGGGGGCATGTGTGTCTGGATTTACAGGCCACACTTGATGACTGCGCCTTTTCTCTTTCGCTGCCGCCGGAGGGCGATCATGCTGACGGTGCGGTGATCCGCCCGGCTGCGGTGCTGGATAATCTGAGTTTGCAGGAATGGCTGGCGGCGCTGGCTCACCCGACGCTGGTCGGGCACGGAGAAGGATGTTCGCCGCTGGTGCTTACCGGCCAGCGCCTGTATTTGCGCCGTTACTGGCAGTACGAACAGAACGTGCGGGCGGCAATTGAACAACGTCTGGCACGCAGCGTGCTGCATACACTCCCGGTGGCGTCGCTGCGTGCACCGCTCACTGCGTTGTTCCCGGCAGAGGGGCAATCCGCTCACACGAACTGGCAGAAACTGGCCTGCGCGCTGGCGGCGGGCAGTGCGTTCAGCATTATTACCGGCGGACCGGGCACCGGTAAAACCACCACGGTGGTGCGACTGCTGGCGTTATTACAGACGCTGGCGCTGGAGGAAAGCAATCAGCCGCTGCGTATCAGGCTGGCCGCGCCGACCGGCAAGGCGGCAGCCCGGCTCAATGAATCCATTGCCGGTGCGGTATCAAAGCTGGATCTCAGCGCCCTTAGCAACGGCAATGCGGTGCGCGAAAGTATCAACACCGATGTGGTGACGCTGCACCGTCTGCTCGGCAGCCGCCCGGATACGCGGCATTTCCGCCATCACCCGGGCAATCCGCTGATGCTGGATGTGCTGGTCGTCGATGAGGCATCAATGGTCGATCTGGAGATGATGGCCGTATTGCTGGCGGCATTGCCGGAACAGGCGCGTCTGATCCTGCTTGGTGATAAAGATCAGCTGGCGTCGGTGGAAGCGGGTGCCTTGCTGAGTGAGTTATGTCAGCGCGCCAGCGGCGGCCATTATCTGCCGCAAACCCGCGACTGGCTGCAAAGTGTGACCGGCGAACAGATCCCTGATGCGCTGGTTGATCCGCAAGGTACGGCGATGGATCAGGCGGTAGTGATGCTGCGACACAGTTACCGGTTTGATGCACAAAGCGGGATCGGTCAGCTGGCGGAAGCGGTAAATGACGGCGATGTGAAAGCGCTGAAACAGGTCTGGCAACACGGATACGCTGATCTGGCACAACTGACATTGAGCGCAGATGATGACGCCGGACTGCGTGACTGGGTGGTGAAAGGTGGTGCGAAACATTTCCCGGCATCGGCAACACGCGAGGGCGCAGAATCCCCGGCTGGTTATCAACATTACCTCAACGTAATGATCAGGGAACGGCCGGCAGACGATGAATCGCCGGAAGCGTTCAACCGGTGGGCGACCCGCGTACTTCTGGCCTACAGCCAGTTCCAGCTGTTGTGCGCCTTACGTGGCGGACGCTGGGGCGTGGAAGGGCTGAATCAGCGTATCGCTGACATCCTGCGAAAAGAAGGGTTACTTAAGGCCTCGCTCGGCTGGTATCCGGGGCGTCCGGTACTGGTGACCCGCAATGATTACAGTCAGCGCCTGATGAACGGCGATATCGGCATTACGCTGGAGATCCCGCAGCGTCTTACCGATGGTACTGTAGTGCCCACCCTGCGTGTGGCATTTCCGGCCGGAGACGGCACGCAGGATATCCGCTGGGTGATGCCGGGGCGTTTGCAGGCGGTGGAAACGGTATTTGCCATGACGGTGCACAAATCGCAGGGATCTGAATTTACCCATACCGCGCTGCTGTTGCCGGAGAATCTCAGCCCGATCCTGACGCGCGAGCTGATTTATACCGGCATTACCCGTGCGCGTCACTGGTTCAGTCTGGGATGTGTCGGCGGCATAAATGCTGTGTTACCGGATGCGGTGAAGCGTCGGGTGTTACGTGCCAGCGGATTAATTGAAAGTGTGTAAGGCGTGTCTGAAGGCAGAAATCAATATTCGTACGCGTGAACCCTGACGGGTTTACGCAAAGTGCGGGATTTACTGCCCGCCACTTTTGTGGCTTTGTCCGGATCGCCGGCGACAAATTCCAGCGTCGGCGAATAATAAAAAGGCAACCAGCCGCCGTAGCCATTCTCCCACTCCCAGCGAACCGGGCAGGGCCACAGAATGTCTTCATGCATGATGTAATAAGTCCATCGTCCATGTGGACGACGAGGTTTCGGTGTTTTCATAAACGGGCGAACGGGCTCTTAAAAATTACTCAGGATATTCTGGCTCGCGTTGCGGAAGGTTTCAACCCCCTGGCCGGGTTGATGCTTATTTAAGCGGTTTTAAACGGGATCCTTTGCAAAACTTTACCCCCAGATCATCGCCGCCCAGCGTAACAGCATCAGTGCGCCACAGATACACAGCAGTACCACAACCATTTTCCAGTGCTTGGTCATCATCCGTTTAGTTACCATTTCTCCTCCTGCCATCCGGGCGTTTTAGCCCGCCATGTGCTGGTTCACATAGTGAACAACATGTTCTTTCAGTTCAGGAACGGCCTGATCGGCGAGCCATTCAAACACCATCAGCAGCAGGGCCGCCGCAGCAATAACGGACAAAAGTATAAGGGTTTTGTGACGTGCTTCCATGATTCTCATTGGTTCTGAATTGCCTGTTTTTTACTCTATCAGAATAAGCCGCACCCTGCGCGGCTTCGATGTTCCGGTTCCGGAAAAATTTAATAAATTATACCTTTTCGCCGGTTCCGAAACTTTGATCCTGTTTCTGCTCTTCAGGGATGAGTACTGTCTCTGCATGACGTGCTCCGGGGCGGAAACCGTTCTTTCGGGCGCAGATGGCAATCATCAGCCCGGCGACGATCAGCAACTGCATGGCCCACGGAAAAACAGTAATGCCTGCGGTTTCCAGCACAATGCCTCCGGTTAACCCGCCACCGGCAATCGCCAGATTCCACGCTACCACCACCATCGATTGCGCCATGTCGGCATGCTCGCCGGTGGCGTCAGCAATTGCCGTTTGCAGCAAAGTGGCGGCGCCGCCAAAAGTCAGCCCCCATAGCGCGACACACACCGCTACCGTCAGCGGAGAAGAGGGGTTCAGCGCCAGTATCAGGGAAAGCAGGGCAAACATAAACAGGCTGGTCAGCAGGGTGCGCCGCAAATGCTTATCCACCAGCATGCCGGTAATGCCAATGCCTGCCAGCGCACCGAGGCCGAAAACCAGCAATATCTGATCGGCACTGGCGTCGAGCCCGGACAGGCGCAGGAATGGCACGATGTAGGTATAAAGCAGATTATGTGCCAGCATCCACAGCAGGATCACCATCAGAATACTGCGTACGCCGGGCAACATCAGCACCTGCCTCAAAGGCTGGCGCTCACCGGCGGACTGGCCAGGATAGTCCGGCACTTTCCGCACCACCCAGACAATCAGCAGCACCGTAATAACAGACATTACGCCGAACGCCATCCGCCATCCGAGTGCGGAACCCATCCAGGTGCCCAGCGGGACGCCGACAGACAGCGCCAGCGGTGTGCCGACCATCGCCACTGATAATGCGCGCCCTTGCTGATGTACCGGCACCATCCGCCGTGCATAACCGGCCAGTAATCCCCACGCCAGCCCGGCTGACGCACCGGCTACCCAGCGGGCGAAGAGCGTCAGGAAATAATTCGTTGAAAACGTGGTGAGGGTATTAAAAATCAGAAAGCCAAAGATTGCCGTCAGCAACGCCGTGCGGCGGTTCCAGCCCCGTGTCAGAGCCGCCAGCGGGATGACGGCCATCAGCGAACCGGCGGCATACAGCGTCACCAGTTGCCCGGCCATCGCCTGTGAAATATCGAGACTGGCCGCGATCTGAGGCAACAGTCCGGCGGGAAGGGTTTCCGTCATGATGGCGATAAAACCGGTCAGCGCCATCGCCAGTAAAGCCGAAAGCGGCAGAGGGGATTTCAATACAGGGGAATTCATGATTGAACTCCATACACAGCATCGCGCAGTTGTGTAACGAACGGGCCTGACATGCCCTCATACAGAGTATTGGTGAAGGCGACGACGCTCAGTCCGGCGTTACGGTCAACGAACCAGGAATGGCCGTAAGCCCCGCCCCAGCGCCATGTGCCGGCCGACTCCGGTGAAGCGGCGGCCTGCGGATCCCGTAATACCGAAAAACCTAATCCAAAGCCCAGTCCCGGCGATTCCGGCAGTTCGGCACCACGGGTCTGATCCCGTCCCATTTCATCGACCAGCGCCGCTGAGACTAACGGAGCGCCGCCGCAACGCAGCATTTCCAGCATTTTCAGTACGTCAGTCGCGCTGCTGACCATACCCGCGCCGCCGGAAGGATAAGCCCGAGCGTTGAGTGCGCGTAAGGGAGAATATTCAATCCCCACGGTATTGTCGAAAGCGGCGACCTTTTCTCCTTCGCACAGCCGGTGGGGTTGCGGCACATCACTGACATACGCCGTAGCCAGCCGCGCCGGGTCACGGGCGACAAAACCGGTGTCATGCATGTTCAGCGGGCCGGTCAGTTGCATTTCTACCACTTCAGGGAGAGGCCGTTTGCCTACCTGTTCCAGCACTGCGCCCAATACATCGACGGCCAGCGAATATCCCCATGACGTGCCCGGTGTATACAACAAAGGCACGCCCGATAAACGCCGCAGATTTTCCGCCAGCGAAATACCGCTGCTGTCCATTCCGTCAGAAACGCCTGCACGTGCATAAGGGCCATTTTCGTCCGGCTCAAAAAAGCGGTAACTCAGCCCGGCGGTATGACTTAATAACTGCCGTACTGTAATGCGTGCCGGTTGTCCGTCTGGCAGGACAGGGCGAAACTGTGGCAACACGGTTTCAATATTGTCATCCAGCGCCAGCTTTCCCTGAGTGATCAGCGTCATTGCTGCGGTCGTCACAATGGGCTTGCTGACCGATGCCAGGCGAAAAAGCGTGTTTTCAGTCATTGGTTGGCGGCTTTCCCGGTCGGCAAAACCGGCAGCCTGGTGATAAACAATCTCACCGTGAAGGGCGACCAGGGCAACGGCACCGACCAGTCTTTGTGAGTCAATGGCTTGTGCGATAACGCAATCAAGCCGGGATTTCAGTGAAGAGGAATTCATGAGATATCTCAGTTTCAGAAAGTGTTAAATCACGATAGAGATCTCCTCAGTGCGGAAAAAGTAGGGTAGATTTCCATAATATACGGACGCTGATGTCCGTAATCGGGAGCGACAATGGAAAATCTCAGTAGCCTGAATGTGTTCGTCCATGTGGCAGAAACCCGAAGCTTTGTCGCGGCAGGGCGGATTTTGGGCGTGTCGGCGTCGGCGGTGGGCAAAAGTATTGCGCGCATGGAAAATAAGTTGAATGTGCGGCTGTTTCACCGCAGCACCCGCAGCGTGGCGCTGACCGCCGAAGGGACGCTGTTTCTCGAACGCTGCCGCAGGATTGTGGCGGAACTTGAAGCCGCGCAAAGCGAGCTGTCGCAACTGGCGGAATGTCCGCGTGGCAGGTTGCGGCTGAGTTTGCCGCAGGTCAGCACATTACTTTTGCCGGTGCTGGGGGAGTTTATGCGCCGTTATCCCGATATTGAACTGGATCTGGATTTCACCGATCGGATTGTTGATGTGGTGGAAGAGGGGTTTGACGCTGTGGTGCGCACCGGCCAGCTGGCTGACTCCCGATTGTCGATGCGTAAGCTGGGCACTTTCCATCATTTACTGGTCGGTGCGCCTGCCTATTTTGAACAGCACGGTACGCCTGCGAAGCCCCAGGAACTGGTTGATCACCGTTGTCTGCATTTTCGTTTTCCCAACAGCGGCAAGCTTGAGATATGGCCGCTGCCGGAATATCAGGATTTGGCGCTACCGGTATCAATGGTTTGTAATAATATTGAAACCCGCCAATGCTTTGCGCTGCAGGGGCTGGGCATCGCTTGTCTGCCTGATTTCAGTATCCGCAAAGAGCTGGCGCGCGGGCAACTGGTGACCGTGCTGGATGATTATGTGAAGCGCAGCGGTGACTTTTATATTTTATGGCCGTCCGGCGGTTATATGACACCGAAGTTACGGGTGCTGATTGATTTTCTCAGCGAACGGGTTTTCCCTGAAAAGCCTGAGCTGGCGCTGCGATGTCCTAATTAAACCTATCTTTAACTGAGGGAGTGTGTGATGAGTCATTCTGTCTTAATTGAACGCTTTTGTGCCGACGATCAGCGCGGTGTGGTTGAAGTGATCCTACCGATCCAGAATCACGAATTTGGTATTGCCATCACCGAAGCGCAGCAGCCTGATCTGCATGATATCCCACAATTTTATCAGTGCGGCACCGGGGATTTCTGGGTGGCACGCTATGAAGGGAAAGTCGTGGGCACGCTGGGGCTGAAAGATATCGGCAACGCGCAGACGGCACTGCGCAAAATGTTTGTCAGCGCACCTTTTCGTGGCAGGGAATACGGCGTCGCCGCATTGTTACTCAACACGTTGCTGCACCATGCGCAGACGAAAAATGTGAAAGATATTTTTCTCGGCACGACAGACAAGTTTCTGGCGGCGCATCGTTTTTATGAAAAAAACGGTTTTAAGGAAATCAGGGTGCCGGATCTCCCGTCAGCTTTCCCGCTGATGGCGGTAGACAGTAAGTTTTACCGTCTAACATTCTGATTTGTAAGGCTGTCAGGTTGCTGTCATGTCCGTGTCAGGTTGCTGTCGTGTTGATTTCCAATCTTACGTTGCATGCTGATTGGGTGTTCAACATTCACTCTACAGGTAAAACTTATGCATCAGAGCAAAATCAGGCAACTTCGCATTTCCCGCGCATGGTCTCAGGAGCAACTGGCAGAACTTTCGTCACTGAGCGTGCGCACGGTACAGCGTATCGAAAATGGCGAGCAGGCCAGCCTTGAGACTCTCGGCGCTATCGCGGCAGCCTTTGATATCAAGGTGTCTGAACTGACAGAAAACGATGTGCAAACGGGCAGTTCGCCGGGGCAGGCGCTTGACGAACAGATAGAAAAAGCCAGATATCAGGTGGTGGAAGAAAGCGGTTTTTATCGTTCCGTTCTGTTGTGGGCGGTGATCAACGCAGGTTTGTTCGCGCTAAACCATTACACCTCACCGGATTCAAACTGGTTCGTCTGGCCTCTGTGTATCTGGGGCGGCATTTTATTATTACGTGGTTTACGCATCTTTGTATTTCGTGGAACGTTAGAGCGCTGGCAGAAGGCGCGTTTACAAAAATTAATACGCAAGCCCTGAGGGGAGACGTTCAGCTAAAGCGCCAGGATTAGTCACAAGCAAAACCGCCCTGACTGAGACATATCAAAACCCCTGCCTGACATGCTGCTATCCTCTGTAATATTCAGGGTTATTAGCTCAACGGACAGAGAATGGATCAGCAGTGGCGGTTTGCATTTAATCTTAAAAGACTGATATTGCTTCTTGCACTGATGAGTACGCTTGTCACCTTGCTCAGCAGCTATCTGGCAATTTTCCAGGTAGAGAAGAAACTCCTCATCGAATCCTCCCTGCGGGCGAGTCAGTCGTTTGCAACCCGGCTGTCGCTGACAGCCGATTTGTTTTTCAATGCGGCACAGAAGCAGGTTACCTATAGCGCTGATTTACTCGGTGACCGGTTTAATAATGTTGATGCGCTGACCGAAGAAGCTGATCGTTTGCAGGTACAAAGTAAGCGCTTCAGTTCGGTGCTGGTGGTGGATAAAACCGGCGTTGTGCGCGCGGCTTCACGAAACTCTGCGGCGATGGTCGGTTTAACTCTGGTGTCTGAGGCCAATACCGTTGCACTGAAAACCCGCAATCCGGTGCTCAGCTCGCCCTTTCGCACCCCGCAGAACAATCACATAATTGTGCTTTCCTCCCCCATCCGTAATGCGCGAAGCGGCTATCTTGGGTATCTGGCGACTGAAATTGATCTGGGTAAAAACAGTATTGTGGATACGCTGATTAATGCCCGCAATTACCGCAAAGATGCCTACATTTATGTCATCGACCGTGAAGGTGACGTGTTGTATCGCGCCGCGTCAGGCTGGATCGAGAGTGCGCCGCAGGGGCATGTGAACAAGGCATTGCTGGGCGGCCGGGAACAGGGTTTTTTACGTATGGATAACCTGCAGGGCGAGGAATCCCTGGCCGGTTTTTCCACGATGGAAGTGGCGGGCTGGACGGTACTGGTGCTGCACCCGGCAAAAGATGATGTGGTGCTGTTATATCACGTCATGATGCAGGTTTTGTTATACACGCTGCCGATTGTCATTCTGGTGTTCATCTGCATCTGGCTGCTGACGCGCTATATTTCACGCCCGCTGCGACAGCTGGCCTCGAAAGCTGACACCATGGATTCACATGATGTTTCCGAGGAAATTCAGCAGATCAATGCCTGGTATTATGAAGCGTCGAAGCTGAAAACGGTGATGTTGCAGGGGATCAGGCTGTTGCATCAACGCATCGAACAACTGAGTGCCGAAGCCCATACTGACACGATGACCGGGCTGCTGAACCGGCGCGGCTTTTATGAGGCCGTGGATAAACAGCTAACGGAGTCGTCGCGCATCGCGGTTATTACACTCGATATCGATCACTTCAAAAAAATAAACGATACCTGCGGGCATGATGTGGGCGATGTGGTGATCACCCAGCTGGCGCGCCATATTCTGAGTAATTCGCGGGAGGGCGATTTGTTATGCCGCATGGGGGGCGAGGAGTTTCTGTTACTGCTGCCTGATGCATCACTGACACAGGCTATTCAGCTTGCTGAACGTTTGCGTAAACAGGTTGAAGTGCAGCAGTTTGAGGGCGCCGGTCAGGTGACGATTTCACTCGGAGTAACGCTGTTTTATCCTGGCAAAGTCAATATTGACGGGGCATTGAAAACGGCAGACAAAGCGCTGTATCAGGCCAAAAATGAAGGGCGTAACCGCGTGGTAAATCTATAAGTACGACTGTACGCATCAGGCTCAATGGGGAGAAAAGGCTCAGGCACCGTGCCTGAGCTTATTTTTAGCGGGAACCCGGCAGCAGGGATTCCGTGCATTTGAAGACGTCTTCGCGGAATTTTCGTGAGGCGTCATCCAGATCAGCCTGGTTGGCGACATCTGCACGGTTGGCTTCCAGCGCCTGATTGACGGCGAGGGTGAAGGCATTTTCCTGGCTGGCATTAAGCACATTACCCACGCTGCCGAACAGCAGACGCATGGCGGAAATCTGCACCAGGAGCTCACGGTTTACGCGCTCAAGCTGGTCAACACGTTTGTTCAGGGTTTCATCACTCATAGGTGTCTCCTTATTTAATTGCCGCACACCATAACAAAAGCACTGCCATGAAAAAACCGTCTTACGGTGGCGGAGGCTTTGCCTGACGGATTAACGCACCATTTGCTGCATCTGACGGCTGAGTTGCATCAGTTGTGCATTCAGCGGCACCAGCTGTTGCTGAATGGCATTGTATTTATCCAGCTGCTTCTGGTTGGCGAATTGCAGACGATTGCCGGTGATGGTGACATTTTTACCCTGATTTTTGATGAAGTCGGCTTTCGCCACAATCAGGTTCAACACCTGCGGCAATAAATCGAATACCTGTTCCGTGATTTGTGTCGGTTTAACGATGGTTTTCTCGTAGGCCTGATCATAAATCTTCTTCAGGTCATCTGGCTGTTTCAGTGCCGCATGCCGGGTATCGGCCTGGGTTTTGAGCAGCACAATTTTTTCTTTCCATTTTTCACTGCTGTCAGCCATTTTTTTCAGATCATCGCGTTGTTCCAGCAGATTACTGACGCTGTTTACGCCGTTCATGCCGGCAAAAACCGGTACCAGCGAAGAATCCAGTTCGATATTCATCTGATGATGAAAACCGGTGATGATCGCGTAATCTTGGGTGTAATCGCCAAACTGTTTTTTCTGCGCTTCGGTCAGTTGCGGGACGGCCAGTGCGGGTTTATCGAGGATCCGCGACTGAAGAAAATCTATAAAAGCTTTGCGTTGCGCGGGTTCTTTATCACCGCAGCCGCTGAGGGCAAACATCATCAGCAACAACATAAAAGGCAGCAAAAATACGCGGTGGAAAGCCTGAGAGCGGGGCGCTGAATGCATAATTTCCGTGTTCCTTTATCTCCATCATCAGAGTCTTAACCTTAACGCATAAAGATAATTTTTTGCTAGATCGGTATAGCTATCTTCGCTAACGTCACCCTCAGAGTCATTTATTCAGGGAATGTATAACTTTGAAGCAAAAGTCATTTTCGATAAAACAGTTCGCGCCCGCGCTGGCCATAATGATCCTGGCCGGATGTACATCGACGAAAAAAAGCGAAACGCCGGTGCAAAATCCGCATGATGTGAAAGCGGATATTGTGAGGCTGATGCCAGCATCGGCCCCTGACAGAAAAGGTTGGGCGACTGATATTACGGCCGCTTTTACGACGCAGGGCATCCCGGCGACGACCGAAAACATCTGTTCCGTACTGGCGGTGGCGCAACAGGAATCCAATTTCAACGCCGATGCGCCGGTGCCGGGATTAGGCAAAATTGCCTGGAAAGAGATTGACCGGCGCGCCGATGCGGTTCATGTGCCTAATTTCCTGGTGCACACAGCGCTGTTGCTGAAATCCCCGAACGGAAAATCCTACAGTGAGCGGCTGGATAACGTAAAAACCGAGAAACAGCTGAGCGCTATTTTTGATGATTTTATTGATATGGTGCCGATGGGACAGAAGCTGTTCGGTAATTTGAATCCGGTGCATACCGGCGGGCCGATGCAGGTCAGCATCGCGTTTGCCGAGCAAAACGCCAAAGGCTACCCGTATAAAATCGACGGTTCGATCCGCAACGAAGTGTTCAGCCGCCGTGGCGGTGTGTATTTTGGCGTCAGACACCTGTTGGGATATCCGGCGAATTACACGCAACCGCTGTACCGCTTTGCCGATTTTAATGCCGGTTGGTATGCCAGCCGTAACGCCGCGTTTCAGAGCGCGGTAAGTAAAATATCGGGCATTCCGCTGGCACTGGACGGTGACCTGATTAACTACGGCACGGATAAACCGGGCGGCACAGAGCTGGCGGTACGCACACTGAGCAAACGTCTGGACATCAGCAATTCGGCCATCCGTAAGGCCCTGGAGAAGGGAGAGCAACTGGGGTTTGAAGATACCCGGCTCTATAAGCAGGTCTTTGCGCTGGCAGATAAAACCACCGGCAAACGTCAGCCGCGCGAAATGCTGCCGGGTATCACGTTGGAAAGTCCGAAGATTACCCGCAAGCTGACCACCGCCTGGTTTGCCAAACGGGTGGACGGCCGCCGCGCAGATTGTATGAAAAGAGCGGGAGGATAAGGTTTAAAGCCTGCCGGAGCAGGGTGGGCTTTCTCATTATTTAATCGGACTACAGCCGTTGTCACGGGCGGCCTGAGCGTTATTTTCCCCTGGAATAAAAACACAGCTAATATCATTGTGTTGAAATAAAAGCTTGCTTAATAAATCCGGCTGTGTGTAAATAGCGTCAACGGTTTGTGGTTAAGACCTATTTATGTAAGACATTTTAGTAAAGCAGTTCCTGGTTCAAGTGATATAGCAAATCCTTTCTCCGACGAATTTCCTTCTCTGATGCATCCATAAGTATTTCAAATAAAAACAGACCTATATTGCCCTATGGCATCATAAAATAAAAACGAAGAAGGTATTTCCTATGTCTAATAAAATGACTGGTTTAGTAAAATGGTTTGACGCTGGTAAAGGTTTCGGTTTCATCTCCCCTGCAGACGGCAGCAAAGACGTGTTCGTTCACTTCTCTGCAATCCAGAGCAATGATTTCAAAACCCTGGACGAAGGTCAGAACGTTGAGTTCACCATCGAAAATGGTCAGAAAGGCCCATCAGCGGGTAACGTTGTCGTTCTGTAATGTCGCCTGATATTGAAGGCAAACACTCTGCAATAGCGAAGATGGGTTAAACCCGGAGCAGCCAGAATAATTGTTTCGATATCGACATTATTAATGACAAAAATAAACCCTGGCCAACGCCGGGGTTTATTATTTATTAAGCTTCTGAATTTATTTCCGGAGCCATAACAGAAAAGGCGGTTGAATTATTATTCCCCCCAGTCGTTTTTTCTGTTATGAAAAGGTCGTGCTCAGGCCGCGCAATGTCGGAGTGTTCGATGGACGCTTGCGCCATAATATGACGGCCGGGAAAGCACCGGCACTTCTTCCCTTCATACTTCAAGCCGCAGATGCGTTGGCCGCACTCAGTCACCCGAATCACTTACATAAGTAAGCTCATCGGGACTCCTTCTCTTGCCGCCTTCCTGCAACTCGAATTATTCGTGAATAAGAGCAAATCGCTCATCTTCCCAAATCCCAAATCCCCATTGATGCCTTTGCCGGAAAACAGGCAAAAAAAAGCCCGCACGCGGCGGGCAAAATAACAGGGTTCTACAGGGGTATTACACAGGGACATCACACAACATTTGATGGATTTAAGATACCAAACCTTGTGTATGGTTTTGTCATCACCCGGTAAGGTTAATCCAGCAGATGTAAGCCTTATTTGTGCGCATAATGCGTAATCACCTGATCAATTTTGGCGTCCGCCAGCGCAATTCCTTTCTGTATCAACGACTCTGAACCGATGCCTGCCAGCACGATAACGACGGCAACAATCATTAATCCTTTGTATGTCATGGCTTGCCCTTTCGCATTTCTCAATCAATGGCAGCATTATGCGACGATACTCACGGTACCGCCACAAGGCAGGGGAAAACGCAGGGAAAGATGTTATGCGCCTAAATGGCCGACGGTGAAATAATTTACCAGACCAACGATAACCAGCAGCGCGATGGCGGCTGCAGTATAGAGAATGATGCGCTTCGGGCTGTAAAATGCCATGAAATGTCCTTATTTATCCGTCGTCAATGCTGCTTCATCCGCGAAGTTCCATCATCAAAGCCATCACATAACCGATGCCGACGGAACCTCCCGCCATCATTAGCCAAAAAGCAGTTGCCTTCATGTCACACTCCTTGTGCGGGACGGTATGTCCCAACAATTTGTCAGAGAATAAAATTATAACAATCATATAATCCGTATGGATAAATATGTGTTCTTATTTTAAGCAATCCGTCTGGAAATCCCTTTCTGAACTGTGAAGTTCCTCGCTAATCTGTCTAAAAGCAATGATGAAGCTGAGCGGGGGGTTATGCTTATGCACATCGTTTAATGCGTTGATAATATGCAATAACTGTGTGAGTTATTCCTTGCTGGTGATCAAAGCTTGGGCGGCTGCACAATGGCAAATCCCGGTGTTCCCATCTTACTTAGTGTTGCAGTTGTTCATAATTTCAACGCTAAGGGAACACCATGAACGGTCATGAAAACAAAGCGGTACGCAGTGCAAACCGCAAATTCTTTGCCCGCACCATTCCTATGCTCATCCTGATGTTGATCATTAATCAAATCGACCGCACCAACGTGGGCTTTATCAAACACAGCCTTGAAACTGACGTGGGCATCAGTACCGCCGCGTTTGGTTTCGGTGCCGGGTTGTTCTTCGTCGGCTACGCGCTGTTTGAGATCCCCAGCAATATGCTGATGGACAAGTATGGTGCGCGCGTCTGGCTGACACGCATCATGATCACCTGGGGTGCGGTAGTTTTTGCCATGGGCTTTGTCACGACACCGATGCAATTCTACGTGCTGCGGTTTTTGCTCGGCGTCGCCGAAGCCGGTTTCTTCCCGGGGATCCTGTTTTACTTTCGTAAATGGGTGCCGAATATTTACCGCGGCCGTGCCACGGCTTTGATCCTCACCGGTTCGGCAGCGGCATATTTGCTTTCCGGTCCGGTTACCGGCGGCTTGCTGGAACTGCATGACTTTATGGGATTGCCCGGCTGGCAGTGGGTGCTGTTTATTGAAGGTGCACTGTCGGTGCTGGTCGGGATCGTGGCGGCATTCTTTCTGGTGTCGAAACCTGAAGAGGCAAAATGGCTGACTGACGAGGAAAAACTGGCACTGAGTACGGCGCTGAACACGGAATCCAGTTCGCGTGATTTACATACACAGGGGCAGTCGCGGTGGAAGCTGATCACTGACGGGAAAATGGCGTATCTGTGTTTTCTGTTCTTTGTGATGTGTATGACCGGTTACACGCTGGTGTTCTGGCAGCCGGAGATCATCGGACGTATTCCGGGGCTGTCCCCTTTCCAGATTGGCATGCTGAATTCCGTGCCGTGGATTTGTGCGATTATCGCTATCAATATTCTTGGTCGCGTCAGCGACCGTTTCCGCGGCAGTCGTGAAACCATTCTGGCGCTGGCGCTGATTGTGGCGGCGGTCGGCACCTGTCTGTGCACTGTCGGCAGTCCGTGGTTTGGCTTGTTTGCACTGTGTGTGGTGTGTATCGGGACAAAATCCAGTGCCGTGTTGTTCTGGCCGATCCCGCAAAGCCAGTTGCCGTCATCGATCGTGGCGCCGGGGATTGCGCTGATCAATTCTCTTGGCAATCTTGGCGGTTTCTTCGCACCGGCGGTGTTTGGCTATCTGCAACAAACCACCGGCAGCACCACGGCGGGCTTGTATATCCTCAGCGGGATTTCAGTTTTTGCCGCTATCACACTGTTCTTTACCAAAACTCATCGCACCCCAACTCAACCCGAATATCACGCCCCGCAGGGAATGGAGCCAAAACATCATGTCTGATACGCCAAAAATTGTCGAAATGCAGGTCATTCCGGTTGCCGGTTACGACAGTATGCTGCTGAACATTGCCGGTGCGCATCACTGCTATTTCACCCGTATTTTGCTGGTGCTCAAGGACAATGCCGGGCATACCGGCGTGGGGGAAGCGCCCGCCACCGGCGTGGTGCTGAAGATCCTCACGGATGCCATCCCGCATATCGTCGGGCAGGAAATTGGCATCATGAATCAGCTGGTCAGTGAGTTACACAAACGCGATCTGGAGGAAAACCGCCAGCCGAAGCCTGTGTTGCCAGGTTTCCGTCCGTGGGATCTCGAACGTCATCATAATGCTGTCGCGGTGCTGGAAACCGCACTGCTGGATCTGATGGGACAGTTTCTCAATCAGCCAGTCGCGCAACTGCTCGGGCCTGGTAAACAGCGCGATGAAGTTCCGGTGCTTGGTTATCTGTTTTATATCGCTGACAGGCAGAAAACCGATCTGGAATATCAGGACGGAAAGCGGCAGGAGGGGCAGCATCCGTGGTACCACCTGCGTCATCAGGAGGCGATGAGCCACGACAAGGTAGTGCAACTGGCGGAAGCGGCGCAGGATAAATACGGCTTTAAAGATTTCAAACTCAAGGGCGGTGTACTGGCAGGCGAAGTCGAAATTGAAACGGTAAGGGCGCTGAAAAAACGCTTTCCGCAGGCACGGATCACGGTGGATCCAAATGCGTCCTGGTCGCTGGATCAGGCGATTTCGCTGTGCAAAGACATGCACGGGATTTTGTCTTACGTGGAAGATCCGTGCGGCGCAGAGCAGGGGTTTTCCGGGCGCGAAACGCTGGCGGAATTTAAGCGCGCCACCGGATTACCGGTCGCGACCAATATGATTGCTAACGACTGGCGGCAGATGAGCCATGCGCTGCAACTGAATGCGATCGATATCCCGCTGGCTGATCCCCATTACTGGTCGATGCGCGGGGCGAATATTATCGGTACGTTATGCAATGCGTGGGGGCTGACGCTTGGCTGTCATTCGAATAATCATTTTGATGTATCGCTGGCGATGCTGGCGCATCTCGGGGCCGCCGCGCCCGGTGAAATCACCCCATTCGATACGCACTGGATCTGGCAGGAAGGTCAACATCTGACCAAAAATCCGTTACAGATTAAAGACGGTAAACTGGCGCTGAATGAACTGCCGGGGCTGGGCGTTGAACTGGATATGGATGCGGTCGGCATTGCCCATCAGCGTTACAACAACCTGCGGCACAAAGATCGCGATGATGCGATCGCCATGCAGTATCTGATCCGCGGATGGGCGTTTGACGGCAAGCGCGCCACACTGGTTCGCTGACGTCAGGCTGACCGGCGTGGGGTTACGGCCGGTATTTTCGCTTTCAAAAAGATTACTTCAGATAGTCGGTGCTGGCGTTCAGTTTGGTATGTGCGCCTGCATCGATCGTCGTGGACGGTCTGGTGCCGCTTTCGCTGGCTTTACGGTTCAGTTCGGAAGCCACTTCCTGTGCGCTGGAAGGATAAGCCTGAGCCAAACTGTTGAAAGTGGTCATGGCTATCATCAGGCCAAAAAGAGCGAGGGTGGTGCGTTTCATTTTGCGGGTGTCCGGTCTGTTCACATTTTGTCATAAGGGGGTGTGATTCAGCGGCCGATTTTATATGCTTTATTCATAAGAAACGGGAGCAAATTGTGCTCCCGTTCATCATTTATGCTGCGCTCAGCTGCTGTGTTACACGTGCTGGAGCGTATTATGCGCTTCTTGTGACTTATTCGGTAAGCGAATCGTGGCAGAAAGAACCAATGACACAATCAATAATGCGGTGATGATGCTGAAGGTCACTGCGAAACCACCAAACAGAGAAGCCACCAGGGAAGCAAAGATGCTGCCGATACCGAAGCCCAGATACAGCAGGCCGTAGTTTTTGGTCATGTTGTTCAGGCCGAAGAAATCGCTGACCAGTGACGGATAAACGGTAATGGTACCGCCGAAGCTGAAAGCGACGCAGGCCACGGAGAGGAAGAACATCATTTCGTTCATCTGGGTGAACAGCATCATGCTCATACCCGCCAGTGAAACAATCTGTGCAATAGAGATAACGCGGATACGCTGCATTTTATCAGACAATACACCCAGCACCAGACGACCGCTCAGGTTGGCAATCGCAATCACGGTCACGGCGTTAGCCGCCGTCAGCGCATCCAGTTTGACCAGGCTCTGACCGATATCTTTCGCCACACCAATCACATACAAACCGCTCATGCAGGCGGTCAGGAACATCAGCGCCAGCATCCAGTATTGCGGCGCACGAATCGCTTCGGCCAGCGTGAAATCACGGCTGTCGTTGCTGTTGTCATTCAGACTATTTTCTTCGCGGGTTACGGCGGCCGTTTCTTGTTTCGGTGCATCTTTCATCATCAGTGCGCCGGCAATCACCATGACCATCGCCACACCGCCCCAGATCATAAAGGTGTTTTGCAGACCTTCTGTCGCCAGCAGGTGACCGCAGACAAATTTAAATAACAGGCTGCCCAGGCCGTAAGCACCGATTGAACAGGCTGAAATCATCCCCTTACGTTCAGGGAACCATTTCACACAGTTAGTCAGGGTCAGCAGATAACCGGCACCGTCCGCCAGACCGACCAGCACACCTGCGCTGATGTACAGCATGATGACGTTATCGGAATGCGCGGTCAGTGCGAAGCCAGCAGCCATCAGTAAACCGGCGGCGATGGTGACGGTACGCACACCAAAACGTTCCTGAAGTTTACCCGCAACGGAAGAGGCGAGAGCCAGACACAGGCTCAGGATACCGAAAGTCAGCGCTACGCGGCTGATCGGTTCGCCGAGTTTTTCAGACAACTGACCGTTAAACAGACTCCAGGTATAAACGGAACCCAGCGCCAGCTGAGTAAGAATAGTACCGGCCAGTGTGAGCCAGCGGGTACGGTTGTTGTTCTGCATGCCAGATTTGTCACTCATAGTGGGTTCTCCCGAGCGAAGTAGATTCAATTAACTGTGGCTATGATAAGTCTGCTGAATGGATGCGGATGATTTGTGGCGTGAGATGCATGAGTTGCGGAATGAAATGCATCCATGACGGCATGAGTCGCCATTTTCGGGCTAAATTCATCCCAAAATTGGACTTAAAACACCGCTGCAGGCCTTGCGGGACGCGGGTTTTAGTTGATCTGGATCACTAATCCGTCATTTAGTTTTTTCGGGCAGGGTAACAAACTTTTTTGGAAGGCATTGTTGTGCTGTCGGAGACGTCCGGCCCGGGAGATTTAAATCATTACGCTGTAAAAACGAGCCGTTTTGGCTCGTTTTCGTTTCTATGCTCTGACCTACAATGCCCCGGCATTCAGCGCAGCATTAATCGCAGCCGCGACGCCGGTCGGGTTTTCCCACATCATTGAGTGACCGGCTTGCGGCACAATGGCGGTCTGAATACCCTGTTGCGGCAGAACGGCGACATCCGGTTCAGGCAGTGAAAATTCACCAAACAGTACCGTCGCAGGCATTTCCAACTGATAAAGCTGTTCGCGCCATGATACCGCTTCACCTCTGACCAGCCCGGTTGCCTGACGGTGGATAGCCAGCGGCGAGGCGATGCCCATACACCCTGCCCAGATGTGATCGTTACCGCGTACTGCGACATTAATCAGGTGTGCATGGCCCTCGCGCAGATACTCTTCTTCTGAGTACTGAGCAACCGCGCGGCTGAAGGTGCCACCGCCGGCATCCAGATTTGGCTCGGCGACAATCAGACGCTGGATCAGATCAGGACGTTGCGCTGCCACCATAATGGCGATGCTGCCGCCCATGCTGTGACCGATTAAATTGACTTGCGGCACACTCAGACTCTCCAGCCAGGCAATCACACAATCAGTATGCGCCTGCAGGCTGTAGCTGAAATTATCGGGTTTATCGCTGTAACCTGAACCGGCGAAATCCAACAGCAGCGAGCGTCGCGGACGCAGGAAGGCATCTGTCGCCACCCGGGGAAAATCGCATGAGGCCGCACAGCCCAGACCGTGTAAGAAAACCAGCGGGACGCCCAGCCCTGACAATTCATGGAAACGTAAATGCATTTCCGTACCGGGAACTTTGAACGATTTCATCTCAATCCTTTGTTAACAACTTAAATGCAATCTGCGGATTATAGGCAGGATCTTTCCAGGTGGCAGCACAAAAAACGAGTAAACGCGCTTCCCTGAACGGGGTTGTCATAAATGATGGCGGATTTTAGTTAAGTCATTCAGCTTGCGAATATTTTTTTCGCGAGCGCTTTCTATCAGTCAGACAAGTGATAGCATGGAACTCTTGCTCACTTTATGGATTTATCTGATGGTCAGGTTAGGCAGTTATGTGGCGGTTTCCCTGGTGCTGGCGTCGTTTTCAGCATCTGCTGTCACTCAGTATCAATGTGTATTAACGCATCATACTCAGTCCGATGATGGCAACGATGTTTCTGAGGTCGTCAATAAAAATGCACAGGTTTATGACGCAGGTAACACGTTCAGTTTTTCTCCCGATGGGAGCAAAATGGTGACCAGCCCGGAACTGACGGACATCATTGGCAAAGACAATCAGCCAATGAAAGCCGGTGCGCAAGATAACCTCATGTATATTCACGTAAAAGACAGTTTTGTGGTCGCGACGCAAACTGAAGGTTATGTCTACGGCGATTGCAAAGTGAATACTGCGAAATAAAAAGCCCGGCCACCACATTTTCTGAATCCGGGGTGTTACGCCTGTCCGCAACGCCCTGCAATAAATAGAAACACTCCAGCCAGTTCATTAGCACACTTCTTATAGTCGCCTGTTGCCCGACGGGCTATTCTTGCGCACTTTTCCGGTATCCAGTTTTTTCATTTTCGCCCGCTTCAAGAAGCAGACAAAAAAGGTATTTGCCCGCTTATGGCCTTACTTAACGACGAAATCCGCGACCATACCGCCGAGTCCGTCCTTTTCGTTCGTCGTGCCGTGATCGCATTTCTGGTCGTGATCCTCCTGTCGTCTGCACTGGTGTTTAATCTGTATCACCTGCAGATAGGCATGCATGATTTTTACCAGACCCGCTCAAATCAGAATGACATCAAAATGCTGCCGATCGCACCCAGTCGCGGGTTGATCATGGATCGCAATGGTGTCGTGCTGGCGCAAAATATCACCCTGTATCAGATTGAAGTGATCCCGGGAAAAGTTCCTGATCTTAAAGCTACGCTAAATGCGCTGAAACCCATTGTCGGTCTGACGCAGGATGATCTGGACAGTTTTCATGATGCGATGATCCATGGACGACGCTTTGCGCAGATCCCGCTGAAACTGGCGCTCACGGATGTCGAAGTCGCACGCTTTTCCGTTAACCAGTTTGATTTTCCCGGCGTCTCCATCAGTACCTATCAGCAACGCCGTTATCCGTATGGCGCGGAACTGGCACATGTTGTGGGTTATGTTTCGAAGATAAACGATAAAGATGCCAAACGTCTTGAGGCAGAAGGTATCGCCGAGAATTACGCCGCTGATCACGATATCGGCAAGCAGGGCGTTGAAAAGTATTATGAAAATATTCTGCATGGCCGCACAGGTTATCAGGAAGTTGAAGTCGATAACCATGGTCATGTGGTGCGCTTACTGAAAGAGGTTCCGCCGCAGGCCGGGCAAAATATTTATCTGACGCTGGATCTGGATTTGCAGCAGTACATCGAAAAAGTGCTGAAAGGGCAGCGTGCGGCGGTGGTGGTGATGGATCCGCGTGACGGCGGGATCAAGGCAATGGTCTCCAGCCCGAGTTATGATCCGAACCCGTTTGTGAACGGCATTTCCAGTAAACAATACAGCGCGTTACTGAAAAATCCGGATCTGCCGCTGATCAACCGTGTGACACAAGGGTTGTATCCGCCGGCTTCGACGGTGAAACCTTTTATGGCGACATCGGCGCTGTTTGAAGGCGTTATCACGCCACAAACCACTTTCTTCGGCGCGCCGACCTGGACGCTGCCGGGTACCACGCGCCATTACCGCGACTGGTTAAAAACCGGTCACGGTATGCTGAATGTGACCAAAGCTATCGAAGAATCTGCCGATACATTCTTCTATCAGGTGGCCTATGAAATGGGCATCGACCGTATCCATACCTGGCTGAGTAAATTTGGCTATGGTCAGTCGACCGGTATTGATCTGGATGAGCAATATAACGGTGTGCTGCCGAGCCGTGAGTGGAAAATGAAGGTTCACAAAAAAGGCTGGTTCCAGGGGGATACGGTTTCGGTAGGTATCGGCCAGGGTTACTGGGTGGCGACGCCGATTCAGATGGTACGGGCGCTGAGCGCACTGGTGAACAACGGCAAGCTGGAAACGCCCCATCTGCTGTATTCTGCAAAAAGTGGAAAAGTAGTTACCCCTTATAAGATGCCGCCAACGCAGCAAATTGCTGATCCAAAATCGCCGATCTGGGGCATCGTGAAGAACGGCATGTTCGGGATGGCTAATCTCCCGAACGGTACCGGCTATAAACTTTTCCATACCGCGCCTTATCAGATCGCGGCCAAATCCGGCACATCACAGGTATTTAGTTTGCGGGAGAATCAGGTCTATAACGCTAAAATGACGCCGGTACGTTTACGTGACCACATTTTCTATACGGCGTTTGCGCCTTATAAACACCCGACAGTGGTGATGGCGTTGATCATGGAAAATGGCGGCGGCGACGGCGTCGTAGCAGGGCCAACGGCGCGTGCGATCCTTGACCATATTTTCCTGCCGCCACAGGCGGCAATTTGTGATCCGGCGAAAGCGGATAATCCGGCTGACTGCGAACAGCCGGTACCGACACCCAATTCGCTGGGCTTTAGCGAGCATTGATGCCGGGCGTCGGATCACATCATCTTGCGTTATTAGATCGGCAAGGTGTGCAACTTGCTGATATCCCTGCCGTTAAACAGCGAAGCTGCGTTCTGGCGGCAGAGCGGGATTTCGTTTGAATAAGGGCCGGATACTCATCCTGAAATAATCAGTATTTTATAAAACCGGGAGTCATTGTTAGGGGACGACATCAGGGTATACCCCATACTTATCGATATTGACTCAAATTATCTCGTATTCTAACTGGTTGATTTCTGCCGCTTTAGCGGCGACTGCTTCGGGTGATTCCGCACAATAATCATACATATCGTTACTTTCTGTATGTTCGACAACCACTATTTTGCGCACCCGGATCCTTTGTGTTGCCGGCAGACCGGCATATATCTTAACTCCCGGGCGACCGATAATGAGCACTTCATTATGCGATTCAATATGGCGTTTTTTCTTATCTTCTGACAATAGTGTCTGAGGCGTCAGCAGTCGTTGATATCCTCCTTCACACCGGTAGTCGTCTTTACCTTCTCCGCGGAATATCGCACGACTAAGGGCTGAAGCATCGATAATCCTGCCACCGGCATAGCCATTTTTACGCCCGACGTGATTAGGAAACCAGACGTCAGTCGGATGCGTCCCCAGAATATTTTGTACCGGGACTTCCAGAATTAAGGCAGTGGCGCAATACATTCCGGTATACCGCTTGGTTTTGCTTAAGGGTTGGATATCTTTTAAGTCAACCAGCGAGGTGCTGATAATATCCCAACTGCTTAAAAGAGATTCGGCGCGTTGGTGGCAAAACGGACTCTCCGCGCCTTCAAAGGCATGAATCAGAACATAGT